>VHCG01000010.1 GCA_016871805.1 Verrucomicrobiota bacterium
GATGTCCCAGGTGCGACCAGCCCGTACACGATCCCGCTGGGATCTCAGGTCAGGTTCTACCGCTCCTCGAACTGAGGTCGGTCTGATCTAAACAGAGGGGCCGGGCAGCAATGCCCGGCCCCTTTTTCGTGTCCAGGCCCCATGTTCGGTGGACGGCACGCGGAGTGGAAGAGGGGAGACTCACACGGGGACGCGGAGACGCAGAGGAAGAAGGGGAAACAGGGAAGAGGAGGAGGTTGAAGTTCTTCCGGCGGATCAGCCGGAACGATGATCACAGGTCCATCATCGGCACGTTTTGTGCGAGGCGCGGATCCTGTTCCTTGCTCGGCCAGTCCGCGTTCCATACCCGGGTGGCGGCGGGGCTGATGGGCGGAATCATCCAGGACCAGTCCGCCTGGACCTCACGGCCGGATCGCTGTTCGCGATCGCAGAACTTCATGAAGTCCATGGTGGCGGTGTGGTGGTCGATCATGGTGACCCCAGCCTTCGAGAAGCTCTCGAGCACCGCCTGGTTCAGAACCACGAGGGCCTCGTCCCGCCACAGGGTGTCCTCGCGGGACTGGTCGAGTCCCAGGACGCGACCCAGTGCGTCGAGCCCGTCATAGCGGTCGGGATCGACCAGGTTCCGCGCGCCGATCTCAGTCCCCATGTACCAGCCATTGAACAGCGCGGTGGGGTAAACGATTCCCCCGGCCTCCAGCCGGAAATCGCTCAGGGCCGGGACCGCATGCCAGCTCCAGTCCAATTGCTCCAGTGATGGATGGCGACCATGACGGATGGCGATACGCAGGATCTCCTCCGGGTGCCACTGGATCAGGCTGCCGGATCCAACAGGGGTCTCGATCCAGACGGGCAGAACATCGAAGGCGCACCGGGTTGCCGGCGGTTGCCAGCCCTTCCCGATCAGGAACCGGGTGAGTTCCGCATTGGCCCGGTCCCCGACGCCTAGATCCTCCCACCACGCATACTGGATCAACTGGTGGTTCCGGATCCGAGGACCTGGTTTGCCGGGATGGTCGGGAGCGAACACGGTCATCACCGGCCGGATCGCACCTCCGTGCGTGGCCAGGCGCAGGTGGCGCCGGATGGCCTTCTCCTGCTGCTCCAGGGTGATGGCATCCCGGGCATCGAGGACGCGAAGGGACTTCCAGTAGAGGCGGCCGACGCATCGGGTGCTGTTGCGCCACGCGACACGACCGGCCCACTCGAGTTCGGATGTTGTGTGGGTGTAGGTACCCGTCGACGTCAGCTCCTGCTCCACCCTCCCCATCCGTCCTGCCGGATCGATGTCTGTGCCGTCCTTCCCGGTCTCGGATTGGTACTGGCTGATGAATTCACGGGCCGCCATGACACGGTCCGTGTGTTTCCCAGTCTCAGACGGGGCCGACGCCGGTCTCGACGAGCGTCCAGTGAAGGGACAGACGGCAGTTCGGTGACTCGATCCGGAGAGCATCCAACGGACAGTGGGGCCGTACCCGTTCTCGGCAAGCGCTCCGTGAAAGGACGTCCCCTGGGGTCCCGGCTCAGTACTCGTAGGTCATGGTCAGACCGATGAGGATGCCGGTGGTCGAGGACGAGTAGATGGGTCCGCCTTCCTGGTCGCCGTAGGACATGACCTGCGGGGAGTTCAGGATGTTCCGCGCCGCGAGGCGGAGCTTCCAGTGCTCGGCGAGGCGTTGGGTGACCACGAAGTTCAGCTGCATCGGCGGGAACGCATAGACGTCGGGACCCGCGCGATCGACGATGAACACATACGGTCCGACGGCGGTGAGCGAGATCGTTGCCGTGGTGCCGGAGGCCTTCCGATCGTACGTGAAGTCGTAGTTCACGATCCAGGGCGACTGGTCGTAGAGAGGCCGGGTCGCGGAGACATTCGGGAAGAGGACCTTTTCGTTCGCAAGTTCGGTGGCCGTCAGCCGGACCTCGGATTGGATGAAGGCGAAATTGAATCCAGTGCTGAACTCGTCGAGGGCATCGTCGATGAAATCCAGCTTGGTGTTGGCCTCGAACTCGACGCCGTAGAGCTGGGCTTCCTGGCGGTTCTCGAAGGTCACGATGCCACCGCCGAAGGTCAGGGCGACCTTCTCGATGGGATTCCGCAGGGTCTTGTAGAACGGGCTGACCGACAGCACGGCCCCGGGTTTGGGGTACCACTCCCAGCGCAGGTCGTAGTTGTCGATGTGCGTCATGATCAGGTTGGGATTGCCCTCGATGATCATGTTTCCGGAGGGGTCATAGGACCGGTACGGCGCCATTTCCCGGAAGGACGGGCGTGCGACAGTTTGGCTGAAGCTGACGCGGACATCCATGTTGGTCCGGATTGAATAGGTGGCGCTCAATGCCGGCATCACATCGAGCTCGTTGATGATCGAGGATGCTGTTCCGGCGGCGCCTCCGTCGCCCTTGATCGTGAGGTAGGTGTTCTCGAGGCGGGCACCGCCGAGGAGTTTCCAGTCCTCGGCCACCGGTAGTTCGACCATCGCATACCCGGCGGGGATGTCCCGCTCACCGCTGTAGGAAGCCGGAGAGATGCCTTCCTGGAACCAGCGCTGGAAGTTGTAGTTGGTGCCCCGTGTTGTGGTCTGGGTGGTGTAGAGAAGGTTGCCCGGGGTGAAGTAGTTGTTGGGGGTCGGTGGCGTGCCCCATCCGGTGGTGCCGGCAAACTGGAAGGTCTGCTCCTCGAACTCCCGTTCCGCCCCATTGTAGCCCCCGCCGAACTTGAAGAAGGACTCCTCGCCCGCCCACTGCTTGAACGGGATCTTGTTGTTGAGCGCGGCCCAGATGCTGTCCTCCTCGACGGTCCGGTAGAAGCGCGTGGGGAAGATCGGCTCTGGGATCGAGTTCGAGAAGACCGGATCGACCCCATATTCGGGATACCCGTAGTTGAAGTACTTCAGATCAGGCTCGTCCTGGGAGGTGTTGGCGATCGACACCAGCCAGTCCGTCCGGAGGTCGAGGAAGTCCTCGAAGTGGTCGTCACCCTTGATCTGGAAGGCATGGATCTGACGCTGGATCCATTGGATCATGTTGAGGTCGACAGTGGGCTCGAAGTTCTCGATGTGCCCGACCTGCCGGCGCGCGGTGTCCTCACCGCTCTGGTTCCAGTAGAAGGTGAACCCGACGGTGTGGTCCTCCGGGATGATCTCGTAGGCGAGGTTGATGACATTGGCCCAGTTGACCTCCATGACGCCTCGGGGGTCCTGGAACTGCGAGTAGGGGGCGATGGTGTCGACTCCGATGGGGCGGTACCGGCCCTGCACACCGTCGTCGTAGAAGGTCCATTTACGACGGTAGACGCCTCCGACGAAGTACCCGAAGTCGTGTCCATTGATGTCGATGGTGTCGCCCACCGAGAAGTTTCCGGAGTAGTTGGGAGGAGGCGCCTGGGGGGTTCCGGCGAAGTTGTAGTCCTGGAACGAGTTGAGCGCGGTCTGGAGCTTGTTCGCCTGGTCGGCCCGCTGCTTCGCCTGGGCGGGGGTCTGGTTGGCCGGGGCCTTGATGGGTCGCCTCAGGGTCGACCCCGTCTGGCCATCCAGTGCCGACGGCAGCGCCCGGGCATCGTCCCCGAAACCAGCCCAGTCGAAGGGGCTTCCCGCCGAGGCGAGGAAGTTGGGGTTCAGCGTGGACTGGGTGTTGTATTCGACGCCCAATTCGAGCTGCAGGAAGAACCTATCCGGGAACGACTTCGTCACGATGTTCGCCAGACCGCCGGCGAACCCGCCCGGGAGGTCCGGGGTGAAGGTCTTGCTGACGGAGATCTCCCGGATCATTGAGGCGGGGATGATGTCGAGCGGGGCTCCCTGGCGGTACGGATCGGCTGTCGGGATCTGCGCGCCGTTCAGCTCGGTGATGTTGTAGCGGTCGCTGAGGCCGCGGATGACCGCGAACTTGCCGCCGACCACCGTGGTGCCGGGGAGTTTTGTGATGATCTGGGCGGCGTCGGTCGCCCCAAGTCGACGGAACTGCTCGGAGCTGATGGCGTCGAGAAAGGAGGTCGAGGCCTGCCGTTGCTCGATGATCTCGAGGGCCTCGACCTGGAACTCCTCGGCCGTGACCTCGTATTCCTCCATCTCGAAGAACTCCGGACGCAGAGCGCCGGGCAGTTCCCGGACGAGTCCCGGGGCCACCCTAACACCGGTAGCGGTGGCCTGGGCGAAGCCGGATTTGCTGAAGCGCACGCTGTGCTCTCCGGCGGGAACGCCTTCCAGGCGATACCGGCCTGTGACGTCGGAGGTGGTGGCCAGCACGGTGCCCCGCACGGTGATGATCACCCCGGGCAGGGGACGGCCGTCCCAGCTGTTCACGACCATGCCGGACAACGTTCCGGTCTCCTGGGCGTGCACCGTCGACACGGTCCAGACCAGCAGCAACAGGGTCAGTGCCCAGCCGAGGCGGGCCTTGGAGAGGATGGAATCCACAAGGAGGTTGGGATGGGACGGTCGTGCCCGTTCAGGACCGGCGGCTCGCGTTGCGGGCGACCTGTTCGACCCGCTCGAGGTAGCGCTGGACGTTGTCGCGGGGCTTGACCTTCTGGGCCTTGCGCAGGAGTTCGAGGGCCGGTTCGTACTTCCGTGTGGAAACCATCAGCTGGGCCTGCTTGACGAGGGAATCGGCCTCGAATCCATCGATCTTTCCGGCGGTCTCGTAGCGGAACAGCGCCTTCTCGGGCTGGCCGTTCCGGGCGTAGTAGTCGCCGGCCATGATCAGCGCCTCGGCGTCGAGCGGGTTTTTTTGGATGACGCCCTCGAGCATCTCCATGGCCTTGGTGCCGTCCCCGGTCCCCAGCGCCACCTTGGCCGACAGCTTGTACCACTTGAGCTCGTCGTTGCCGGTCAGGGCGGTGCCGGCCGTGGAGCGGATCTTCTCGAGCAGGTCGGAGGCCTCCTTGAACGCGCTGCGCGAGGCGAGGATGTCGGCCGCCCGCAGGGCCTTCGGAAGGTTGGTTCCTGGACCCTTCTCAACCGCTTCGTTGTAGGCGCCGAGGGCCAGGTCCCGCGCCTCCTGGTTCAGGTACAGGTCCCCAAGCATCAGGAGCTGGGCGGGGGTGGCCTTGCCGAGGCGCCGCAGCATCTCGAGCGACACCGCGGCCTTGTCCATCTGGCCCTTCTGCACGAACACATTGGCCTGCAGGGCCCAGAGGGCGTCGCGCTCGGGATGCTGCTGCAGGACCTCGTCGAGAAGCGCCAGCGCCTGGTCGTAGGACCCGAGGCCGATCGCGCTCTTCACCAGGCCGAGCTTGAAGTCGAGGTTGTCGGGCTCGAACAGCAGGGCCTGCTGATAGGCCCCCAGGGCGGAGGCGTTCCGACCCAGGTTGCCGTAGCAGTAGCCCAGGAACCCGAACACCTTCCCGTCGGGTCCGCCCAGGGAGAGAGTCTTCGACAGGGGCTGCACGGCCTTCTCGAACTGGCCGGTGCGGAGGTAGGCGAAGCCGAGGTTCTTCTGGGCGCGGAGGAAGTCCGGGAACTTGCCGATGGCCGCCTCGAAGGACGTGATGGCGTTGGTGAGGTCGTCGTTCTGGAAGTAGACGTTGCCGAGGGCGAAGTCGAACTGCGCGGTCGCTCCCGGCTTGGCGCGATCCTTGAGCAGGTCGATGGCCGCCTTGGCCTCGCCACGGAGTGCGGGCACGATCTTGTCGCGATACACGGCCTGCTCGTCAGGCGTCATGCGCGGCTCGATCTCCGACTTCATCCCATAGCTGCCCAGCATGCGGCGCTGGAACTCGGGATCGTTCCACATCGACGCCAGGGGGTTGGCGGCGGCGACCGGTGCGAAGGCGGCGGGGGTCTGTCCGGAGGGCGGGGTCGGATCCGCTGCGGCGAGGGGCAGGGACAGGACAACGGTCGCGAGGGCGGGGAGGAGGATGGGGGTTCTCATCGGTCAATTGCCCGGGGGGCGGAAACGGAAGGTCTGCACGAGGTAGGTCCGGACGGCCTGGCCTTCCTTGCGGCCGGGGCGGAAGCGCCACTTGCGGATCGCTTCCAGACCGGACTTCTCGAACTCGGGATGGCTGGACTTCTCCACCCGGGCATCCTCGACACGGCCGTTCTCGTCGACGACGAACGCCACCGTGACGCTGCCCTCGACCTTGGCCTTGCGGAGCTCGGCCGGGTAGGCGGGTGGGGTCTGGGCGGTGGCCTGGGGGCGCTCCTCGAGATCGGCCGCGCTGAAGGCCTCGGCGACGCCCTCCGTCTCCTGGGCGGCCTGGGAGCCGGCGAGGCTGCTGAATCCGGGCAGGAAGCCGCCACCGCCCACGGCGACATCGAGGTCGGCCATGACCGGAACCTGTTGGGGGACGTCCGCGAGGGAAGGCGGCGGTGGGGTGTCCTCCTGGGGCTTCTCCTCCTCGGGCGGCGGTGGGGGTTCTTCCTCCGCCGGTGGCGGGATGTCGGCGACGCTCGCCTTCCGCAGCTCGAGGGTCCGCTCCGGCCGGGCCACCACATGGGTGAACGGCAGGATGAGGAAGATGCCGAACGTCATGGCGACCGACGTCGCCATGGCGATCCACAGGCCCCGTTGGGAGTCCGTATGCTGGTAGACCTTCCGCATGCCGGTATCGGGGCTCAGCCCTTCTCGGTGGCCAGGCTCACGTCCTTGGCGCCACCCAGTTTCGCCTCGTCGATCACCCGGATTAGGACCCCCGACTTGGAGTTCTCATCGCTCTGGATCACGACCGGCAGCGGTTCCTTGGCGCAGAGGCGCTTCACGGTGGGGCGGACACCGCCGAGCCCGATCTCCTTGCCGCCGTAGGCGACCTTTCCGTCGGAGGTGACGGCGAAGATGATGCTGTTCTTCTCGAGTTGACGGGCACTGGCGGCCTGGGGCTTGTCGACCGTGACCCCGGGCTCCTCGACGAAGCTGGTGGTGGAGATGAAGAAGATCAGGAGGAACATGATCACGTCGATGAGCGGGATCAGGTTCAGGTCGATGTTCTCCTCGGCCTCGGCGAGGTGGCGGCGGAACTTCATGGAGAGGGGGGCGGGAGGAGGGTCAGGAGGGTTTCTGTCCCGTGGGCTTCGTGAACACGCGGGTCATGCCGTGGAACTGGGGGCGGAAGTGGCGGAGCGTGATGGTCTCGAGTCGGGCGAGGAACGAGACGAACTCGTTCCGGAGGATCTTGGCGATGTAGGCCGCAATGAGGCCTGGGATCGCCACCATCATCCCGGTCTGGGTCGCGACCAGTGCCTCGCTGATGCCCTTGGAGACGATCTCGGAGGCCGAGCCACCGCCGATGCCGATCGCCTTGAAGGTGAGGAGCATGCCCAGGACGGTGCCGAGCAGTCCGAAGAGGGGGGCGCCGACCACCATGACGTTCAGGAAGGTGATCCGGCGGTCGACCTCCGAGACCTTGCTCGACTCGATCTCGCGGAATCGGCCCTCGATGTCCTCCAGCGAGCGCACTTCATCCTGCGTGTATCGGATCAGCTCCCGGAACTCGCCCGGGGCATTGGCCGGATCCCCCACCCAGCGACGCATGTCGGCATCGCTGATGCGGGTGATCCGGCGGTGGTAGAGGTTGACGACGAGGTAGGCGGCCGTGCCGTAGATGATCACCCCGAGGACCGCGAGGGCGATCATCACCCATCCTCCGGTGGACCACGCGTGGAGGAGTTCCTGGACGAAGGCGTTCATCGGCTGGCCGGCGAGGGGTCAGGCGAACGGGTTCTGCTCGGGAAGGCCGTTGATGAAGCCGACCGAGGTCTGCTCGAGGCTGCCCATGATCCCCTTGGCCTTGCGGCTGAGGAACGCGTGGAGGAGCAGGGCGGGGATGGCGACCATCATGCCCGAGGCGGTGGCGATGAGGGCCTCGGAGATGCCGGAGGCCAGCACCTTGGGATCCCCGCTGCCGAAGCTGGAGATGAGCTTGAAGAGCGCGATCATGCCCATGACGGTGCCGAGCAGTCCGAACAGGGGGCCGGTGGTGGCGGTCAGCGCCAGGAAGGGAAGACCGCGTTCGAGTCGGATCCGCCAGCCGAGCATCTTCTCGTACATGACCTCCTCGATGTATTCCTTCTTCTCGTCCGAGTGCTCGACGGCGGCGGACAGAAGCTCGCCGGCGGGACCGGGGATGGAGCGGGCATGGGTCAGGGCTCCGGGCTGATCCCCCTTGCCGAGGTGCTGCAGCACGGTCTGGAGATCCTTCTCCGTGGCGAGGCGGACCCGGGAGAGCTGGATCCATTTCACCAGGGCCACGACGGCGGTGGCGAACCCGAGGATCAGAAGCGGTGCCATGACCCAGCCACCGTGTTTGATCTTCTCGAAGAGCGTCTCCTCCATCGCGCTGAGCTTGAAGGCGTTCCCGAGGGTGGGATCGAGGGTGATCCGGCCCTTGCCCGTGGTCACCAGCTCCCGGGTTGCCGTCTCCGTCTCGGGGTTGATGGCGATGACGGTGGGGTCGGACTTGTTCAGCTCCATCTGCAGCAGTCCAGCCGTGGTTCCTGCGGTGTCGGCAAACAGGGAAATGGGTCCGATGAGCGCAATCTTGCCCTTCTGGACCCGGCCTTGGCGGTCAAGGGCGCGGCCCTCGAAGATCTCGCCACCCAACGCGGAGCGGCCGCGTCCGAGGGCGGTCTTGAGGATGGCGGTACGGCGTTCGATCCGGTCCGCGGGTGCCAGGTCGGGTGCAACGGCGGCCTTCTCGGCCGCCTCGACGGCTGGCAGATACTTGGACTCCTCGGCGAAGTTGAGGCGCGACCGGAAGGCCCGCGTGTATTCGGTCAGGAGGGAATCGATGTAGCCGACCTCGTCGGCCCGGCGTTTGGCCTCCGCCTTGAGGGCGTTGAGCTCGACGAGCTGGTTCTCCTGGAAGCGCTGGGCCTTCGCCAGCTCGGCCCGTTGGTCTGCGAGGCGCTGCTCCAGGTCGTTGATCTCGCGTCCCATCGGGACCCGCTCGGCCTCGATCTTCTGTCGGACCTCGGCGAGGGTGGCGAGGGCCTTCTGGAGATCGGACTGGGCTCCGTTGGCGAGGCCGGTGAGGTCGGCCTCCGCAGCCTGGGTGCCGAGGGAAAGGATCGCCCCGAGGGCGAGCGCATGGAGAGGACGGAAGGACATGGGACGGAGGAGAAGGGTCATTCGACGGTGGCGGGGAGGCTCACGAAGCGCGCCGTACGCTCGTTGCGATAGATCCGGATCACCTCCCGGACGGGATCGGCCAGCTTCGGATCAAGGGTCCAGTCCCAGCCCTGGGCACCCGGTCGACCGTGTCCGGCGAAGTCCCCGGACTCGTTGACGAAATAGGCGGCACCCAGCCCGGCATAGACGGTTTCCACGGAAACCTCCTCACCGTTGGGACCCTTCCGCTTCTCGGTGAAGACCGTCACGGCGTTGTTGAACTTGTCGATCTCGTTGAGGAGGGACACGAGCGTCTGGATGCGCTCCGTCGGGGCGGCCTTGGTGGTGTTGGGGTCGGCCGGAAGCTTGTTGAGCAGGGGCTGGGCAGTGGATAGGACCGCCGCGGGAAGCAGTGGGAGGAGTGACTTCACCTCGGTCTCGAGGGATGCGGCGGCCACCTTGGCCCGCTCGAGCGCCTCGTTCGACCGCTTCAGCTCCGTCTCGGCCTTCAGCCGCTCGACATCGGCCACGGAGCTGTTCGTGCTCTGCTTGCCCATCTCGTCCTGGCCCGCCTTCAGCTCCCGTTCGAACAGGGCCTTGGACTGCTGGAGGAGTTCCCGGTCGGCCTCCCAGTCGCTGCGAGTCTTGGAGATCAACTGCTGGGTCTGGACCCATTGGGCCACCGTCTCACGGGTCGAGTTCAGGGAGGGGTCGGCTGCCTGGACGGAGTGGATCAGGGCTGTGCCCAGCCCCACGGAGATCAGCAGCGTGCCGTAGGATGTCGGACTCATCCCGGCCAGCATCCCGGTCCACCGGTGTCGGCCATATGGCGCGAGCGTCACGACTCCGTGACAACTCCCCTTGTTTCAGGCCTGAAACCTCCATGGAACCCCACTGGCACGGGGCCCGTAACAGGAACGTAACAAATCGGACTCCGATTCGGAACACTCCGACCGCTGCCTTGGGTCCGCCATGAGTCCAAGACGTCTTCAGTCCGCCGAGAGAGTCCCAGCCCCGACTTCGTTTACCCATGCTGTGACGAAAGGGAAACGGTTCGGTGTCGATCCGGTGACTGGCTCCAATCGGGTGACGCTGCGGTCGTCCGTGCCGATGGTTCCGGTCTGGCGGAAGTGGGGTGCCGGTCTCCTGGGTTTGGCGCTCGCGGTCCAGCCGGGTTGGGCGGCTCCGGATCCGGCGATGCTGCAGCTCTTCAAGATCCTGAGGGACCGGGGCTCGATCAGTCCCGAGGAGTACCAGCTGTTGGTGAACATGGCTGGCGCGCCTGAGAATTCCGGAAAACCTGCGGTCGAAACCCCAGGTGTGGCGACCTCGGCACCGACGCCGACCCCTGCTCCAGGGAAGGCGGACGAGGTCGCCGTGCCGGTCCCGCCAGGGGTGGCCAACACCGCGTCGTCCACCAATGCCGTGGCCAAGGCTGCCGCGGCGGCGGTGCCGAAGGAGAAGGAGAAATGGTACCAGAAGTTCAACGTGGGCGGGTACACGCAGTTCCGGGTGACGGCGCTGCTCAATGAGGAGGCGGATGGGCTGGACGTCCCGAACGATCCGTCGGTGAGCCCCACCGCGCTGTTCACCATCCGCCGGGCCCGGTTCCGGATGGCGGGGGATGTGTCCCCCCACCTGTCCTTGTATGCCCAGGTGGACGCCTTCGCCAACATCGTCAGTGGCGGAGGCTCCTCCTCGGGGGTCCAGCTGCGTGACCTCTATGCCGATGTCTACCCGACCGATTCCCGGGAGGTCTGGTTCCGTCTGGGACAGTCCAAGGTCCCGTACGGATGGGTGAACATGCAGTCGAGCCAGAACCGGTCCCCGATGGAACGGCCGGACTCGATCAACTCGGCGGCCGAGGGCGAACGCGACATCGGGGCGTTCGCCATGTACGCCCCGGAGGAAGCCCGCAAGCGGTTCAAGGAGCTCGTGCAGTCGGGGCTCAAGGGTTCGGGTGACTACGGGGTGCTGTCGTTTGGCGCCTACAATGGACAGGGCGCCAACAGGCCCGACCTGAATGGCTTTCCGCACTGGATTGCCCGGGCCGACTACCCGTTCAAGTTGGAGAACGGCCAGTTTGTTGAGGTGGGTCTCCAAGGCTACCTCGGACGGTATGTCCCCTCCGTCCAGACCGTCTCCTACAATGGAAGGCCGGTGACGCCCCGCTTCGACCCTGATGGGGTGATGGACCGCCGGGTCGCCGCGACGGCGGTGTGGTATCCGCAGCCGTTCGGGTTCGAGGCCGAATGGAACATCGGCACGGGTCCGCGCCTGAAATACGACTTCTCGCAGATCAATTCGGGGTGGCTGAACGGCGGATACCTCCAGGCCAACTACCAGATCGGGGTGGGCAGCGGAAAGCTGTTCCCCTACTCACGCTGGCACTACTACCAGGGTGGACGGAAGTTCGGCAACAACGCGCCCTTTCAATACGTCAACGAACTCGACTTTGGATTCGAGTACTCACCCTGGACCGATCTTGAGCTGAGTGTGCAGTACACTTGGACCTTCGACCGGACCAACACCAGAGGGGCGCCGTATGCCGACGTCCAGGGGGCCAGCCGCATCGAGTTCCAGGCCCAGTGGAACTACTGACACGCAACGGAGCCGGCCTTCATGGCGCGGTTGTTGCCATGTCGTCACACAACTGGAAGAGGACTGCAACCTGCGTTATCTGAATTTAAGGGAATCGTGATTGGCTTTGTCCGAGTGCTGTGTCTGTGGGGTTGGATGGGTCTGGTTGGCCGTGTTTTGGCCGGGGAGATCACCGTTAAGGGATCCGACACCCTCGTGGTGCTGGCCCAGCGGTGGGCCGAGACCTACATGGCCGGGCACCCGGGCACCCGCATCCAGGTCACGGGCGGTGGGACCGGGACCGGGTTTGCGGCGTTGCAGAACCAGACCACCGACATCTGCACGGCCTCGCGTCGATTGAAAGCTCGGGAGCTTGAGACCTGCATCCGCACCTTCCGGAAGCGTCCGGCCGAGCATGCGGTCGCGATGGACGGGCTCAGCGTGTACGTGAATCCATCGAACCCCATTCGGGAGCTGAGTCTGGAAGATCTCCGGGAGGTATTCACCGGGCGGATCACCAACTGGAAGGATCTGGGAGGTCCCGACGCCCCGATCACCCTGTACAGCCGTGAGAGCAGCTCCGGGACCTATGAGTTCTTCAAGGAACGGGTGCTGTCGGGACGGGATTTCGCGCCCACGATGCAGACCCTCCAGGGCACGGCGCAGGTGATCCAGGCGGTCGGGCAAGATCGCCTGGGCATCGGCTACGGCGGGGCGGCCTATGGGTCGGGGGCCAAGACGCTGGGAATCGCCCGGACCCGGGGCGGCATGGCGGTGGAGCCCAACGAGAAGACAGTCCATTCCGGGGAGTATCCAGTGTCGCGCTACCTCTACTGCTATGTGAATCCATCGACCGACCGCCCGGAGATCGCCAACTTCCTCGGCTGGATCCGTGGTCCTGAGGGCCAGTCTCTGGTTCGCGACGTCGGCTACTATCCCCTTCCAGTCCGGCGGGACTGATGTTTATCCCGGCTGGCGGCTTGCCTGAGGCCCTCCGCTGCGCGAAAACCTTCCCGGCTTCATCCCGTGCATCCGACTCCCACTTCCACCGCGGTCCCGACTTCCGGGTGGATGGGGTTGCGCCGGGGTCATCGGGCCCGTCCGGGAGAGTGGATCATTGAGAAGCTCATCCAGGCCGTCGGGCTCTCCACGATCGGGTTGATGGTGTTGATCCTCGTCTTCGTGGGTCGTGAGGCGCTTCCGGTCCTCATGGGCCGTATCAACACCGCCCTGGTCCAGCCCATCCTCCCGTCGAAGGAGATTGACTCGATCCCGCGGGACGACCTGCGGTCCTATCTGGAACTTTCGCGAAGCCAGTTCGAGGGCATGGATCGGGAGATGCTCATGGCGATGATGGAGGCCCGGGAGGAGGGGTTCAGGGACATCCCGGAATCCTTCAGGGCCGATCCGGATTCCACGGTCAACACGGCCGACTGGCGTCAGCTCCTCCTGCCCCGGCAGTGGACCGGCTACACCCGTCCCGAATTCGTCTGGCAGCCCGTCGGAACGATCCACAAGTACAACCTGGTCCCGCTGTTGGTCGGAAGCCTCAAGGTGACCCTGGTGGGTCTGCTGTTCGCCGTGCCCCTGTCGCTGGGTGCCGCCCTCTACGTCAGCCAGCTGGCGCCGGTCCGGGTCCGTGAGTGGGTCAAGCCCACGATCGAACTGCTGGCGGGGATCCCCTCGGTGGTTCTAGGCGTGTTCTGCCTGCTCGTGCTGTCCGGCCTCCTCCAGTCCCTGTTCGGCTACCAGTTCCGCCTCAACGCGCTGGTCGCAGGGATTGGCCTGGGCCTCACCGCCGTACCCCTTATCTTCACGATCGCGGAGGATTCCTTCACGGGTGTCCCACGCGGATATGTCCAGGCCTCCCTCGCGCTCGGGGCCTCCCCGTGGCAGGCCGCCTGGCAGGTCGTCCTTCCCTCGGCGATGCCGGGTGTTGTGGCGGCGATGATCCTGGGATTCGGCCGGTGCCTGGGGGAGACGATGGTGGTGCTGATGGCCAGCGGCAACGCGAGCATGCTCTCGTGGAGCCTCTTCGATTCGACCCGGTCCATGACCGCCACGATCGCCGCGGAGATGGCCGAGGCGGTTTCGGGCGGGGGTCACTATCGGATGCTGTTCCTGCTGGGCACGCTGCTCTTCGCGATCTCGTTCGTGACCCACCTGATCGGGGGTCGGATCGTCCGGCGTCTCAGGCGTCGACTGGGGGGCGTGGCATGAGGCCGATCGGGGAATCCCGGCGCCTGGGACGGTGGGGTGGTCCCGCGGGGATCGTGGGCCTCATCCTGACCGGGTTGGCCACCCTGGTGCTTCTGGCGTTTCTGGTCGCCCTTCTGACGACAGTGCTGTCCAAGGGCATGCCCGCTTTTTCCTGGCGGTTTGTGTCGACCATCCCGAGGAAGGATTTCTTCGATGTCGATTCGGCCGCCATCCTGCCGATGGTCGTGGGGACATCCCTGCGGGTCCTGATCATGACGGTCTTCGTGATGCCTTTTGGTGTGATCACCGCCGTCTACCTGACGGAGTACGCCGATCCGGCCTCTCCCTTCACCCGCGGGATCCGCGCGGCGATCGGCAACATCGCGGGTGTCCCCTCGATTGTCTTCGGGCTCTTCGGCCTGGGATTCTTCGTGAATTTTCTGGGTCGAGGACTGGACGGGCTCACGGGCTCTGGTGTGCCGGTATTCGGTCGACCGTCCCTTCTGTGGGCCTCCCTAACCCTTGCGGTCATGACGCTCCCGGTCGTCATCGTCGCCACCGAGGAATCGCTGCGTTCGATCCCGTCCGGATTGCGCGAGGCCAGTCTGGCCCTGGGGGCCACGAAGCTCGAGACGGTCTGGACGATCGTGCTGCCCCAGGCGTTGCCGGGAATCCTCACCGGCGGGATCCTCGCGGTGGGCCGGGCTGCGGGCGAGGTGGCACCAATCCTTTTCACGGGGGCGGCCTATTACACGGCTGAGCTGCCAGGCCGGCTGACGGACCAGTTCATGGACCTGGGATACCATGTCTATGTCCTCGCCACGCAGTCACCGAATGTCGACCAGACGGCCCCGATCCTCTATGCCACGGCCTTGGCGCTGCTGGTGCTGACCCTGGCCCTGAATGCCGGGGCGATCCTCCTCCGAAGCCGCATGAGAAGGAACCTGCGGGAGGCTGTCTGAGACCCAGGACCATGGAAACCCCCACATCCAGATCGATTCCGGCCGAGGATGCCTTGGATTCCGAATCCCCCTCGAGGACCTCCCCGCCGGCGATCGAGACCAAGGATCTGTGTCTTTCCTATGACGAGGCCCCGGCCCTGAGGGATGTGTCGCTGTCGGTTCCAGAACGCCAGGTCACGGCGCTCATCGGGCCTTCCGGCTGCGGCAAGTCCACCCTTCTGAGATGCTTCAATCGGATGAACGACCTCATCCCCGGGGTTCGTGTCACGGGCCAATGCAGGGTCGGGGGGCAGGACATTCTTGGCGACGGGGTCGACGTCATCGGGCTGCGCAAGCAGGTCGGCATGGTCTTCCAGCGGTCGAATCCGTTCCCGATGTCGATCCGGGCCAACATGGCCTATGGGTTGAAGCTGCAGGGACTCCGCAACCGGGTGGAGCAGGACCGGATCGTGGAGGAATCCCTCCGGGCGGCCGCCCTCTGGGATGAGGTGAAGGATCGGCTGGACCGCAACGCCCTGGAGCTTTCCGGCGGGCAGCAGCAGCGGCTGTGCATCGCGCGCGCGATCGCCATCCGGCCACGGATCCTCCTCATGGACGAACCGGCCTCGGCCCTGGATCCAATCACCACGATGCGCATCGAGGAGCTGATCCTCGAGCTCCGACGGGACTACACCATCGTCATCGTGACCCACAACATGCAGCAGGCCGCCCGGATCTCGGATCGGACCGCGTTTCTCTATCTGGGAGAAGTGGTGGAATTCGACCGGACCTCGAGGATCTTCACCCATCCACGGGATCAGCGGACGGAGGACTATGTGACGGGGCGCTTCGGGTGAGGGAGGAAGTCTGAGCCATGAACCATTTCGACCAGGAAATCCAGGCGCTGAAGGACCGGCTACTTTCGATGGCAAGTCGAGCGGAGGCCTCCGTGCGGAATGCGATCCGGGCGCTTGTGGAGCGCGACGACGAGCTGGCCCGCGGGGTGAAGGGAAACGACGACCAGATCGACCAGATCGAGAAGGAGATCGACGAGCAGGCGATCCTGCTCCTTGCCAAGGCGCCCCTCGCCACCCAGCTCAGGCTCATCGTCAGCGCCACCAAGATCGCCCGGGACCTCGAGCGGGTGGGGGACGAGGCGACCACCATCGCACGGCGCTCGATCGAGCTCGGACGCGAGCCCCAGCTCAAGCCCTACGTCGACATCCCGCGGATGTCCGACATGGCCCTGGCGATGCTCCGGGATGCCCTGGACGCCTTCGTGAGCCGGGACACGGCCAAGGCCCGTGGCGTCATTCCCCGGGACAAGGAGGTCGACGCCCTGAACCGCCAGCTCTACCGGGAGTTGGCGAGCTTCATGATCGAGTCACCGGCGACCACGACGCGGTGTCTGCATCTGATGACCATCAGCAAGGCCCTCGAACGGATCGCCGACCACGCCAAGAACATCGCCGAGGATGTCGTGTACCTCTACGAGGCCCGCGACATCCGACATGCGGAGCGGGAGGCGGACCCTGGATGAGTGGGGCATCGGCCGCTTGCCCGACCGCATGAGCCTCGGCAGTGTCGTGACCATGAAGGTGCTTGCCCTCGGCCTGGTCCTCCTCTGCCTGGCTGCCATCCCTGCCCGTGCTGGCTCGCTGGTGCAGGTCCGCACGGCGCTCGGGGACCTCGTGGTGGAGCTGTTCGACGAGGACAGGCCGGTGACGGTCCAGAACTTCCTCAGGTACGTCCGGGACGGGCGGTGGACCCATATGTTCTCCCACCGCATCGTGTCCGGCTTCATGGTCCAGGCCGGTGGCTTCGGGGTGACGAATCGGGGCACGACCAACATCGCCTTCGTCGACATCCCCGACTACGGGAAGATTACGAACGAGTTCAACGTCGGACCCCGCATCAGCAACACGATCGGGACTCTCGCCATGGCGAAGGTCGGCGGCGACGTGAACTCCGCGTCGTCCGAATGGTTCATCAATCTCGCCGACAATTCCGAGAACCTCGACAACCAGAACGGCGGTTTCACCGTGTTTGGAAGGGTTCTGAACAGCACCAACGCCCTCTCGGTCTTCAACACCTTCACCTGGCTGGATACCCAGCCCACCAACCGGCTCTACAACCTCGTCGGGACCGGGTTTCCGTTCAATTTCTGGCCCAATCCTCCCGCCTTCCCAACCCTTCGGAAGATCCTATCGTATCCGGAGGTGTTCGACAACCTGCTGTTCATCGAGGTGGTCGAGCTGCCGCTCCGGGTGCAGCCCCGCGTGGACGGGCGTCCGGGGCTGCAATGGACCTCGGTTCCGGGCATCGAGAACCGGGTCGAGGTCAGCGGTGGGGCCGGTTCCGGATGGACCCTGCAGGGCAGCGTGGTTCCGAACGGTCCGGTCTCGGCATTCGAGGACCCCTCCCCGGGTGATGGGCCCCGGTTCTACCGGGTTCGTTTGGGACAGTGACCCGGGTCGTGATCAGACCGCCTCGTTGCCGCGTTCCTCGGTGCGGATCCGGACGGCTTCCTCGATGTGCGAGATGAAGATCTTGCCGTCCCCGATCTTGCCGGTCTTGGCCGCCTTGACGATGGCGTTGACCGCGGTCTGGACCTGGGCGTCGGGCACCACCAGATCGACCTTCAGCTTTGGCAGGAAATCCACGGTGTACTCGGATCCCCGGTAGATCTCGGTGTGTCCCTTCTGGCGGCCGAAGCCCTTGACCTCGGAGACGGTCATTCCGACGAGACCCGCCTCATGGAGGGCATTCTTCACGTCGTCGAGGCGGAACGGCTTGATGATGGCTTCAATGCGTTTCATTGGAGGAGTCGAACGGAGCGGTTAGAGAGGACATCCGCGGGGCTTCAAAATCAACATCCGGTTCAACACGGGTTCGCAGGGTCATGCGCGGAACTGAAGGGCATGCAGCCGGGCATAGGTGCCGTTGGCTGCCAGAAGCTCCTCATGCTGGCCCCGTTCCACGATCCGGCCCTGGTCCATCACCACGATGAGGTCCGCATGCTGGATGGTGGACAGCCGGTGGGCGACGCACAGCGTCGTCCGGCCGCGCATCAGGGTCTCGAGGGCGATCTGGACCGCCCGCTCGCTCTCGGAGTCGAGGGCACTGGTCGCCTCGTCGAGGATCAGGATTGGCGCGTTCCTCAACAGGGCGCGCGCGATGGCGAGGCGTTGGCGCTGGCCGCCGCTCAGGCTGGCCCCGCGTTCCCCGATCACAAAGTCGTAGCCCCCGGACTTCTCGAGGATGAACCCGTGCGCCTGCGCGGCGATCGCTGCGGCCTCGACCTCGGTATCGGTGGCCCCAGGTCGACCCAGCCGGATGTTCGCCCGGATCGTGTCGTTGAAGAGGATCGTCTCCTGGGTGACGACGGCGATCTGGTCGCGCAGATCCCGGGTTCTGACCTCGCGAAGGTCCACGTCCCCGACCCGCACCGCGCCCTGCTGGGGATCGTAGAAGCGGAGCAGGAGGCTGGTCAGTGTCGTCTTGCCGCTTCCGCTGGCACCCACCAGGGCCACGAGATGTCCGGGTTGGATCCGGAGTTGGACGTCCTGCAGGGCGTTCCGGTCGCCGAAGGAGAAGGTGACGCGGTCGAACTCCACCACCGCCCCGGCCGCCGCCACGGGGCGGGGGTTCGGTGGGTCGCTGATGTCCGGACGGGTGCCGAGCAGTTCGTCGACCCGTTCCACGGAGGCCCGGGCCTGCTGGGCCTGGCCGTAGAACCGGCTGAGGTTCTTGATCGGCTGGTAGAGCAGGAAGACGGAGCCGATGAACGAGAAGAAGTCGCCGGACGTCATCGTGGCGCCATCCCGGTTGTTCCGGAGCACGAAGAGGAAGACAAAGGCCACACCGAGCGCCCCGGCGAACTCCACCAGCACGGTCGGTATCTCGTTGCCCCGGACCGCCTTCATCACCTGGTGTACGATATGGGCCGAGGTGCTTGAGAAGCGTCGGCTGAATTCCGGTTCCAGGTTGTAGGCCTTGAGCACCCTCTGTCCGGTGAAGGCCTCCTGCATGGTGTCGGTGAGCTGTGCGCTGCCGAGCGACACCGCCTGGGCCGCCTTGCGGACCCTTCGGCCGAAGATCACCACCGGCAGCACGCAGACCGGGAACACGACCAGCGAGATTAGGGTCAGCCGCGGCTGGAGCAGGATGAGATAGGCGAGCAGGAAGACGATCGTGATCGGCTCCTTGACCACGGTCGTGAGAGTGCCCTGAAGCAGGGTCAGGAGGGCTGTCGTATCGCCGCTGATCCTGGAGATCAGGTCGCCGGAGCGTGCCGCCGAGAAATACCCCACGGGCAGCCTCAGCACATGGTCGAAGATCTGTACACGGAGCTCATGGACCGCCTGCTGGCTGGCTCGGACGAGGTAATAGAAGTTTCCGAAGGAACCGATGAGGCGCAGTCCCATGGCCATCGGGATCGTGGCGATGAGGGCGAGCCTCAGGACCATCGACTCGCTTCGGAGCCAGGCGTTGAGGAAGTCCTCTAGGTGCGGCCACAGCCGCTGGACCGTAGGTGAAAGCCGCGTCGTCGGACCTTCTGACCCGGCGACGAAGAGCAGGTCGCAGGTCAGCTTGAGGGCCATCATGAGCGCCGCATTGCCCGCGGCATAGAGCACCCCGGCCGAGACCCCGAGCACCAGCCGCGTCTTCTGCGGCCACATCAGACTGAGGAGTCTCCTGGCAAATGGGGTCATGATGCGCACGGGGTTCCCCGCCAAGGGTATGACTGCCGGAGAGCCTGCACCGCGGACTGGATCTCGGGAAGCCCCGGAAGCCCGGGGCACACCACGCAGCGGACCCAGGGGTGCCGGTGGATGGCGACCGGGAACTCGAAGTTGAACAAGGCCACCGTTGGGACCCGTAGCCCGACCCCGATGTGGTATGGACCCGAGTCGGACGAGATGAAGAGGTCACAGGCCCGGATGAGTCCCGGAAGCTCGACGAGGCTCGTCTTTCCAGCGGCGTCCACCCGGGGTGGTCCCGGCCGATCGACCATCCGCTGCAGGATCGACTGGTTCGTGGTCGACTCGAAGGGCGCCCCGGTCAGGACCACCGCACAACCGTGGGTCTCCTGGAGCCACACGATGAGCGCCTCGATGAGCGCCCCATCGGGTCGACGACAGTCGGCTCCGGGCGTACCACAGCCCACATTGATCCCAACCACAGGCATTCCCTCAGGAATCCCGAGCCGGGACCGGAACGCCTTCCGGAAGGCGACCGCCTCCGGGGTCTCTTCGATCTCGATCGGAGTTCCCCGGCGTCGGATCCCCAGTCCCGCGAGGGCAACAAAATCCCTCTCGGAATACTCCAGTGGGAGGGTCAGCCCCTCGGTTGCGGCGTAGCTCGATCGGCTCGGCGAGGCGATGTCGTAGGCCCACCCTCGTCCGGGCCACTCGGCGATTCCAACGGTCCGGCTCCCGGTCCTGTACCGGGCCAGCAGACACAGTGACAGGGCTCGTATGCCATTCGTTTCGAAGTCGATGAGCATCTCCGACCGCGTCGTCTCGATGATGCCGGTGACCCAGCGCACGGCCTCTGCCCAGTTCCTGCGGGTGTTCCGCCACTTGGCGCGCACATGGAAGGAACTGAGCAGGTGGTGTCGACCGATCAGGGTCTCCGAGACGTAGTGGGGTTCCTGGCTGCAGAAGGCCAGGTGGAGGCGGGTTCCCGGGTAGCGGTCCAGAAGTGCCCTCCATGCCGCCGATCCCCGGAGCAGGTCGCCCACCCCGGCGCTGTGGCTCTTGAGGAGCAGGATGTTCTTGGGAGCGGCTGGCATGACAACGGGCGACGACCGTAGTTCCGGAATCCTCCCGGATGCGAGATCTCCCTTAGGACAGGGGTGGAGGTCCGCGGCGGTTTGCGCACTGTATCGGCTGGGGCCCCCACGCGGGGTTGGGACCGGGTTTCTTGCCAAGGCGCGGCGGGCACGGATAGCGTCACGGACCCGCAGCGAGTTGCGCTTCGGACCCAGCCCGCCTTGGAATTCATCGATCTCAAGTCCCAGTACCGCCTCCACCAGCAGGCCATCGATTCCCGCATCCGTGCCGTGCTGGACCACGGGGCCTATGTCATGGGACCCGAGATCGCGGAGTGCGAGGCGGCCCTGTCGGGGTTCCTGGGCATCCAGCATGCCATCACCGTCGCCAACGGCACCGCGGCCCTGGAGATCGCGCTTCGGGCCCTCGACATCGGTCCGGGGCATGAGGTCATCACCGTGCCGTTCACCTGGATCAGCACGGCCGAGGTGGTGGGTCTGGTGGGGGCCCGCCCGGTGTTCGTCGATATCGAACCCCGCTCCTACAACATCGATCCCGCCCGCATCGAGGAGGCGATCACGCCGCGGACCCGGGCCATCATCCCCGTCAGCCTCTTCGGGCAGATGCCCGACCTCGAGGAGATCAACCGGATCGCCGGGCGCCATGGACTCACGGTCATCGAGGACGCGGCCCAGAGCTTTGGGGCCACCCGGAACGGCCGTCCGAGCGGGACCCTGACCCGGATCTCCACCACCAGCTTCTTCCCGGCGAAGCCGCTGGGCTGTTACGGGGACGGCGGGGCGATCTTCACGGCGGACAACGCATTGTCGGAACGGATCCGGGCGATCCGGACCCATGGCGGCGTCGAGCGGCACCACCACCCGCTCCTCGGGACGAATGGGCGATTCGACACCCTGCAGGCGGCGGTGATCCTGGCAAAGCTGCCTCATTTCCCGTCGGAGGTGGACGCCCGACGGCGGATCGGCGCCCGCTATACGGAGCTCCTCAAGGACTGCTGTGTCACCCCGGAGGTTATGCCCGGCAACACCCACGTCTACGCCCAGTACACCCTCCGTGTGGCGGATCGTGATGCTCTAGGGCAGGAGTTGAGGCGCATGGGGATTCCCACGGCGATCTACTACCCCAAGTGCCTGCATGAGCAGCCCGTGTTCCGGGATTGTGGATACCGGCCCGAGGATTTTCCGGAGTCCCTCCGGGCATCGCGGGAGGTGATCAGCCTGCCCATGCATCCTTTCCTCTCGGAGGCCGACCAGGACCGTATCGTCGGCGCGGTCCGCTCCGTCCTCCGTCCCGGTTGATCAACCGGAAACCGTCCCACCGCGGATCCAGATCGAGTCGAACTCCAGATCCAGATGGAGTCGGTATCCCTGCTGGCCCAGGAACTCGCGCTTGGGCTGATCCTCCTCGGAGGTTTCGGTGATGATGACCGTCGGTCTGAAGCGATCGAGGTTTGCCCCCATCAGGACCCGAAGGTCGTGTCCCTCGGTGTCGATCGACAGAAGATCAAACCCCACCGGCACCCGGTTCTCTTCGAGGAGGCGTTCCAGACGATGGATACGCACTTGGGCGATGCCGATGGACCCGCCGATTCCCGAATGAGGTGCCGGTCCGCCATTTGGCGTCCCAAGGCGCGCGAGGCTTCCGCCCTCGTCGTCAGGTTGTGAGCACAGGGTCAGGGTCCCCTCCGAGTCGGAGCAGCCTGCCTGGATCACCGCGACCCCCGTTCGTCTGCGGTGCAGCCGGGTGGCCTTGGCGTGGGCCGAGGGGTGCGGCTCGATGAGCAGGCCTCTCCACCCGCGGGCCAGAAACGGATAGGAATTGGAGCTGAAGAATCCATCGTTCGCCCCGACATCCACCACCCATCGTGGGATACCGGGTGGGTCTAGCAGCAGGGGCGCCAGGGCCTTGAATTGTCCATGCCAGGTGGAGTCGCGGTGGATGAGAAACCGGATCCAGTGCTTGAGTTTCATCGATATCGATCTGCCTTGGCCGGGATCGGCCGGGTGTGCCGCCCTGTCGGCGAACGCTAGTGAAATGTCGGCGATGACGGCATCCCTAATTCGGTGTTCTCCAAGTCTGTGGACTTCTGCTCGAGCACGCCCAGGTCGCTTTTTCCTCGCCCGCTCGGAAGCGTGCCGACCAACCTCGATCCATCGAAGGGCCTTCGCGAGACGGTCCCAGCGGCGGGAATGTCCGCCGAGGAATCCGGTGATGAAACCCATTGCGCGCAGAGATCCCGGGGAGCCGTTCGCCCGAGGGGGCGTCGTGGCGTCCTCCAACCCCAAATCCGACCCGATCCCATGTCCGTGAACCGGTTGAAGGGCTTCTTTGGCGAGACCTGTCGCGCAAGAAAGGTGCTCGTTATCGAACCAGGTTTCCTGGGCGACGCAGTCCATCTCGTGCCCGCCCTGAGAGATCTGCGTCGCAACTACGCGGATGCCGAATTGCACGTGGTGAGCAGCCCGGCCGGCAGGGAGGTGGTCGAAATGGCGGGGTGCGTCGACCGCCAATGGATCCTTGAGCAGGCGCCTGGACGGCGACGGCTTATGGATCAGGCTCGCGTGGGGCTCGCCCTCCGTAGACTGCGGTTCGATGTCTCCGTCAACCTCTCCGGCGGAGACAGGACCCTGATCCTCGCGAGGATTGTGGGGGCTCGGCGTAGGCTCGGATGGAGACAGGCCCGCTGGCACGGATGGAGTCCTTGGTGTGTCGACGCGTGGGCGGAGTCGATCGATCCCTTGATTCCAGTGTTTGAGCAGCGGCGACGTGTCCTCGCCGCTGCCGGACTGTCGCTGGGATCGGTCGACATCACCCTGTCCCCGTCCCAGGAATCGATGGCTGCCGCGATGGCCTGGGTGCCCGAACTGGCGATCCACGTCTCGGTAAGCGCGAGCCACTCGCTCAAGGAATGGCCGCTGGAACGATGGGTCGGATTCATCCGCGGGTTTCTCTCCGTCCGTCCGGACTGGCATGTGGTGGCGACCGGTTCTCCGGGAGGCCGCGAGCAGGAGCGACTCGGCGAGCTCCGGGACCAGGTCGGTGACCGGCGATTGCTCTTTCCGGACCATCCGCTGGGCGTCCAGGGGCTGGCGGCGGTCCTGAAGCGATGCCGTCTGCATGTCGGGGCGGACTCGGGAGCGCTTCACCTCGCCCAGAGCGTTGGAACCCGCACCGTCAGCCTGTTCCGAGCCTACCACGATGCCTCCTCCTGGATGCCCCAGGGTCCAGGACATCGTGTGGTGTCGGTGCCCTGTCCCTGCCAGACGGGGATCGCGGAGTCCTGCGCCACGACCGGAATACCCAGGTGTCTGACCGACCTGGATGTCCAGCGGGTGTTCGGCGCGTGCCAGGAGCTCCTCGATCCTGCCGCGGATGGAACGTCCTGAGCTCGAGGGACGACGTCTCCCCAAACCACGGAATCTTCGTTTGGGGCCAGTGACGATTCCAGTAAGTTTCCGGGAGATAGAAGGTGGGAAGAAGCTCCTGTTCGTTCGAGACATCGCTCGCTTTTCCGAAAAAGACCTTTCCCTCGACCCACTAATCCACCATTGCTATCGCAGGAGGTGGGTTATGGTCGAGGGTCTTCGCCAATTGCTTTGTGGCATGTTGGTTGCGGCAGCTGCGGATCGCGGCTGGGCGGCTACCACGGGTTCGCTGCTTGGGACATCGTCCCCGCCCGGGGACGTGGGCGGGCAGCCGCTTCTCGCGTTTCCTGCTGACGCGACCGCGGAATTCACCAGCGTCTCAACCGTTCCCTCGCCCTCGGGGCTCGACCTGACCTTCAATCAGCCGGTTCAACACCTCGTCGTGGGATCGTCTTGGCTTGGCTGGGGTCAGGGCTATTCGGGTGATATCTACGCAACGGATCCCACTTCCTTCTCGCTCACCATCACCCTGCCCGCCGACACCACCCGCTTTGTCTTCTACGCGATGCCGTCGGATCTTGTCATCCAGTCCTTCACCGTCAGCGAGACCTCGTCCGTCACGCCTCTTGTGCAGTCAATCGATGGCAATGCCGATGCGGCCGGTTTCCTCTTCGTCGCGGCTCCCGGGACGATGCTGAACCAGGTGTTCATCTCGTCGACTGGATCCTTCGCCGTGGGGGAATTCCTCGCGAACTCCATCCCAGAGGCCTCCAATGCGGGGGTTGGTGTCCTGTTGCTTCTTCTGGTGGCGAACCGCATCCGCAGGGAGACCCGTCCGTGAAATTCCGACCGTGTCCGGTGTGTGATAGCCTATCTCAGGTTGAACCGGTGTCGGGATTGAGCAGGTTTCCGAAGGTGCCGTCTTCGACGGTGTCGGTTCGGATTGGGTCGAGGACATCAGGACGATCCGGTCCACTTCCATTCTTTCTATGACGTGGCGACATCATTGGGTGGCACTGCTGGCGTGGGTTGCGGTATCGGGGTCGGCGTGGGGCGGCGCCAAGCCCAGCGCTCCATCGGTGCCGGACCCCGTGAAGAAGATCCATCCCTCCCTCCGGAATGTCTCGACCGAGGTTGTGGCGGTGGTCCGGTTCAATGAGCGGCCCCTGCTGGCCCGACTGGGTCGCAACGCGAAGAATGTCGGCTCGAGGCTGACGGCATCCCAGCAGGCGGCCTACGTGAACCGCCTCCGGGCACGGCAGTCGACGACGGTCGCTCAGGTCGTTGCAGCTGGTGGTACCACGCTGGGGCAGTTCACCAAGGCTCTGAATGCGGTGGTGGTTCAGATCCCTGGCCACCGGCTCCTCGATCTGGCTCGCAGGCCCTCCGTCTTCTCGATCAATCCGGTCAGCGACTACCGCCTGGACCTCACCGATTCTCTTGGGGCGGTCGGGGATGCCGCGGTTCAGTCCTCAGGCCGGACCGGGCAGGGGATCCGCGTGGCCGTGATCGACACAGGTGTCGACTACACGCATCGAAACCTCGGCGGGATCGGGACAACCACCGCCTATGGGTCGGCCTATGGGTCGGGCTTTGACGATCCCCTGAACACAACCCGCGATGGGTTGTTTCCCACGTCGAAGGTCGCGGGCGGATGGGATTTCGTCGGGGAATACTGGCCGGTGTTGCGGGATGGCGAATCGGTTCCAAGCCTCTCCCCTGACGAGGATCCGATCGACCGCCAGGGACATGGGACGCATGTGGCGGATGTCCTCGCCGGGGCGAGCCTCGACGGCCTGCACCGTGGGGTCGCTCCTGGGGCGACCCTCTATGCCTTCAAGGCCTGCAGTTCCAGGGAACTTGCCTGCAGCGGTGTCGCCCTTCTCAAGGCTCTCGAGGCCTGTCTGACGCCCGACCAACCGGACGCGGTGGATGGGATCATCGACCCGGCCACCACGGTCGTCGACAACCCCGTGGACATCATCAACATCTCCCTCGGAACCCGCTATGGGCAGTTCCAGGACGAGGCGGCCTACATGGTGGAGTGGCTGACCTACTTCGGCATCACGGTGGTCTGTTCGGGGGGGAACCGTGGGGATCTGCCTTACTCTGTCAGCTCTCCCGGCACCGCCCCCGGGGCGATCTCCGTGGCCCAGACGCAGATGCCCTCGGCGAAGGCCCAGTCCATCCGAATCTTCCGCAACAGCAACCGGGTCACGAGCACGATCATCAACACGGCCAGCATCGACTGGGCTCAGGTGACCGGCCTCATCAGCGGCCCCCTCGTCTACCTGGGCCAGGGTTGCGTCTCCGATCCCTACCCGGTTCCCGATGCCAGTGTCCGCAACGCCATCGCCGTCATCGACCGTGGGGGCTGCAACGTCAGTCTCAAGGTCGACCGGGCCGCCCGTCTGGGTGCCAAGGCAGTCATCGTGGTCAACAACGAGCCTGGCGATCCACCCACCTTCTCGCAGGGGGCGGGTTCCGTGTTCGTCCCGACCCTTGTGGTCACCCAGGCCGAGGGGGACGCCCTCAAGGCCACCCTCGGGTCGGGCGTGAACCGGGCCGCCATCGGCCCGGCCATCGCCACCTCGCTTGCTGGAAGCATGGTGGACACTTCGTCCCGGGGCCCCAGCATCAGTTTCCAGAGCATCAAGCCCGAGATCGCTGCGCCCGGCGCGCTGATGTCTGCCGAGGTCGGCACCGGGGCGTCGGAGTCGGCCTTCGCCGGCACGTCGGGTTCCACTCCCGTGGTGGCGGGTGCCGCCGCGCTGGTCCAGGAGGCCATGCTCGAGGAGACCGGTGACCTGCTGGAAAGCTGGGCCCTTAAGGCGGCCCTGATGAACAACGCCGATCCTGGTGTGCTGCTCAATCCGGTCTCGCGACCAGGGGTCCTCGCACCCGCCATGCTCGCGGGTTCGGGCGAGCTCCGGATCCCCGCGGCCCTGGCCACCCCTGCCGTCGTTGCCGTCGATGCCCCGACCCTGCCCTACGAGGACCGCCAGGCATCCCTTTCGTTTGGCTATCAGGCGTTCACCGGAACGACTCCGGTGACGCTCACCAAGCGGCTTCAGGTGTACAGCCTCACCTCCGGACCGAGGACGTACTCCGTGTCCGGTGGCTTCCGGGATTCGGTCGACCAGTCCCTCGGGGCGGTGACACTTCGGTTCTCGGCTCCAACGGTCGAGGTCGACGCCTTTGGGGTGGGTACGGTGGATGTCACGCTGGAGGTGGATCCCTCCAGGCTGCCCGTCTGGAACCTCGATGGGGGCTCGGGGGGCGGAGATGGTGAGGCGTTCCGGCTCCAGGAATTCGATGGAACCGTCACGCTGGCGAGTGGGTCGACCCGTCTGAGTCTGCCCTGGCACCTGCTACCGCGTCGCGCCGCCGATCTTGAGGTCGGCGATTCCGCGCTCGTCCTGGCCGGTAGCCCGGCAACCGTAGTTCTCTCCAACATCGGGGGGGCGATCGCGGGTGTCTCCGAGATCTTTCCGCTCGGCGGGACGAGTCCGCAGGACTACGTGAAGCCGGATGAGTTCGGTCGTGGCGAGGCGTTCCCGGATCTCAAGGCGGTTGGCATTCGACGCGCCGGGACCTCCGTCGAGGTCGCCATCGCCACGCACGAGGAGCGCAGTCACCCGGCCTACCCCGCCGAATTCAATGTGTACCTGGATGTCGATCTGGACGGGGCCGAGGACTACGTCCTGGCCAATGCCATGCTGAACCTCGAGAATGGGGACCCCACCGGCGAGATGGAGGTCCAGGTGTTCGAGGTCCAGTGGACGGCTTCTGGATCCTCCTTCCAGCGCATCGGTTCGGGAGTCGCCGACTCCGATTTCAACAGCGCGACCTGCATCTTCTCGGTCGACGCGGCGCTTGTCGGGCTCGCGGATTCCGGGTTGCTGAACTGGTACGTGATCGCGTTCGACAACTACTTCACCGGCGCCGCCACGGATTCGGTCCCGGCAACCCTCGGCTACCTGGCGGATGACCTCGACCTGCCCCGTTACTCGGTCCAGGGATCCCAGACCCGCACCGTCCCGGCGGGTACGACGACGTCCCTGACGGTCGAGGAGGTGCCGGGTGGAGCCGTCGCCTCACCCACCCAGGGAGGCGTTCTCTTCCTCCACAGGAACGCGAAGCCCGGACGCTGGTCGGATGTACTCGGGATCTCGGTCAATGTCCCGCAGTGACGGGGCGCATGTCGTTCCCGCGATCGGGTTCGGTGGCCGATCTCCCGTTTCCTAGCCGGCCCGGACCTTGCGGACGTAGCGATCCATCCGCGTCATCGCCTCCTCGATCTGTGAGAAGGCGGTGGCGAAGCAGCACCGGACGAACCGCTCCCCACTGGTGCCAAACGCCCCTCCGGGCACACAGGCGACCTTCTCCTGCTGGAGCAGGCCTAGGGCGAACTCCTTTGCTCCGAGCCCGAGCCCATCGATGCTCGGGAAGGCATAGAAGGAACCCCGAGGCAGATGGCATCGCAGGCCCATCTCGTTCAGTGCCTTGACGATGAAGTTCCGGCGCAACCGATACTGTTCCCGCATCTCCGCAGTAGCCGCTTCCCCGTGCTCGAGGGCCTCGATGGCGGCTTCCTGGGCGATGATGCTCGCGCACAGCATCGAGTACTGGTGCACCTTCATCATGGCCTCGATCAGGGGGGCTGGTCCGCAGGCGTAGCCGATCCGGAAGCCGGTCATCGAATAGGCCTTCGAGAATCCGTGCAGGAACAGCGTCCGTTCCGCCATCCCCGGCAGGCTCGCGATCGAGACATGCTCCCCGTCGAAGGTCAGCTCGCTGTAGATCTCGTCGGTGATCACCAGGAGGTCGTGCTTCCGAGCCACTGCCGCGATCTCCTCCAGCTGCGACCGGGCCATGGTCCCGCCAGTGGGGTTCGTCGGAAAGTTCAGCATCAACACCTTGCTGCGGGGGGTGAGGACGGCCTCGATGGCCGAGGCCCGGACCGCGAATCCATCCTCCGCAAGACAGGCGACCGGCACCGGCTTGCCGTGGGTCAGCACGACGCTCGGGCTGTAGCTGACGTAGCAGGGCTCGTGATAGACCACCTCGTCCCCAGGATTGATCACCGCGCGCAGGGCGAGGTCGAGCGCCTCGCTGACGCCTACCGTCACCAGGATCTGGTTCTTCGGGTCGTAGTGGACACCGAAGTTCCTCGAAACGTACGCACTGATGGACTCCCGAAGCCGGAGCAGTCCGAGGTTGGAGGTGTACTGTGTGCGTCCGCGCTCCAAGGCGTAGATCGCAGCCTCTCGGATGTTCCACGGGGTGGCGAAATCAGGCTCACCGACGCCAAGGGAGATCACGCCGGGGGTGTTCTGGACGATGTCGAAGAAGTCGCGGATGCCGGATCGCGGAATCCCGGCGACATGGCGGGCGATGGCGGCCGTGGGGTCGAACATGGACGAGCAGGAAGTTTTGGCGGGAGACAACCCGGTAGGAGCCGCAGGGTCTACTTCGCGGGGGCCAGCAGGAGGGTCAATCCGTTCGTCGGACTACCCGGGGTCAGCACCTTGAGGCTCTGGCTCTCCATGAAGAGCACGCCATTTGCCTTCCGCACGGCCATTGCGACCAGCGTATACCCGTTCTCCGGGCGTACGCCTGCGGCGTTGTAGCGAACGGAGAACGCGACGGGCGAACCTCCCGAGAAGTTCAGCTGGTCCACACCGAGGATGTTGGTGGTGGCCGGCCTCGAAACCGTCTCGATCAGGTGGATCCGAAGGACGGAGTCGGCTGGAATCGAGCCCGGAAACACCACCGTCCTGCGGAGCGTGGCCTGGACGACCTTGGCCTTGGAATGGGCGCATCCCAGCATCAGGCCGCAGAGAAGGGTCATGGCAACGTTTCGGATCATGCGGCCGCGAGGGAAGACCAGCCACGGACCTGTCGCAATTCGAAATTCCCCGGAGACCCCGCCGAACGAGGCCCCACCGGACGGGTGATGCAGTGTCCTGCATCACTGGGCGCGAAGTCACCGATGACACACGACACGTCAGACCGGAGAGGGGATTGGACTTCATTCCATCGATCGAGCCCTCTTGATCGGGATGACGGCTTTGATTCGGCAGGGCTTGGTTCGCAGACCTGATCCGTCCAGAATCACCCAGTGCCGGCCATCGACGTCCAGGGACTCACCAAGGAATTCCGCACTGCCAAGAAGGCCCCGGGACTGGGGGGTGCAATCCGGGGTCTGTTCCGCCGGGAGTCGGAGACCGGCGTGGCCGTCCGCGATGTTGGTTTCCGGATCGAGGAAGGGGAGTTCGTCGGATTTCTCGGACCCAACGGCGCCGGCAAGACGACGACGCTGAAGATGCTTTCGGGACTCCTGTATCCGACCCGTGGCACGGCCAGCGTCCTGGGACATGTCCCGTGGCACCGGGAGGACGGCTATCGCCGGCAGTTCGCGCTCCTGCTGGGCCAGAAGAACCAGCTCTGGTGGGACCTGCCGGCCCGTGAATCCCTGGAGCTCAATGGGCGCATCTATGGACTCGAGGAAGCCCGTTTCCGCAGGACCATCGATGAGATGTCCGAACTCCTGGGGGTCCGGGACAAGCTGTCGACCGCTGTCCGGGAGCTGTCTCTCGGTGAGCGCATGAAGTGTGAGCTCATCGCTGCCCTGCTCCATGAACCGCGGATCCTGTTCCTCGACGAACCCACCATCGGTCTCGACGTCGTCTCGTCCCAGGTCGTGCGGGACTTCCTGAAACGTCACAACCAGACCCGGCGCACCACCATCCTGCTGACGAGCCACTACATGGCGGACATCCAGGAGCTCTGCGAGCGGGTGATCATCATCGATCGCGGCACCGTGTTCTTTGACGGACGGCTCGAGGAAATCCTCGGCCGGTTTGCCGGACACAAGATCGTCACCCTCCGACATGATCCTACGCCGGTGGGCACGGTGGAGGCCTCGGGGTTTGGTGAGGTCGTCGAGCAGACCCCCGTATCCCTTAAGCTCAAGGTCCCTAGGGACCGCGTCATCCCGGCAGTGAAGGCGCTTCTGGACGCCTATCCTGTCCAGGACTTCAGCGTTGAGGAGGTCCCGGTGGAGGATGTCATCCGCCAGCTCTTTCGAAGGGATGCGCCGTCGGCCGATGCCCACCACTCCACCTGAAGAACTGCATTGGTTCCGCGTCCACTCGGGTGCCCTTGTGAAAGATTTCACGAAGAGCTTGACCCATTAACAAACCTGTTTAGCTTTTAGGCATCTTAGGAAGAAGAACTTCTCTTAACATCATGAAAACGCTCGTTCCCATTGCTGCCACGGTTATTGCCACCTCGTTGCCCCTCTCCGCGGCTGAGATTAACGCTAAAGTAACCCTAAAGGGCACGCCCCCGCCTGCTGCGGTGATTGCGGCGGTCAAGGCAGACGCCAATTGCGGCAAGGTGGCCGTGGGCGAGGCGAAGAGTCGGGTCTACGTCGTGGGGGCCAACGGGGCGCTCGCGAACACGGTGGTCTACATCAAGAAGGGGCTCGAGGGTAAGACCTTCCCGGCTCCGACCACCAAGCCTGAGATCGATCAGAAGGGGTGCATGTACTACCCCTACGTCGCGGCCGTCATGGTGGGGCAGAAGTTCGACGTCAAGAATTCAGACCCGTTCATGCACAACGTGAACGCGACCCCGAAGGTCAACAAGGGATTCAACTTCGCGCAGGCATCGCAGGGGCAGGTCAACGAGAAGATGTTCGACAAGCCTGAGCTTGGGGTTCGCTTGGCCTGCAATGTTCATCCATGGATGATCACCTACGTGAGCGTGCTCGAGAATCCGTTCTTCGCGGTCACCGACGAAACCGGCGCCATTTCGATCAAGGGAGATCTCCCGGACGGCAAGTATACGATTGAGGCCTTTCACCAGAAGGCTGGGACCCAAGTCCAGGAGATCGAGGTCAGGGATGGCAAGGCCACCGTGGATTTCACCTTCGATGTGAAGAGTTGATGGGATGTCCTTTGAACCAGGATCCTTGAACCGGGATCCTAATTACGGCATTCCCGTTTTTTCGTGAACACCGACCGATATCGATTCCTGTTCGCACTGCTAACTTTCCTAGCGACGCTGGGGTTGGTCTGCATGGGGGGGCTCGTCACCAGCAAGGGGGTTGGCATGTCGGTCCCGGACTGGCCGACCAGCTTTGGCTACAACATGTTCGCCCTGCCGGTGAACCAGTGGCTCCACGGCGGCGTGTTCGACGAGCACACCCACCGACTCTGGGCCTCTTCGGTCGGGTTGCTGGTGGTTCTTCTAACCCGCTGGATGGGCGGATCTCCGGCCAGGAAATCGCTCGCGATGGTAGGCGTAGTCGAAATCGTCGCAGGCATCTTTCTTCTTAGGATCGGTCCAGAGTGGAGGGGAGGGGGCGCATTTCTCGCCAGCATTGGTGCTGTTGTTGTTCTAGTTGCGGCCATCCCGGGACTTCGGGTTCCTGCCGGAGGCGTGCTTCCCAGGCTCGCTTGGGCTGCCTTCCTGCTGGTCCAAGTCCAAGGACTTCTCGGCGGGCTCCGGGTGGTGCTCGACAAGGCGCTGGTCGGCCATGTGACGCTAGGAACCTTGTTCGGACTGGTCCACGGATGCCTGGGGCAAACGTTCTTCGTACTGTTAGGAGTCATTGCACTCCTCAGCTCCCCGTGGTGGGCCCGCCTTCCCGCCCACGGGTATGTCGCTGGAAGGTTTGAGGTTCGTGGGCTCCTGCTGGCCACGGGATTCGTAGCGTTGCAGCTGGTCCTTGGAGCCTCAATGCGGCATCAGCATGCCGGCTTGGCGATCCTAGATTTTCCGCTCGCCTACGGACGATGGTGGCCACTCACCGATCCAGAGTCGGTCGTCCGCTACAACCAAGTACGGATGGATGAGTCCACCGTGACAGCCTTCCAGATCCAGCTTCAGATGCTGCATCGACTGGGTGCGGTGGCTGCCGTGGTAGCCATCCTCACAATGACGGTGCGGGTCGGTCGCCGATTTGGTTGGGCCTCGTCGCTGGGTCGAGGGGTCGTCGTCTGGAGTGGCATCGCCCTCGCCCAATTCACCCTTGGGATGATGACGATCTGGACCAACAAGGCGGCGGATGTCGCGACCGCCCATGTTGCCGGTGGAGCCTCGCTTCTGTGTCTGGGTACGGCGTTGGTTCTCACCGCCCGAAGGCTCACGATGCCGATTTCGGCCGGGATGGAGTCGTACCGAACTCCGGGATTGCCCCGGGCCGTGCTGCAGGGAACGCCGTGAACTCTTCCCCAACATCCATCTCTCCGGTATCCGACCTCGTTCGCGAGCGTGGGGTGATGTCGGCGTTGATGGAGCTGACCAAGGCCCGGCTGACTCTGTTAGTCGTCCTGACCACTGTTGTAGGGTTCCATCTGGGTGCTCCCGCTTCGGTGGATCTCGGGCTCCTGACCGATGTGTTGGCAGGGACGGCATTGTTGGCGGCCGGTGCTGCGGTGTTGAATCAGGTCCTCGAACGGGAATTCGACGCGAGAATGCGTCGAACCGCAGAGAGGCCGATCCCTTCGGGCCGTATCACGCCGACCTCGGCGCTGCTCGTCGGTTCCGCCCTGAGTCTCCTCGGCCTCGTCTGGCTATTGTTCCGGGTGAATCCCCTGACGGCCCTGTTGGGGGTCGCGACCTGGACCAGCTACGTGGCTGTCTACACCCCGCTCAAGCGGATCACGGTGCTGAACACCGTGGTGGGAGCGGTTCCGGGTGCGCTTCCGCCGCTCATGGGATGGTCGGCGGCGACCGATTCCGTCTCCGCACCGGGTTGGTCGCTTTTCGGGGTCCTCTTTTTCTGGCAGCTGCCGCACTTCATGGCGATTGCGTGGCTCTACCGTGAGGAGTACCAGCGTGCCGGTTTCCGGATGCTCTCCGGTGTGGACCCCGATGGGATCCGGACCGCCGCCTCAGCCGTCCGGAACACCCTGGCGTTGCTCGGCGTGAGCCTGTTTCCCTTCGTCTTTGGTCTCGTCGGCCACTGGTATCTGGTCGGGGCCGTGGTCCTTGGCGGGGCCTTCCTCGCATTCGCCATCCAGTTCGCCCGCACGCTGTCCCAAACTTCTGCGAGACGGCTGTTCTTCGCGAGCATCGTCTACTTACCCGTATTGCTGGGTCTTCTGGTTTTGGACAAGCAGACCCGGCGATTGACATCCCAGCACCCAGCCTATTCAACATCTGGAGTCTCCGTTCCGACGGAGAACTTGATGCCTTCGTTTTCCAGATCAATCGACTGACACCTCCTTATGGCGTCCACCTCATCTCACACTTCGGCCCCGCATGGCGTATCCCACGACGACCACTACCACCACGAGCCCGGATTCTTTGAAAAGTACATCTTTTCGACCGACCACAAAATGATCGGGATCCAGTATGGGCTCTCCTCCTTGGCCTTCCTGTTCTTCGGATTCTTGCTGATGATGGCCATGCGGTGGCAGCTGGCCTATCCTGGTAAACCGATCCCGGTGCTGGGTGCGATATTCGAGAAGGTATTAGGCGCCGATATGGCCCAGGGGGGGGTGATGCAGGCCGACCTCTACAACTCCTTTGGCGCCATGCACGGAACCATCATGGTGTTCTTGGCGATTGTCCCGCTCGCGTTCGGTGCCTTCGGCAACTATGTCACTCCTCTCCAGATCGGCGCGCCCGACATGGCATTCCCGCGCCTCAACATGGCGAGTTTCCACCTCTACTTCCTCGGTGGCGTGGTCATGCTCGGAAGCTTCTTCATCCCTGGCGGGGCGGCCAAGTCCGGCTGGACCAGCTATTCCCCCCTCGCGACCTTGGCAGATCCGGTCAACGTCATCGACGGCCAGACACTCTGGCTAATCGGCATGGTGTTGCTGATCACCTCGTCGCTTCTGGGTGCGGTCAACTTCATCACGACGATCATCCAGCTCCGGGCACGCGGTCTCACCTGGATGCGATTGCCCTTCTTCGTGTGGGCCCAATTTGTCACGGCCTTCCTGCTCCTGCTGGCCTTCCCCCCGCTTGAGGCAGCTGGCCTGATGCAGCTTGCCGACAACGTGCTTGGCACCTCGTTCTTCCTCCCGACTGGACTGGTTACTAGCGGCGGACAGGTGCCGGTGTCCGGCGGCGGCAGCCCGCTGCTTTGGCAGCACCTGTTCTGGTTCCTGGCACACCCCGAAGTGTACGTCCTGATCCTGCCAGCGATGGGTGTGGTCTCCGAGATCATCGCCAACAACACCCGCAAGCCGCTCTGGGGCTACCGCTCACTGGTCTTCGCTGTCCTTTCGATCGGCTTCCTCGCCTTCATCGTTTGGGCTCACCACATGTATATGACAGGAATGGGTACGAAAATCGCCACCTTTTTCCAAACGACTACGATGATGATCTCGGTTCCGTCGGTCATTATCCTCTCAGCCCTTTTCATCTCGCTCTGGGGCGGATCCATCCGGTTCAACACCCCGATGTTGTTCGCCCTCGCGTTCCTTCCGATGTTTGGCATCGGTGGTCTGACCGGTCTTCCGCTCGGTCTGAACGCCACCGACCTCTATCTGCACGATTCCTACTACGTTATCGCCCACTTCCACTACGTCGTGGCTCCGGGAACCATTTTCGCTCTTTTCGCTGGGGTATACTACTGGTACCCGAAGATCACGGGCCGAGTGATGAATGAGACCTTCGGAAAGGTCCATTTCTGGGGTTCGTTGGTCTTCATGAACCTCATCTTCTCGCCGATGTTTATCCAAGGCATCCGCGGCATGAGCCGCCGCATGTATGACGGTGGGGCCACCTACTTCCAAGACGGTGTTGGTGCCGATCCGGGGATCCTCAAGCTGAACGTGTCCATCACCCACGCCGCTTTCGGCTTGGCGCTGTTCCAGCTGCCGTTCATTTTCAATTTCTTCTGGAGCATCTCGAACGGCAAGAAAGTCACCTCTGACAATCCATGGGAGGCGACCACCCTCGAGTGGCAAACCCCAACCCCACCTCCGCACGGCAATTTCGCTAGCGAGCCGGTCGTCTATCGGGGCCCCTACGAGTACAGCGTGCCTGGGGCCGAGAAGGACTTCAGCCCGCAGGGACAACCCGGCTGAACTGAAATCGAGGTCCTCACTTCCTCCGGCACACCTCCATGGACATCCCGTATACAGTCAACCCCAGATCCGATACCGGCCTCTACAACGCCAAGGTAGGCATCTGGTTGTTTTTGGCCTCTGAAGTCATGCTCTTCGGAGCCTTCTTCTCTGCCTACATCCTCCTGCGCGTCACCGCCCAACAGGGGTTCTGGCCTGATGTCGCCGACGGCTGGCCCCACGGCCTCCTGAACATTCCCATTGGCACGTTCAACACTGCGGTGCTCATCAGTTCGTCGGTGACAGTCGTCATGGCATGGATGGCCCTGAAGGAGAACAATTTTCCGAAGTTCCGGAACTTCATGCTGTTCACGGTGGCCTGTGCACTTGGGTTCCTCGGGATCAAGACCTTCGAGTACAAGGAGAAGTTCAGCCACTACGTCATCCGCACGACGGATGGCAAGGTGGTCACCGGTCACTTCGACGTGGACGGCAAGTCGCCCCTCTTCTGGACTCTTGACACCGTGAAGTCTAAGAATATCGAGAAGCTCAAGGTGGAGGTTGACATCCCGAACAGATACCGCTTCCCGGTCGGCATGCAGGTTCCAGAGGACATCCACAAGGCCCACGCCGAGGGGCGACATCATGACGAGAGGGTAATAGAGGTTAGTCAGATCGATAGCCTCAAAGCCTTCATCCCGTCGACCCATCCGTTCTTCGCAATCTATTTCACGATGACCTTCCTGCATGGTCTGCACGTGCTCGGCGGCGCCATCGTTCTTGCCTACTTTACCTTCATCGGAACAGACCTCTGGAGGAAGAATCCGGAGCAATTCACCAACCGCATCGAGGTCGGTGGCCTGTTTTGGCACTTTGTTGACTTGGTCTGGATCTTCCTCTTTCCGGTCGTTTATCTCCTCTGATTGCAACGCCTCGCACCGCGCCATGAGTCACAATCATCATTCGTCCCCCGGCCACGAGGCCGCCCACGGCGGCCATGACCACGATGCCGAGGGTCACAAGAAGATCTATTGGGCCGTCGGAACGGCGCTGCTGGTCGGAACCGTGATCACGGTTCTCGCCCGGGAATGGGAGTTCAACAGTGTCGCCTTGACCATTGCCGTCGCTCTCTTCGTCGCCTCGATCAAGGCGTTTCTGGTATGCGGCTATTTCATGCATCTCCTGTCGGAGAAGAAGGTGGTTTACCTGACCCTGGCCACGACCGTGGCCTTCGCCATCGCCATGGTCGGGTTGATCCTCTGGTCCGACAAGGACCCTGTCACCGGAACCTCTCCCAAAACATTCTATGTCCCTTAAGACCTTCCACATCGTGTTCGTCACGGTCTCTGTGCTGCTGATGCTGGTCATCGCGGCTTGGAACTTTGGGAACTATCGCGACAATGGAACCCAAGCGGATCTGACCTGGGGTGTCGTATCTGTGATCGCGGCCGTTGGCCTGCTGATCTATGGAAAGATCTTCCTCCGGAAGTTCAAGAACGTCAGCTACCTGTGAACCGTCTCTTCTCCAGCCTCGTCCTGACCGTCCTCGCGAAGCCGGCGGTTTTCGGGTGTGCCGCCTGCTTTGGTCGCTCCGACTCACCGATGGCTTACGGCATGAATGCCGGGATCATGACCCTGTTGGCCGTCATTCTGAGCATGCTGGCGCTGATCGCCACCTTCTTCGTCTTCATCATCCGCAGAGCCGCCCAGGTTACCCCGGACGTCTCGGAACCCACCCCGCCGTCGAACCTCTGAACCTTTTCACCGTCCGTCTGCCATGAGCCTCTGGAACTATCTCCTGCCTCCTTCGAATGCCTCCGCCCAAGGTCGGGCCATTGATGACCTGCTCGTGTACATCCACTTGCTGATGCTCGTCCTTTTCGTCGGTTGGTTGGCCTATTTCCTCTACACCGTGTTCCGCTTCCGTCAGTCCTCGAATCCGAAGGCCGACCACGTGGGAGCCCGCGGCCACGTCTCCACCTACGCCGAGATCGGTGTCGCAGTGGTCGAGGTTGTCCTGCTGCTCGGATTCGCGGTGCCGCTTTGGGCAAAGGCCGTCGATGAGTTCCCGATCAAAAAGGGCGATCCCAAGACCGATCCGATCGAGATCCAAATCATGGGCCAGCAGTTCGCCTGGAACGCCCACTACGCCGGCCTCGATGGCAAGTGGGGCAAGCAGGACATCAAGGATGCCTCCGCCAACAACCCCTTCGGTCTCGTGCCGTCCGACGCCGACGCGAAGGACGACGTGACCTGCCTGCGCGAGCCGTTCCTGATCCCGGTCAACCGCGACATCATCTGTCGCATCTCCTCTATGGACGTCATCCACAGCTTCAAGCTGCCGCGGATGCGCGTCACCCAGGACGCCATTCCGGGACTGACCATTCCGGTGCATTTCACCCCGGTCGAGAAGGGGGACTACATGGTCATCTGTGCCCAACTCTGTGGGAATCTCCACTCCACGATGAAGGGCGAGTACAAGGTGGTTAGCCAAGAGGAGTTCGAGACCTGGTACTCCGCCAAGTCAAAGGCCGGTGGTGCCGGAGCCTCCTTCGAATAGGACCACTAGGTTGGTTTGTGATGGTCAATGACCCCGCTCCGGCGGGGTCATTCCGTTTCGTCCCCGGACATTTCCGATTCCAGGTCCCCGAGCCCGTCCCGCGGCGTTTTCTTCCGGCGGCCCTCGGGACGCTGGCGGCTGACACGCTGGATGAGGTCGGTACCCTCGCGGCTGATCTTCAGGAAGCGCTCATGTCGATCCTTGGCGATCGAACCTGCAGCCACGCCGGCCACAACCGCGCAGCCGGGTTCCGCGACATGGCGGCAGTCCCTGAAGCGGCACCCTCCGGCTGCCAGCTGGATCTCCGGAAACGTCTCCTCCAGCCCCTCGTCGTCAGCCCATACCTGCAGCTCCCGTAGACCGGGGGTGTCGATCACAAACCCCCCGGCAGGCAGCGGGATCAGCTCCCGGGAGGTTGTGGTGTGACGTCCCTTGTCGTCCTTCTCGCGGACCTCGATCGTGGCCTGGTAGACATCTCCACACAGGCGATTCACCAGGCTCGACTTGCCCACGCCGGACGAGCCGATGAAGGCCACTGTCTGGCCCTCCCGGATGTGTTCTCTGAGTTGCCGCAGCCCCTTGCGTTGCGTCGCGCTGGTGACCAGCACGGTGACATTGCCGATGGAGGCCTGGATCTCGGCGATCCGGGCCTGTGGATCCGTGCAGAGGTCCGCCTTGTTGAGGATCACGACCGGACGGATGCCGCCCTCCAGAACCACGGCAAGGAAGCGTTCGAGACGCCGTATGTGGAATCGGGAATCCAGAGCCAGTACGATGAAGGCAATGTCGATGTTGGCAGCGAGGATCTGCACCGCGGCGGCACGGCCGGGAATCTTCCGGGCCAGACGGGTCCGACGCGGCAGCACCCGTTGGATGACGCCCGAGTCCGGGTTTGACGTGCCGGAAATAAGGACCCAATCCCCGACGTGTGGCAGGTCGGCGGCCGACAGCGCCTCGTGTTCCAGCCGACCCGCCACGGAGACCCTACGCTCCCCAGATTCCGTCACCACCACCCGGGCTCCCCGATACTCGCTGACCACTCGCCCCGGGGCCAAGTCCGCCGGGACCTCCGGGCCCATGAGATCGGCCCACGCCTTCGACCAGCCGAGGTGCGTCAGATTCATGCGCCCCGATACACGCACCGTGCCGTGCAGGTCTCTGCCACCACGATCTCCGTGAGTAGCGGCAGCGCTGGCTGGAGCTCTGACCAGATCCACTCGGCGATCCGCTCGCTGGTCGGATTCTCCAGCCCAGGTATCTCGTTCAGGTAGTTGTGGTCTAGGCGCTGGTGCAGCGGTGCAAAGGCGGCCTTGATGTCGGCATAGTCCATCACCCAGCCCATCTTCTGATCGACTGGACCGTCGACGACGATCTCGACCTGGAAACTATGTCCGTGAAGCCGCGCGCATTTGTGCCCGGTGGGCACATGGGGCAGCCGATGGGCGGCCTCGAACTGGAATGTCCTTCGGAGTTGCATGGTGTTCAGACGGTTTCCCAATCGGTCCAGCTGACGAGATCCCCCAGCGTCGGACGTCCATCGTGACGCCATCCTACGGGCGGTTCCTGCATGCGGCCGATCGGGCAGATCCGGGTGATGCCCCACTGGGCAATCGTTGGAACCATCTCGGAAAGCCGGCTTTCGCCGACCGCGGTGCCCAGGGTGCTGACCTGACCCCGGACCACCTCGGCATGACGCAGCAGGTCCTCGAGACCTCGACAGGGTTTGACGTACACGAATCGGTTCAGGCACGAAGTGCGGAAGCGGGGGTCCTCCTCGAAGACCACCGTCCACGCGGTCGATTCCGGACTGGTCCAGACGCGGGTACCGGCCTGGGGCGCCTCGAAGAATGCGCCTCGCGGCACCGTCTTGGCCTCCTCCCGGGTGATGCGATGGTGGGCCTGGCGGAGCTCGTGCAGCGAGCGGCGACCAGCGATCTCGGCCGCGACCCCGACGGGCAGGGGGCCACGCGGCTCGGTTGTCTCCCGCTCTGCGAGCGCGGCCGCGAGGAATTCCGCGAATCCCTCCGCTGACATGCTCCCACGGTCCTCGACGTAGAACACATGCGGTGACAGGCAGCCCAACTGGTTCCAGGCGGTGATGTCGGCCGCCGCCCGATGGGCGATCCGGGGTGCTTGGTAGGACGACAGCTGGTCGCTGCCGATGAACCCGAAGCTCAAGCGATGCCCGTGCGGGATCCATCGGCAGCCGGGACGGAGCCGCGGGGCGATCGACTGGAGCGTTTCATCGCTGCCCTGTGCCGTGACGCAGTCGGCCTCGTGGAATAGTGCCGCCTCGAGCGGCTCGTGTCCCCCGGTCCACACCGCCAACTCAAGGCAGCTTCCGAGCTTCGGTTCGAGATCGGCGAGGGAGTGGGCGAAGAGGCGGGGAATGAGGTTTCCGTTCCGGGGCAGCTTCATGAACTGCGCCGACCGGGTCAGGATCCCCAGAACCAGCGAGAACAGCGCCGAGTTGGGCAGGTTGCCCGCCGCGATGTGCACCAACATCTCCGGGCCTCGGGCGAAGGCGAGACGGCCCTGACGCAGCTCGGCCGCTGGCGCGGCGAACCCGTCCAGACGCTGCACATCCCCGAGGTCCTGCATCAGCAGGGCCTGCAGTCCCTCCACGGTCAGCTGCCGGAAGAGCGCATCCAGCCCGCGGCCAAGGGTCGCCGGACTGAACCCCGTCTCGGCCGCCCCTTGCTCGAGGGCGATGCGACGGAATCCGGAGTCCGGCTGCATCCAGCGCTCCGCCGCAAAGGCGATCAGCTCCACGAGCTCCTGGGTCCGACGCTGCGCCAGCCAATTGGCCCGATTGCGTTTCACCGCGATGCAGGCGTCCCGGATCAGCTGGGGCGTCAGCACCGCGTCCGAGGGCAGATCCGCGAGGAACAGTTGCGGGAGGATCATGACGCAGGCGGGTTGGAGGACATCAGCGAGCAGCCCCGGGGCTCGGCGACAGGAGAGCGTCCGATCAGACGGATCCCGTCGTCCTCGCGCCGGGCAAGGTCCGCGGTCTGGATGATCATGGCCGACCAGAGGTTCGCCAAGTCGCAGATCTGGAGCAGCCCCACCTCGCCTGGCGCCGCGGGGCGTCCCGTCTCAGGCGACACGATCCGGGTCCGGGTCCAGGGTGGAAATTGGATCAGCGCGTGATCCTCAGGCTCATCCGGGATGGAATACCCCGGGGAGCTCATCTCGCTCATCCCATACTCGGTCAGGACGGATCGGGTCGGGATCCCGAACGTTCTCGCGAGTCCCCAGTGCAGTTCGCTCCGGGGTAGCACCCGGGAACGTCCCTTGTAGCCTCCCGTCTCGAGGATCAAGGACCCTTCAGGCAGAACCCATCGCCGCTCCGGTTGGGCATCCAGGACATGGACGAAGTTGAACGCGGTGCCGCACAGCAGGATCGGGCGATCCAAAGTGGTCAATGCGGTCGACAGTCCCTCGATGTCCACCTCCCAGCCCTCGGGCGAGATCTGTCCCCAGAACCGTCCGGGTCCGGGGCAGGGGTCCCTTGAAAGAGTGCCCATCATGTGGGCGAGGGAGGAATGGGGAGCGACCTCGGGTGGCGGGGTGAGGGACCACAGTTCCGGGAAACGCCGAGTCCCGCGGTGGAACACGATGCCCTGCCGCAGGGACATCTCATACAATCTCAACGAGACGGGACCGTGGATGTGCCGACTCGGCTTCTGCCCCGTGGTCCCACTGGAGTGGAACACCGTGGTCTGTTCCGATTCAGGGATACAGGTGATCTCGTTCTCCTTGAACGCCTCTGTGGGTAGGGCCGGGATACGATCCCAGGTGAGGTCTTCCGATGGAGTCACCGAATGCTGCAGGGCCCAGGTTCGGACCATCGGATTGTTGCGGAATTGGGCCTCGAAAATCCGTCGGCACCACGCATTGAAGACGTGCTCCGAGAGGAACGAGACGCCGCGCTCCGCCAGCGCCTCCTCGAGGTTCTGGCTCAGCGCGACAAGCACGTCGATGGACAGGGCGGTTTTGATGGCGGCAGTGCGGACTGGTTTTCCGCAACAGTCCGGTCGGGATGAAACCGGATCCCGCGGGGCAGGGCAAGCGGAGGGGCTGGGTCAGGTTCCTCCCGGCCCTCATCCCGTCGTCGAGCGCCGGGCAATCCGATACCAGCCCAGACTCAGGAGGCTCCACAGCAGCGCGACGGCCCACGGCACCCACCCGGCGACGTCGTTCGCAACGAGCGCAGGTCCGGTCAGCATGAGGGAGCAGTGGGCCAACGTCCAAAGCGAGAGGGCGGGGGCCACATCCATGACATAGCCCCAGGCACCGAGGATCATGCCGGCGGGCAGCAGCATCGCGCCCACCGTCCACGGCGGTGGAAACCCGCCCCAGGTGACCACCCCGTAGAGACAGGCAATCGGCCAAAGAATTGAGTTTCTCAGGACCTCCCATCCCAGCATGGGGAGAAAGGGGATGGCCAGAAACACGGACAGGGTCAGCCAGACCAAGAGGAATCGTCCCAAAGCCGACGGAATGCCAAGGACGAGGGCCGCGACGGGATGGTGGTCCGGATTGTCCACTGCTCGAGATTCGGCCACTGCCGAGACCCGAGGGCAAGAATCGACGGGTGGACTGGCAGATGCAGTGCTCTGCAGCCTTTGGCGAACGGCACCCATGTCACCTGGGGCCTTCCTCTCCACCAAGGTGTCCCCAAACGCCTCTCATCGCAGTCTCATCCACCACACCTCCGGTGAGCGAACGCCCGGGCGCACCTCGCCACTCGGCAGCACCCATCCGCCCCGCCAAGCGACGCACGGCAGCGTCACACGAGGCGCAGGCAGGGTGCCCACGGTCGTCCATGAGGGATGCTTGAGATCGAGTCGAAGGATGTCGCCGGAGAATCCCGGGTGGTCTGCCGAAGCCGGCCTGCCTGCCCGGGAGCCGTCGTCGCCCCCCAGGAGGTAGACGGCAGTCCGATCCACCGGCGCGGGCGAGGCGCCAGCGACACACGGGTGCGGCAGATCCGGAAGGCGCTCCCAACCCCGTGCCGCGCTGTAGCGCCAGGCATCGCGCAGATAGCGTCGGACCGTCCTTCCACCCCGGGATTCCAAGGCTGCGCCACCGACAAGGCAGAACCCGTCCGCCAGTCCGGCGATGACGGGGAGGATGCGCGGTTCTGCGGGCAGCAGCGGAAGTTCCCGCCAAACCGCGCCGCGTTTTCCGGGTGTCAGGGTGAAGACTCGTCCCGAGGCGACGCGTTCCCCGGGCTCCGGACTGCCGCACGCGACGTAGGCCACACCGCGGTCGTCGAGGACCCCGGCGGCGTTGGCCAACGGAAGAGGCAGCTGAGGCGGAAGGTCCCGGGGGGCGAGGGTCTCAAGTCGATCCCGTCGCCATCGGAACCCCCCCACCTCCGCCGTCGGCCCCGAGGCATCACTGCCACCAAGGCACAAGACCCGGTCCTTCACGGAGATCGAGATGCCGTAGGCACGTGGTGCCGGCAGGGTGCCCGCCCTCCGCCAAACACCCTCGGGTTTGTCGAGAACCCAGACCGCGTCGTGCCAGACCTTGGTGCCGCCCTGCCAGGGGGGACGGTCCGGGAAGTTGGCCCCGCCCGCGACGATCAGCGCCCCTCCGGAGACTCCCGCAAAAGGAGCCGCAACCCCGACCGGGTCCGGAATCGGAGGGAGTGGCTTCCAGAGGGGCTCCGCCCAGAGGGTCAGGGTGGATAGCACGGCCACAACACCCCAGGAGAGGCTTGGGAACCGTCCCGGGTGGCGGTGGAAGGGCGGCATCGGGCTCCGTGGAGGGGCTTCGAGTTTACTGCCGTCGCACCCGCAGGAGCTGTCCCGAACCGGCATCGGGGATGCGGTAAGTAAACCGGGTCAGGGGAGGAGTGGATACGATGTCCTTCTGGACCGTGACGAAGGCCTGGCCGATGCCCTCGCTGGATTCCACCGTGTACGACTCCCCCGGTTGGCTCGGCCAGCTGAGGAGCACCGAGGTTTGTGTCCCTGAACCTGGATCGAGCGTGATGGCATTGGTCCCGTCCAGGACGGTTACGGAGTTCGTGGTGGGCTTGTATACTTGGGCCTTGGCCACCAGGGCATGGGTGCCGTCCTCGAGTCGGAATCGAACCGCGGCAGGACCGTCGTGACATCCCCAGTATCCACTTCCAATCGTGATGGAGGCGTCTGGGATGGGCTCACCCGTGGAGGCATCGACAACGGCGACATCGAGGTTCGTCAGGCAGCACGGGACCGAGTTTGGGAACCAGGAGGAGCCGATCCGGGTCTGCCAATTCCCACGGGTGGATTGGGTCAGATCGTTGTCCACAGATCAGGAGGTCGAGTCGTCGAGCGGATCGACCGACAGGCTGTTGTAGTCACCCCAGCGGAAAAATCCCTGGGAGGCGGAGCTGGCCTGCAGGATGGCTTCTGATCGGTTGAGTCCTCCCAGCGGGGCGTCATCGGTTCGGCCAGCGTAGCGGATACCGGCGAAGGTGTTGGTGCTCGAGACGCTGTAGCCAATGGCGAGATTGCCCTGCCAGTCCAGCGCCGCGCTACCCCTCCATCGGCTGTCGGAATCCGTCGCGTGCGTGCTCTGGTCATGGAGGAACGGCGCTCCTCTGGGAAGGATCCGTCGAATCTCATAGTAGCGTACACCGACGATCCCGGATGGATCCACCTGCACCGAGTGGTTGACCACCAGCGCGTCGTGTCCCACGAAATGCCGGAACTGGAGGCGGTTCATCAGGCGATCGGTCAGGGGGTCGAGCCCATTGGTGGAGCCGCGCTGCGGAACGAGGCGATCACCCAGAACAATCCGGTAGGGAGCGACGGGGATCATCGGCAACTCGACAAGGGTCGAGGCCGACGTCTGGTTGAAATCCGGGTTCAGGGTGAAGAGTCGGAGGGCCTATGGAACGGGTTTTCCGTCCGAACCAATCTCCGTCGACCCGGTGCCACGCACCGGCGAGCGGGGTTTGCTGGGCGGATTGGCGACGATCTCCGGGGAGATGAGGCAGGCGAAGACATGGGGCGTCCCTGCCGCCGGTGGGGCGCCATCGAGATCCGCCGGCAGCAGGCCATAGGGCATGTTGTACAAGCCACCCAGATCCACATACACCGACGCCGCTCCTGGGTCGCCACGCAGCATCCCGATCCGGTCGAACGCGAAGACCCCCGCGCCCGACATCGTGGTTTCGGGAGGGGGACCAAACTGGTTCACCGAGACGTAGTAGCCGTCTGGCCAGACGCCCAGTTTGGGATAGTCGTTCATGAAGTTGTTGGGCATCGGGAAGTCATACAGAAAGAAGGGCCCGGTCGGGTCCGGCGTCTTTGAGACGGCCACGACCGTGCGGGCCGGGCCGAGGCCTTCCAGCCAGTCACCGACAACGAACACGGTGACCACCCAGCGATCGGCCATGCGGTCGTAGCGCACGACCGGGTCGCCGTTGTCGTACTTCGATGCCGGTTCCCCGAGCCCGGCGAAGAGGGTGCTGTATTTCGCGGACGGCATGAGGGGCCTCCCGCTGCGATCGAAGACCCGGTAGAGGTTGTTGACGGCCTCGACGTAGTGATTCGGTCCGATGTCCCCGACGCAGTCGGAGGGGGACCACGACCGGCCATAGACGTTCCAGTTGTCCAGATCCGACAGCCCCTCGAAGGTGGCGATCGGCTCCCCCATCCGGCCCGTGAACCGATCGGATCGCAGCAACGGGTCCAACAGAGGGGCGGTGTCCTCGCCGTGGCGCCCGACCGTCTTGAGTCGGGGAGGGGTGGGTCCCTCGATGTCGTTGGGTGACGGAGGGCGGATCCAACGGGGACTGGCTGACCCAGCGGCCTCCTCGGCGAGTTTGCTCCAGGGTCGACTCTCCGCGAACCGTGCGGCCTCGAACCGGATAGGGTGGGTGGTGGGAGCGTTTGGAGCCGCCTCGGAGGGAGCGACAGCCAGTTGGATCAGCAACAGTACCAGGAAAAGCCGAAAGGACGAACGGAGGCCCTTTGGCCTGGGGAATTGCATCCCCGAAAATCGCTTCAAGATCCGACTCCCTTCAACCGCAAAGCGGCCGTTTCTGAATGGTTAGGCGATGGAAACCACCATTGGTGTCCGATGGTGCGAACACCTCAGCGCAGCATTCCACGGTTCGGATGATTCCTGGATCATTGTGGTTCGTGAGTCCCGTCTGGAACCTCCAGGGATCCGAAAATTTCCAAAAAACGTATTGCAGTGAAGGGTCTGTCCGATAGGCTTCCGAGCCCCGTTGCCGGTGTCCGGTACGGATCTGAAACCCGTTCGGCCTTACATGCCCACGATCAACCAGCTGGTCCGCAAGGGCCGCAAGAAGATGGACTACAAGAGCAAGGCGCCTGCTCTCAATGGTTCCCCATTCCGCCGCGGCGTCTGCCTCCAGGTGATGACCCGTACGCCGAAGAAGCCGAACTCCGCCATGCGGAAGGTGGCGAAGGTCCGCCTGAGCCACGGCACCGAGGTGATCGCGTACATCCCGGACGAGGGACACAACCTCCAGGAGCACTCGATCGTGCTCGTCCGTGGGGGTCGTGTGAAGGATCTTCCTGGTGTCCGGTACCATATCGTCCGCGGCACCCTCGACTGCACCGGCGTTGAGAAGCGCCGCGTCAGCCGTTCCAAGTACGGCGTGAAGCGCCCGAAGGCTGCCAAGCCGGCCGCCAAGTAATCCTCTTCCGATAACCTACCACTGTTCTTTGTATGGCTCGTCGTCGTCAGGCAAATAAGCGTCCCGCTTCGGTGGACGCCAAGTTCAACAGCACGTTGGTCAGTCGCCTCATCAACGTCTTGATGCGGGGTGGCAAGAAGGCCACGGCGCGTCGCATCGTCTATGATGCCCTCGATGCGTTGGCCGAGAAGAATCCGGGGGTGAACACCCTCGAGATCCTCCAGAGGTCCATCGACAACGCCAAGCCGAGGATCGAGACCAAGGCGCGACGTGTGGGTGGTGCCACCTATCAGGTTCCGATGGAGATTCCGGCCGATCGGCAGACGGCTCTCGCGATGCGCTGGATCACCTCGTTCGCCGACAAGCGGAAGGGGATCCCCATGAAGGAGGCTCTCGCTGCCGAGCTGATGGAGGCCTTCCAGGGGCAGGGCAATGCTATCCGCAAGCGGGATGATGTGCACAAGATGGCTCAGGCGAACAAGGCATTCGCCCACTTCCGCTGGTAACCAGGACAATTTTGTAAACGCCCCGTCCTTCGGCGGGGCGTTTTTCATCCCTCCGAACCGAACCGAGTCGAACCCGATCCGAGCCCATGAGCGACGTCGCTGCCGTCAATCCCACTCTGAACCACGCTGGCCGCCAGTACCCACTGGAGCGGACCCGGAACATCGGTATCTGCGCCCACATCGACGCGGGCAAGACCACCACCACCGAGCGTATTCTCTTCTACACCGGTCTGATCCATAAGATTGGTGACGTCGATGACGGCAACACGGTCACCGACTGGATGGAGCAGGAGAAGGAGCGCGGGATCACGATCACCTCTGCTGCGGTCACCTGCTTCTGGACCCAGAAGAAGGAGGAGGGTCTCTTTAAGTCCCGCGAGAGCATCGCCCATCGGATCAACGTTATCGACACTCCAGGACACGTCGACTTCACCGCCGAGGTCGAGCGTTCGATGCGCGTCTTGGATGGCGCCGTTGCCGTCTTCTGTGGTGTCGCGGGTGTGCAGCCGCAGTCCGAGACCGTCTGGCGCCAGGCGACCAAGTACAAGGTTCCCCGCATCGCCTTCGTCAACAAGATGGACCGCACCGGGGCGAATTTCTACAACGCCTTGGATGACATGCGCAAAAAGCTCAATGCGTATGCCTATCCGATCATGCTCCCGATCGGTGCCGAGGATGCCTTCGCCGGTGTCATCGACGTCGTGAATCAGAAGGCCATTGTCTGGGGCCCGGGTGAGGTTCTCAACGAGGGTCTGAAGTACGAGATCAATCCCGTTCCGGCCGAAATGGAGGAGCAGGCGAAAATCGCGCTCGCCGAGTTGATCGATGCCGTCTCGAACAAGGATGACGCCATCGCCGAGATGGTTCTTGAAGGGAAGCCGGTGTCGGCCACCGATCTAAAGGCCGCCATCCGCCGGCTGACCTGCAAGATCGAGTTCGTGCCGGTTCTCTGTGGCTCTGCCTTCAAGAAGAAGGGTGTGCAGGTGATGGTCGATGCTGTCATCGACTACCTCCCGTCACCGCTCGACATTCCCCAGGCGGTTGGTCATGTGCCTGGTACCGAGGATCAGATCTCTGTGGAGTCGAACGACAACTCCAAGCTCTGCTCGCTGGCCTTCAAGCTCTGGACCGATCCCTACGCCGGCAAGCTGGTGTTCTTCCGGGTCTACTCCGGCATGCTCAAGAAGGGTGACACCATCTACAATCCCCGTACCCGCAAGCGCGAGCGCGTCAGCCGACTGATGGTCATCCAGGGCAGTGAGCGCAAGGATGTCGATACGGTGTATTCCGGCGACATTGCCGCACTGGTGGGTCTGCGCAACATCACCACGGGTGATACGCTGTGCGACGAGTCGTTCGACGTGATGCTGGAGCCGCCGACCTTTCCTGAACCGGTCATCAGCATGGCGATCGAGCCCAAGACGAAGGCTGACCGCGACAAGATGTCCGAGGGTCTTCAGCGTCTGGCCGAGGAGGATCCGACCTTCCGCGTGTTCACCAACGAGGAGACGGGCCAGCTGATCATCGCAGGAATGGGTGAGCTCCACCTGGAGATCATCCGCGATCGTCTCAAGCGTGAGTTCAAGGTCGAGGCCGACGCAGGCGCTCCACAGATCGCGTTCCGCGAGACGATCACCAAGGCGGCCGACGGCGAGGGCAAATTCATCCGCCAGTCCGGCGGTCGTGGCCAGTACGGGCATGCGTGCGTCAAGGTCGAGCCGAACGAGAGCGGCAAGGGTGTGGAGGTGCTTGACGAGATCGTCGGCGGTGCCATTCCCCGCGAGTATATCCCGGCGGTCGAGGACGGCATCCGCGAGGCCATCAAGTCGGGCGTCTACGCCGGCTACCAAGTCATCGACATCAAGGTTAGCATCGTCGACGGCTCGTTCCACGAGGTCGACTCCAACGAGCTGGCATTCAAGATGGCGGGCATCTTTGCCCTTAAGGACGCCTTCCCGAAGGCGGGTCCCAAGCTGCTCGAGCCGATCATGAAGGTCGAGGTGGCCACTCCGGACGAATATCAGGGCGACATCCTTGGCGACATCAATCGCCGCCGGGGGGTCATACAGGGCGTCGATGCCAAGGCAGGCCAGACGATCGTCACTGCCAACGTCCCTCTCAAGGAGATGTTCGGCTATGCGACTGCGATCCGCTCCCTCTCCAAGGGACGCGCCTCGTACTCGATGGAACCGTCGGCCTTCCAGGAAGTGCCGTCCTCCGTGCTGGCCGAGGTGATGGACGCCGCGAAGAAACGCCCGGCGGCCCGCAGCTGACCCATTTTGTAGGAACCAACTCAACCTGTTCTTTGTATGGCTGGACAACGCATCCGCATTCGCCTCAAAGCCTACGACCATCGGGTGATTGACGCCTCGGCGAGTGAAATCGTCGAGACGGTCAAGCGCTCCGGTGCCCGTGTGGCTGGCCCCATCCCGCTCCCGACCAATATCGAGCGGATCACCGTCAACCGATCTCCCCATGCCGACAAGAAGTCGATGGAGAGCTTCGAACAGCGGACGCACAAGCGGCTGATCGACATCCTCGACCCGACCGCCAAGACGGTGGATGAGCTCAAGAAGCTCAATCTCCCGGCGGGCGTGGACATCACCATCAAAATCTAACCGACCCTAGATCATGCCTCTCGGACTCATCGGAAAGAAGATCGGTCACACCCGCGTCTATGACGCGAATGGTGTCTCGACCCCGGTCACTGTCGTTCAGGTCGGCCCCAACTACGTGCTGCAGGTCAAGAAGGCCGACGGCCCGGATGGCTACAACGCAGTCCAGCTGGGATTCGACTCCCAGAAGGAGTCGCGCCTGGCCAAGCCCCTGATCGGCCACATCAAGAAGCACAACGGCACCGCGGTGAAGCGCATCCGCGAGTTCCGGGACTTCAGCAAGGACGTCAAGCCCGGCGACCAGGTCGGTGCGGATCTCTTCGAGGTCGGCCAGTTTGTCGACTGCATCGGCATCACCAAGGGTCGCGGTTTCGAGGGCGTCGTTGGACGCTGGTCGTTCCGCGGCGGTGATATGACCCACGGTGCCAAAGGTTGGCATCGCCGGTCGGGCGCCATTGGTTGCCGTCTGTTCCCCGGTCACGTCAATAAGGGTCTGAAGATGCCCGGTCACATGGGTGTCGAACGCCGCACGGCCCAGAACCTCGAGATCATCCAGGTTCGCAAGGAGGACGGTGTCCTTTTGATCCGCGGCTCGTTCCCCGGCAGCGAGGGCGAGTATTGCGTGGTCCGCGAGTCCAAGAAGGTGGGGATCGGATCGGCCCGTCTGAAGCAGATCCACGAGTTCCGCGCCAAGCTGAAGGCGGCCGCCCTGGCCGCCGGTGAGAGGAAGGCCGAGAAGAAGGGCGCCCCTGCCAAGGGCAAGAAGTAAAGGATCCTGAGCCATGAAACTCCCAGTCAAAGACATCCAGGGAAGAGCGGCAGGTGAGCTCGAGGTGAAATTCGAGGTCATCCCCAACGGTCGCGGCACGCAGGCCGTCCACGACGCCGTGGTTGCTTACCAGGCCGCCCAGCGTCAGGGCAATGCCTGCACCAAGACCATGGGCGAGGTCGCCGGCCCCGGAAAGAAGCCGTGGCGCCAGAAGGGTACTGGACGCGCGCGCGCCGGTTCCTACGCCTCCCCACTGTGGCCCGGCGGCGGCGTGACCTTTGGTCCAAAACCCCGCGATTACGACAAGAAGGTCAATAAGAAGGTGCGCCAGCTCGCCCTCCGGAAGGCCTTGGGCGAGCGCCTCAAGGCGGGCGACGTGGTAGTCGTCAACGACCTCAAGCTGACATCCGCCAAGACCAAGGAGTTCGTCGCTGTTGTCCGCAGCCTCGGCTGTGACGGGACCGCTCTCTTCGTGATCGGTGGTGTCGACGCCGATGTGGAGCGCGCCTCCCGCAACGTAGTTGGCATTGGTCTCACCACGGGGTCCCGCCTCAACACCTACGACGTCCTCAAGTACGACAAGCTCGTGTTCACCAAGGGTGCCTTCGAGCAGGTCGAAGCCCGCCTCGTGAAGCCCGCCCGGGCCGGAAAGACCAATCCATGAACGCCTACGACGTGATCAAGACGGTCCGCGTGACCGAGAAGGGGACGATCCAGTCCTCCAAATTCAACCAGTACACTCTAGTCGCCGACCGCCGTGCCACCGCCCCGCAGATCAAGCGGGCCGTGGAGCAGCTCTTCAAGGTCTCGGTGGTCCGGGTCAACACCCTCAATGTCCGCGGCAAGTCCCGCCGTCAAATGACCAAGGCCGCCGGCAAGGACAGCGACTGGAAGAAGGCGATCGTCACCCTCAAGCAGGGTGACAAGATCGAGCTGGTCTGAGGTCTACCAGGCCCTCGATTTTCACCTACGGCGCACGGTTCTCCGCGCGCCGTTTTCATTTGGGACTTGGGCTTCCGGACCCGTTTCGGGTGCAATGACCAGAATGGATTCGCTCCCGATCGACCCTCAAGCCTGGGATCGTTGGATCCTGTCCCAGCGCCCCGACCTCTCGGAATATCGTCGGTCCCTCGACCCCCATCAAGCCGCCCGGTGGATGGTCGAGGAGGAACTGCAGGCCGACGGACGCCTAGCCACCGGGGTCACCCTGTTCCTCACAAACCGCGAGTGTCCCTGGCGGTGTCTGATGTGTGATCTGTGGCGTGAGACTATCTCGCGGAAGATCCCCCCGGGAGCGGTCCTCGACCAGATCGATAGGGCGCTTCGGCAGACACCGCCTGCCGAGTGGATCAAGCTCTACAACGCGGGTTCGTTCTTCGATGCAGGGGCCATTCCCACGACGGACCTGCCCGGGATCGCCCGACGGGTCCAGCCGTTCCGGCGGCTCATTGTCGAATGCCATCCAACCCTTGTCGGGCCGCGCGTCGTGGAATTCCGAGCCCGGCTCGAGACGACCCACCTTGAGGTCGCTCTCGGGCTCGAGAGTTCGCATCCCGAGGTTCTGCAGCGTCTCAACAAGGGCATGACCGTGGATGACTTCCGTCATGCCGCCGGATTCCTGGTGGAAGCGGGGATCCAGGTACGGGCCTTCGTCCTAGTGAAACCACCGTTCCAGTCCGATCAGGAGGCCTTGGACTGGGCTCTGCGTACGACGGAGGTGGCCTTCGCCGCAGGCGCATCGGTCGTGTCATTGATTCCGACCCGTGCCGGCAACGGCGCCCTGGACACACTTCGGGCCCGTGGGCTCTTCGCGGAACCAAAATTGGATCTGCTTGAATCCGTCATGGAAAGGGCGTTGGCGAAGCCTCGGGGAAGAGTCTTTGCGGATGTCTGGGACCTGGAGCGGTTCCATCAGGGGCCCGATCTTCCCGCCCGCCAGGCCCGGTTGGAGCGGGCCAATCGGACGCAACACTGGTCCGGTCTCTGAACCTACTCCGGAGTTCCGAGGTTCAGGCGACCGTCGCCCGGAGGTCGGCCGCAAAGGCCCGCACGTCCTCCTCGGTCGTATCCCACGAGCACATGAGGCGGCAGCCGCCCTCGCCGATGAAGTTGTAGAATAGCCATCCGCGGCCGTAGAGGGCTTGGATCGTCGTCTTGGGGAGGTCGACGAATACTGAGTTGGCTTCCTGGGGAAACAGGATCCTCACCTGGGGCAGGTTATGGATGAGGCTGTGAAGGAGTCGCGCCATCCGATTGGCCTGCGACGCATGGCGGAGCCAGGCGCCGTTCTGCAGCATCCCGACCCACGGTGCGGCGACAAAACGCATCTTGGAGCAAAGCTGTCCACCCTGTTTGGCCCGGAGGTCGAATTCCCGGGCGAGGTCCCGGTTGAAGAACACGACGGCCTCGCCGACATGGATGCCATTCTTGGTACCGCCGAGGCAAAGGACGTCGACCCCTGCCTGCCAGGTGATCTCCCGGGGTGCAACCCCCAGCGAGGCGACGGCATTCGCGAACCGTGCGCCGTCCATGTGCAGGCGCAGTCCATGTTTTTTGGCCATCGCCCCGATGGCCCGGACCTCCGCGGGGCTGTAGAGGGTACCCACCTCGGTGGCCTGGGTGATGCTGACGACACGGGGTTTCGGGTAGTGGATGTCGTTCCGTCGCAGCACGGCTTCCTCGATACCCGAGGGGTTCAGCTTGCCGTTCTCTCCTAGCAGCAACAGTAGTTTCGACCCATTGGCGAAGAATTCCGGCGCACCGCACTCGTCCTTCTCGATGTGTGCGACATCATGGCATAGGATGCTGTGGTAGCTCTGGCAGCAGTGGGCGAGGGCGAGGGAATTCGCGGCGGTTCCGTTGAACACGAAGAATACGTCGCAGGGGGTCTCGAACAGGTCCCGGATCGCGTCTGCTGCCCGCTGGGTCCAGGGATCGTTTCCATAGGCAGGTGCGTGGCCGGAGTTGGCCTCCGCCAGAGCCATCCACGCCTCCGGGGCGATGCCGGCGTAGTTGTCCGAGGCAAACTGCCGACGGGACGCGGTGGATCCCTGGGCGGAGGGAAGCGTCCTGGACGATGGAGCCGAGCTCATGCTGGGAACGGTGCGGATCCGCAAGGGCGCGGCTGGGCCGGCCTGTTCACTCGCCGTCGTCGGCGAGCTTCCGATAGAGAGTGGCAAGGCTGATGTCGAGCAGACGTGCCGCCTCCTCCTTGTTGTCGTTCGTCTTGTGCAGGACCTGGCGCAGGTAGTTCACCTCCTGGTCCCTGGCGAACTTCTTGAGCGAGACGATGGCACCCAGCGGGCGGACCGCCTGAGGGGTGACATCGACTCGCTGGGGTTGTGTTGGGACGCCTTTCGCCTTGCTGCGAATCTCGGTTCCGACGGGCTCGACGATCTCTGCGGCCTCCTTCTCCTCCTGGCCTTCATCCTTGGGCGCATGTTTCTGGAAGGCGGGTGGCAGGTCGCGACACCGGATGAGGGGGGCCTCGGCCAAGACAGTGGCCCGTTCGATCACGTTTGCCAGCTCCCGCACGTTGCCGGGCCATGGGTACGACATGAGCGTCTCCATCGCGCGCAGGGAGATCCGGAACCGCTGGCCGGACTCCATGTGGACCTTCTCCCGCAGGAAGTGCACCGCAAGCATCGGGATGTCGTCGACCCTCCGGCGGAGCGGAGGCAGCTGCACGCTGACGACGTTCAGGCGGTAGAATAGATCCTCGCGGAAACGGCCCGACTTGATCAGCTCCTCGAGATTCTCATTGGTGGCGGCCAGGACCCGGACATCGACCTGGGTCGAAACGTTGTCACCCACGCGGCGCACCTCCTTCTCCTGAAGCACCCGGAGAAGTCGGCTCTGGAGCGTCGCAGGCATGGTGCCGATCTCGTCGAGGAAGATCGTTCCTCCGTTCGCTTCGTGGAAAAGACCCTCCTTGTCGGCGATGGCCCCGGTGAAGGCTCCCTTGCGATGGCCGAACAGCTCGGATTCCAACAGGTTTTCAGGCAGCGCGGAGCAGTTGAGCGGCACAAAGGGACTGCGCGACCGGCTGGAATTGTAGTGGAGAGCCCGCGCCACGAGCTCCTTGCCGGTGCCGCTCTCGCCGAGGATCAGCACCGTCGTGTCGGTGTCGGCCACGCGTTCCACGATGCGGAAGACCCCCTGCATCACAGCATTCGCACCCACGATCTGGTTGAAACTGTACTGGCGCTTGAGTTCCTTGCGCAGCTGAGTGTTTTCGGTGACGGCCTCCCTGTAGTTCAGGGCCCGTCCCACGCAGAGCTTGAGATCGTCGAGGCTGAACGGTTTCCGAAGGAAGTCGAAGGCTCCGACCTTCATGGCCTTGACCGCGTCCTCGACCGTGCCGAGACCGCTGATGATGATGACCGTGGGTGGCGGCTGGAGCGCGCGTGCCTTCTCCAGGACTGCGTGACCGGTGGGGCGGGACTTGTCTAGGTACAGGTCCGTGATGACAAGGTCCGGCTGCTGTGTGGCGATCGCCTCGATCACCCCGGCATCGCTGGTGAACGGCAGGACCTGGTGTCCATCCGCCCTCAAAACCTCCGCGACCATCTGGACCATGGTCAGCTCATCCTCCACCAAAATGATCTTGGCCATAGGGCTAAGGATAGGGAATCCCACCGCCAGGCCAAGCAGGAAGGCCACGCAGGAAGCGGGGGGCGGACGGTTGCGTGCGGCCGGTCGGGGGGGGAGCGATGGGCCCCTTCGGGAGTCGGTGGTGATCCGAAGATGCCGCAACCACATCACCGGGCACGGAGCGCCGGCTGGGGATCCGCCGCCTCAACACCCGTCCTCAACCCTTCCATCGCTGGGCGATCGGTATGCGGCGGCCCACACCAAAGGCCCGGGAGGTCACCTTCAGGCCGGGGGCGGCCTGGCGTCGCTTGTATTCCGAGCCGTCTATGAGGCGCACCACCCGGCGGACTGCTACGGCGTCGAGACCCGATCGGATGAGATCCTCCGCCGATTGGTCCTCGACCACGTAGCCTTCAAGTATCGCGTCCAGAACATCATACGGCGGCAGGCTGTCTTGGTCGGTCTGGTTCGGGCGTAGTTCTGCCGACGGCGGCTTTGTGATGCTGGACTCGGGGATCAGGAGTCCTCCGGTCCGACGCAAGGCGTCCTCATTGATCCAGCGCGCGAGCCGATAGACGAGGGTCTTCGGGACATCGCTGATCACCGCGAGCCCGCCGCACATGTCGCCGTAGAGTGTGCAGTAGCCGACCGCGAGCTCGGACTTGTTCCCGGTCGTGAGGAGCAGCGAGCCGAACTTGTTCGACATCGCCATCAGCGTCACGCCACGGAGCCGCGCCTGGAGATTCTCTTCGGTCGTATCCTCTGGACGTCCCGCGAACAGCGGGGCCAGCCGAGTCTTCATGGCCTCGAAGGGGGGCTGGATCGGCACGACGTCGTAGGCGATCCCCAGGTTGCGGGCGAGGTCCCGGGCGTCATCGAGGCTGCCCTGAGAGCTGAACTCGGACGGAAGGGAGAGTCCGCGCACGTTGTTTGGCCCGAGGGCGGCCACGGCGAGACAGGCGACGACGGCGGAGTCGATGCCTCCGCTCAACCCCACGACTGCGGAACGAAAGCCGCACTTCTCCAGATAGTCCCGGGTGCCCAGCACCAGCGCGTCGTGGAGCCGCTGCTCGTCGCAGGGCGACTCGGGGTTGGACGGTTGGGATGCCCTCAGATCCACGAGCGCCTGGTCGCTGGCGAAGGCGCGTGCCTGCGAGATCCGGTGTCCATTGGAGTCCAGAACACAGCTCTGGCCGTCGAAAACAAGTTCGTCGTTCCCTCCGACGAGGTTCACGTAGACCACCGGGACCCGGCTCTTTGCGGCAAGCTGCGACAACATGGCGTGTCGGGTCCTCTCCTTCCCGAGGTGCCAAGGGGAGGCCGACAGGTTGATCAGCACGGTGGCCCCGGCCTCGACCAGTCGGGCGGCAGGATTCAATCGGTGCCGCCGCTCACGCCAGAAGTCCTCGTCATTCCAGAGGTCCTCGCAGACGGTCAGTCCCAGTTGGTGACCGCGGAATGGCACCGGGTCGTTCGCCTCGGCGGGGTCGAAGTACCGGTCCTCATCGAACACGTCATACGTCGGCAGCAGGGTCTTGTGTCGGAGGGCCACGATGGTGCCCTCGGCGAGTAGGGCGACCGAGTTGGTGAGGCCCCGTCCCGGGTTGCGGCCGCTCCGACCGACGAAGCCCACCACCAACCCAGCCTTTCCTGTGGCCTTCGCCAGGCGGTCGAGAGCAGCGAGGTTGGCCTCGACGAATGCGTCCTTCAGGAGCAGGTCCCGCGGCGGGTAACCCGTGAGGGTGAGTTCGGGAAACACGACGAGGTCGGCCCCGGAGTCCGACCCCGAGCGATAGGCCTTAAGGATCCGGGATTCGTTGCCGGGAAGGTCCCCGACCGTGGTGTTGATCTGGGCGAGGGCGACACGCATGCGGGTCAGTTGAATCCAAATTCCTCACGGAGCGTCCGCTTGGTGCTGCGGATCAGGGTGCCAGGCTTGATCCCATTGCGCTCGAACCAACCCGGTGCCGTCTCGAGCACAAACTGGATGTTCTCGGATTTCGAGGGCACGGGGTTCTCATCGAGTTTCTTGAGGCGGACGACCTCCTGGATGACCCCCTCGGAGTCGATGTAGGCCGCATCGATGTCGAAGGTGACATTCCGCATGTAGAAGTGGGCCTGTTGCGGCTGGGGCAGGACGAACAGCATGGAATCCCCGTCGGCGATGCCGGGGCGGAACATCAACCCGGTCGCGATCTGCTGTACGGTCAGGCACATCTCGGCGTCGATCTCCTTGGGGCCGACCCACAATCGCAGGGTCGGCAGTTTGGGTAGGGTACGGTTCAGGTGGAACTGGACCGCATTGGTCGCCGACTTGGCATTGCCTGCGGTGGTCGCGGTGGCTGGAGCCGCGGGCGCGGCCTTGGCTGCCGGGGCCCCGGATTCCTTTGGGCCGTCACATCCAGCGGTGAAGGTCCCAAGGATTCCTGACAGTATGAGAAGGCAGCTCACGCGCATGCCGCAACGGTGACGGGTAAGGAGGCGGGAGACAATACCGGCGGGCGCCACGCCAGCCGGGTCTCCGCGTGACGACATGCTCCTCTCCCGACATAGTCACGCCCATGTCGCAGCGCATGCAGAAGACGCCGGAGGAGCGCCGGGCCACCTGGGTGCCGTTCGGGTTGGGTCAGACCAAGCCGAAGCACTTCCGCGAAATGCTCGATGTCGTCTGGAAGAACCGCGACAACCTTGGCTACGCCTGGCAGGTGCTGTCGAAAGGCGTCTGCGACGGCTGCGCTCTGGGTGTGGCCGGGCTTCATGATTGGACGATCCCCGGGGTCCACTTGTGTATGACCCGGTTGAACCTGCTCCGACTCAACACTATGCCGGAGTTCGATCCCGAACTGGTGTCGGATGTGTCGACGCTGGCCGGAAAGTCGAACGAGGAATTGCGTCAGCTCGGGCGTCTCGCCTATCCGATGCTTCGCGAGACGGGGCAACGCGGGTTCCGTCGCATCTCCTGGGACGAGGTCCACCAGCGGCTCGGGCCGCGTCTTCGCAGGACCGACCCGGATCGGATGGCCTTCTTCATCACGGCTCGGGGCGTGACCAACGAGGTCTACTACGTGTCTCAGAAGGTGGCCCGGTTCCTGGGCACGAACCATGTCGACAACGCCGCGCGGCTCTGTCACGCGCCCAGCACCGGGGCGATGAAACATGCGCTCGGCTGCGCGGCGAGCACGTGCAGCTACAAGGACTGGTATGGGACGGATCTGATCGTCTTCTTCGGGGCGAATCCCGCCAATGACCAGCCGGTCACGACCAAGTACCTCCACGAGGCGAAGCAGTTGGGGACCAAGGTCGTCCTCGTGAATCCCTACCTCGAGCCCGGCATGCGCCGCTACTGGGTCCCGAGCAGCACCCAGAGTGCGTTGTTCGGCACCGACATCACGGACTGGTGGTTCCCGGTCACGCAGGGCGGCGACATCCCGTTCATCTACGCGGTGCTCAAGGTCCTTATCCGGAGAGGGTGGATCCGCCAGGAGTTCATCGAGCGCCACACCTCGGAGTGGGAGGACCTCCGGAAACGATGCGAGGAGCTCGACCTGTCGGAGCTGGTGACGGCCTCGGGACTGACCTTGGCCATGATCGAGGAGTTTGCCGAGATCCTGCACAACGCAAAGAACGCGGTGTTCGTCTGGAGCATGGGCATTACGCAACATGCCTATGGTGGCGATGCGGTCTCGATGGTCCTGAATCTCGGATTGGCGCGGGGCTATGTGGGACGTCCGAAGAACGGCCTGATGCCGATCCGCGGCCACAGCTCCGTCCAGGGCGGTGCCGAGATGGGCTGCTATTCGACGGCGTTCCCCGGAGGCAAACCGGTCACGCCTGAGAACGCCGCGGCGCTTTCTGAGATGTACGGGTTTCCGATCCCCGAAAAGCCCGGCATCAACTCGGTCGAGATGGTCGATGCCGCCGGTCGCGGCGACCTGGATGTGCTCTACTGTGTGGGTGGGAATTTCCTCCGGACCCTGCCGGAACCCGATGTCGTGGCGGCCGCCCTGCGTCGGGTGCCGGTCCGGGTGCATCAGGACATCATCCTCACCGACCAGATGTTCATCGAGGCGGGGGAAGAGGTGCTGTTGCTGCCGGCCAAGACCCGCTACGAGCAGGATGGCGGTGGCATCGAGACCACCACCGAGCGGCGGGTGGCGTTCTCGCCGGAGATTCCGCGCCAGGTTGGGGAGGCCAAGGCCGAGTGGAGGATCCTTCGGGACCTCGCTGCCGCGGCCTGGCCTGAGCGGGCGCATCTGCTCCGCTGCGAGACGGGACCGGCCATCCGACAGGAAATCGCGCGGGTGGTCCCGTTCTACAAGGGCTGCGAGACGCTGTCGGAAACCGGCGATGCCATTCAGTGGGGAGGGGAGCGGCTGTGTGACGACGGCAAATTTGAGACGCCCGACGGTAAGGCCCATTTCAAGGTGATCGGGATTCCCCCGCATCCGTGTGGTCATCCCGCGGCCTCGGATGCCGTCCTCAATGGAGGCCGGCGTTTCATGGTGTCTACCCGACGGGGCAAGCAGTTCAACACGCTGATCTATGCCGAGGTGGATCCCCTGACCGGCGCGCCACGCGACGCGATATTCATGCATCCGGACGATGCCCGGACGATGGATCTTGTCGCCGGTGAGCGCATCGTGTTGGTCAACGGGACGGGTCGGTATACCGGGACCTTCTTCCCAGCGCCGATCGCCCCCGGCAACCTGCAGGTCCATTGGCCCGAGGGGAACGTCATCCTGCCCCGGGGTGTCGTGGATCCAAACTCTGGCGTCCCGGACTACAACGCCGAGGTCCGGATCGAGCGGCCCTGACCCCAGGGGGGCGCGTCGGGTGGGCTGAGGGTGCGCTCTTGTCTCAAGGGCCTCCCTCCGTACCTTCGCCGGCATGTCGTCGCCCGTCCGCGTCCGCTTCGCCCCATCCCCCACCGGCTACCTCCACATCGGGGGCGCCCGGACCGCCCTCTTCAACTGGCTCTATGCCCGGCACCACGGGGGACAGTTCATCCTCCGGGTGGAGGATACCGACACGGCCCGCAACACCCAGGCAGCCGTCGACGTGATCGTGGAGGGGCTTCGCTGGCTTGGGCTGGATTGGGATGCGGGACCGCAGTCCAGCGATCCGGACGGACCCAGTCGCGGGGACCGGGGGCCCTACTTCCAGAGCCGGCGAGGCCAGATTTACCGGCGTCGACTTCAGGAACTCCGGGACCGAGGCCTCGCTTATGACCGGGACGGGGCGGTGTACTTCCGGATGACCCGGGATCCGATCACGATCCCCGACCTCATCGTGGGTGACATCATCCGTCCGCTGACGGATCGCGAGCAGGCGGATCCCGACTGGGTGTTGTGGCGCAGCGACGGGCAGCCGGTCTTCCACTTCGTCAACGTAGTGGACGACCTGGAGATGGGGGTGACGCATGTCATCCGCGGAGAGGACCACATCAGCAACACGGCCAAGCATCTGGCGCTGTTCCGCGCCTTCGGGGTCGAACCGCCAAAATACGGCCACATGCCGCTGATCCTCAACGAGGACGGCACCAAGATGAGCAAGCGCGACCGCGGTGCGGTAGTGACGAACTACCAGGAGGACGGATTTCTGCCCGAGGCGGTCCTGAACTACCTGTCCCTTCTCGGGTGGAGCCCGGCGGACGGCCAGGAGTTCCTGTCGGTGGCCGAGCTGATCGCGCGGTTCGATCTGGACCGGGTGAACCGGAGTGCGGCGCGGTTCGACGTGAAGAAGCTGGAGGCGCTCCACTTCGAGCATACGCGCCGACTGGCTCCGGAGGCCTTCCTCGCGGCGGCTGTGCCGTATCTGTGGAAGGCCGGCGTCCCCGTCGACACCTTCCCGACCGGGTATGTCCGCGCCGCGCTCCTGACGGTGCAGGAGAAGGGGAAGCTGTTCCGGGAGCTGCTGTCGTGGACCGACTTCTATTTTGTCGCGGACGACACCGTGGTGTACGAGCCCGAAGCGCAGGCCAAGGCGTTGACGCCGACGGCGAAGCCCCTGTTGGAGGCGTTGGTGGTGGCCTTTGGTGCCGTGACTCCCTTCTCGGCGGCCGGTCTCGAGGCGGCGCTGAAGCAGCTCGCGACCCAGCTCGGTGTGAAGGCCGGAGCGCTCGTCCAGCCGTGTCGGGTGGCCTGCACGGGTCGCCTCGTCGGTCCCAGCCTGTACCACCTGCTCGAGGTGCTCGGATCGGACCGCGTCCGGGTCCGAATGCAGCGTGCCCTGAAGTGATGCCGCATGTTGCGGTCTATCGGGCCTCGATGAACACGTCGAGCTGTTGTCCTGGGAACAGGTTCGTGCGCCCCGGTTCAATCCGGTAGATCGCCTGGAGCACCCGGGTGTCGACCCGCTCCCCGGCGTCGCCCGTCAGGGATTTCTTGGGAATCACCAGGGGTTCCACCCGGACGAACCCGAGCGGGATGCTGTCCTGAGGATGGCCCCGAACATGGCCTTTCGCCGGGGCTCCCGCCGCCACCCTGGCGCCCTCGTGCTCGTCGATATCCACCCGCACGTGCAGCGGGTCGAGTCGCCCCAGGAGCATCAGCGGACCCGGGGCAGCCCCCGTCGCGATGGATTCGCCCGGCTTGATCTTCACCTGCAGCACGGTGCCGTCGATCGGGGATCGGACGAGACTGCGTTCAAGTTCGGTCTCAGCGGACCTGAGGGAGGCCGCCGCGGCATCCCGTTCCGCCTCGGCCTCGGTCACACGTGCCTTCGCGAGACGCGCGGCAAAGCGCTTGCGGGTCACCTCCTCGGTGCTGACCACGGTCTGGCTCTCGAGCTTCTCGGCATGGGCAAGTTGGTCCGACAGATCCTCGAGCTGGGCACGGGCGGTCTCGACACGGGCCTTCGCCGTGTCCACCTGGGACTGCTGCAGAGCCGCTGCCGCTCGGAGGTGTCGGTCGTCGAGCTGGAACAGGGGATCACCGGATCGGATCGCCTGGCCCGCCTTGGCCATCACGGCTGCCACAAGCCCCGGATGGGGGGATCCCACGGTGATAATCTCGGAGGAGGGCTCGATCATCCCGACGGCGGCCACGGTCCGCTCGAACGCAGGTCGGGCGGGGGGGACGACAGGATCCCTTAGCGAGCGCTGGGGCTGGGTCCGGGCGATCGACCAGGCGGCTAAGAGCCCCGCCAGGGTGGCCAACGCGGTCAGGAGATGATGCTTCATGGAGAGGGGCGGGGTTGCGCCGATGGCTTCCGGGATCCCGGGCTTTCCCACGAGACGATCCGGCCGTCGTCCATGTGGGCGATCGCATCCGCAAAATGGTACACCCGCGTGTCGTGGGTCACGACAATCACCGCCCGGTCCGGATGCACTGCGGCGGTGGCGAGCAGGGACATGACGGACTCGCCCGAGGCGTGGTCGAGGGCGGCCGTCGGTTCGTCGCAGATGATGAGTCGTGGCTCGTGGATCAGCGCCCGGGCGAGAGCCACCCGCTGCTGCTGTCCGCCCGACAGCTCGCGGGGATGGGCTTCCAGACGATTTCCCAACCCCAGCCGATCCAACAGCTCTCCGGCGCGACGGAGCGCCTCGCGTCGGGGGACTCCGGCGGTCAGGAGCGGCAAGGCCGCGTTCTGAGCCGCGGTCAGTGCCGCCAGCAGATTGTACTGCTGGAAGACGAACCCAAGGTTGTGGCGTCGGAACAGCGTCTGGTTCTCCGACGAGAGGTCGGCGGTGGACCGGCCGAACACCTCGACCCTTCCGGCCGAGGGCGACAGGAGGCCGGCGATCAGCGAGATGAGCGTGGTCTTGCCGCAGCCGCTGGGGCCCACGATGAACGACAGCTTCCCGAGGTCGCCGGTGAACTCCACGCCGCGCAGCACTTCCGTGCGGGCTTCGCCCTCTCCGAAATGCTTGTACACCCCGGTGCAGCGGACGGCCGGGGACCTGGATCCTGGGGTCTCAGGGACGGGGTTCATCGGAACACGCTGGCCGGTTCGAGCCGTTGCACCTGGCGGAAGCTTAGGACCACGGCCCCTCCGGTGACGATGGCGAGGGAGAGACAGGTCCAGACCGCCACCCAGACGGGCAGGTAGAGCCCACGCAGGAAAGGCTGCTGGCGCATCAGTTCGCAGACCGCCGCGGCCAGTCCGGATCCGATGCACGAGCCGAGGAAGAGAATCAGCCCTGCTTGGGCCGCCATCATCCAGCCCAGCTGTGTGTGGGTTGTGCCCACCACCTTGAGCATAGCGAGGGAACGGGCGTTCTCCTTGACGAACATGAGGAAGGTCTGACCCGTGATCGCGGCACCGACGACAAGTCCTATGGCGATCGTCACCATGAACAGCATCGGCACCCCCTGGCTGCCGTAGAACCACATTGCATCCCGGGCGAACCCGTCGGTCGTCCGGGCGCGGAGCCGGGTGCGTTCCGCGATCCGGAGGCACACCTCGTCCGGAGCCTCGCCGGGCTTCGAGCGGGCGAGGATGAAGGTGGTGCTGCGTTCCTCGGCGACGTTCAGCTGAGCGGCGGTCGTGCGGCTGGTGTGGAGCAGGGGAAGGCCGGTGAAGGGCGGGGAGGCGTCACTGATCCCGACGACCCGGAGCGTCCGGTTGTGGATCTGGATCGTCTTCCCAAGGCTCGGCGGTTCCCCGGGGAAGAACAGCGAGAATCCGCCGGGATCGATCAGCACCGTATCCCGCTCGCGGACCGACTCGGCCTTTCCAAGGCGCATGCGTCGGGGCAGTCCGACCAGGCTCGAGTCCTCGACTCCGAGGAGACACACCGTGCTGAGCTTTCCACCCCGGGTGCGGGCGAGGGTGTCGATCTTCAGCAGGGGCATGGCCCACGCGACTCCCGGGGTCCCCCGGACCGTGTGGAGGGCGATGTCCCGGACCGGCTTCGCCTGGTCGAAGCATTCCACATCCGGTTCCGTCACCCACAGGTTGGCCTCCTCGACATCCCGGATCTGCGAGGCGGTCATGAGCAGGATGGAGGACAGGATGGCCGCCTGGTTCTGCATCAGGAACACCGCGAGGGCGACGGCGACGATCATGGCGCCGAACTTGGCCCGGTCGTGCCGAAGCATGAGGAGGCCGAGCCAGTTCATCTCCGGATCCTTCGTGGCTGGGCTCCTGCGTCCGCGACACGGCAGATGGACTGGTCGAGGAAGGCAAGGAAGACCGTCACGGTTGTATCGATGTCGACCTTCCGATCGAAGCACAGCCGGAGCAGCAGTCCGTCGAACGCCGAGAGGATGATCCGGGCCGTCTCGGTCGGTCGCAGACCGGCAGGGGTCTTTCCGAGGCGTTGGGACTCTGTCACCAGGTCCGCGAGGCGGCCCTCGAAGGCCCGGTAGGAATCCCGCAACGAGCGGGCGACCGCAGGGCTCCGTGCCGCCTCGGCGAGGGTTTCGACCCACAGGTTCAGGAATCCGTCCTGATGGAGCTCCCGGAGACCGATCTCTGCCAGGTGACGCAGCGCCGGCACGAGTCCCTCGCCGACCGGAATCTCGGCCAGCCGCTGCTCCCAGCGGATGCGGTCTGCCTCCACCATGGCGGTGATGATCGCCTCCTTCGACTCGAAGTAGCGGTAGACCGATCCGGGGCTCATCCCGGCCGCCGCACAGATTTCCTTCATCGAGCTCCCGTGGAAGCCCTCCCTCGCAAAGCACCCGGCCGCCGCCCGCAGGATCCGCTCCCGCTTCTCTGCGTGGTCGTGGTTCAGGATTCCTGCAGGTCGCATAGACGCGAACGAACGTTCATTCGTATCACTTCCCCGTCAATCACCGGGGTGGGGAGTCTGTCGGAGTTCAGGGTCCGTTTCAGTGCCGAGGTTCCATCCTCATGCCGAGGTGTTCCGGAAGGTTTGCTTTGCCTCGGCGGGGTGGGTTCGACGGTAATCGTCGCGTGGACCCTTGGTATCGGATCGCCAACGTGGATGAGGTGGACTCACCGACGCTCCTGATCTTCCCGGAGCGGGTGGAGGAGAACCTGCGCCGGATGATCGCGACCGCCGGGGGGGCGCATCGGCTGCGTCCCCATGTGAAGACCCACAAACTACCCCAGGTGCTCGCACTGCAGATCGCCCGCGGGATCACTCGGTTCAAGGCGGCGACGATCGCGGAGGCCGAGATGTGTGGGATGGGGGGCGCCGTGGAGGTGCTGCTCGCATACCCGATGGTCGGACCCAACCCGAGACGGCTGGTGGCGCTCGTCCGGGAGTATCCGGACACCCGGTTCCAGGGCGTTGTGGATCATCCGTCGGGGGTCACAGCGCTGTCCCGGGCGGCAGTTGAGGCTGGGGTTGAGATTGAGGTCCTGCTCGATCTCAACGTGGGCATGGACCGGACCGGCATTCTGCCTGGGGATGAGGCGTTCGACCTGTATGCGTCCCTCACCCGGACACCGGGACTCCGACCCGGTGGCCTGCATGCCTATGACGGGCACCTGTACCAGGCCGACCGCGCTGTACGACGCGAGGCGATGGCGGGAGCCTTCGATCGGATCTGGCGGCTGGAATCGCGGTTGAAGGCCGCGGGATTCCCCGTCCCCCGTATTGTGGCCAGCGGCACCCCCACGACACCACTCATGGCGGATCACCCGGGGGTGGAACTTGGGGCTGGAACAACCGTGTTGTGGGACTTTGGTCAGGCGGAGACCTGTCCGGACATGGACTACCTTGCCGCCGCGGTGCTCCTGACCCGGGTCATCAGCCGTCCGACCGCGAACCGGATCACTCTCGACCTGGGGCACAAGGCCGTCGCCAGCGAGATGCCCCATCCGAGGGTCAGGTTCTTCGGACTCGAGGACGCCATTCCGGCGATGCACAGCGAGGAGCACCTGGTGCTCGAGTCGCCGCGCGCCGACGCCTTCCCCGTGGGCACCGCCGTCTATGGCATTCCTCGACATGTGTGTCCAACCGTCGCCCTGCACAGCGAGGTGATGGTGGTCCGTGGGCACCGGGCCGTGGAGACTTGGCCTGTCGTGGCCCGGGCCCGTAGGATCACCCTCTGAACCCGAATCTGGAATCTCCGCATGAGCCGCCCCCTGATCTTCGATGCGCATCTCGACCTGTCGATGAATGCGCAGGACTTCAACCGTGACCTCCGCTGGACCCAGGAGCGGCTGCGTCGACGGGAACTGGGCATGACCGACCAGGTGTTCCGGTCCCGGTCGACCGTCTGCTTCCCGGAGATGCGACGGGGCCGGGTGGGTCTGTGCGTGGCGACACAGATCGCGCGGTCGGTTGGCTCCTTCCACCGACTGCCTGGCTGGTTCAGTCCGGAACAGGCCTGGGCCCACACCCAGGGACAGTTGGCCTGGTATCGGGAGATGGAGGCGGTGGGAGAGATGGCCCAGATCCGGAACCGATCCCAGCTGGACGCGCATCTGGACCTGTGGTCGGACGGTCAGGAGGCCCATCCGATCGGATACATACTGAGCCTGGAAGGAGCCGATTCCATCGTCTCACCGCGGCATCTGGAACGGGCCTTCCAGGACGGACTCCGGGCGGTGGGCCCGGTCCACTACGGCCCGGGGGTCCATGGGATGGGAACGGATGCCGAGGGGCCGTTGACCCCGCGGGGACGGGATCTGCTGCGTCAGATGCAGGAGCTTGGGATCATTCTCGACGCCACCCATCTGTGCGACGAGAGCTTCTGGGATGCGATGAAGCACTTCGAGGGACCGGTCTGGGCGAGCCATTCCAACTGCCGGGCGTTGGTCCACTGGAACCGTCAGTTCTCGGACGATCAGATCCGGGAGCTGGTGCACCGCGGAACGGTAATCGGGATGGCATTCGATGCGATCATGATGGTCGATGGCTGGGCGCATCACCGGTCGAAGCCGCAGGACTTCCAGCTCCGGATCGAGCGGATCTGCGACCACATCGACCACATCTGCCAGATTGCGGGCCATGCCCGGGCCGTGGGAATCGGGTCGGATCTCGATGGCGGTTTCGGGACGGAGCAGACCCCGATGGATCTGGACAGCATCGCGGACCTGCAGTCGCTGTCGGGACTGCTCTCGGCCCGGGGCTACTCTGCCGAGGACGTCGAGGGCATCCTGCACGGGAACTTCGTCGCGTTCCTGCGCCGGGTGTGGCGGTGAGGGACCTGCCTGACGGAATCGTCAGGAAGGATGTCAGTTCTGGTCCGGACGATGTCGCTGGAGGCCGACCTCCTGGGCGATGTCGTCAAACTCCTCGGAGCTGACCTCATGGAGCTGCTTGCCGCGGCGGGCGAGCTTCTCGTTGATCTTGATGGCCTTCTCGGTCATGACCTCATGGGTTTCCTGGGATCCCCCCACGAGGGCGAAATTCGGTCCAGTAGTGACCCTCTTGTGCCCGTCGGAGTCGAGTCCGACCCCCAGCAGGACGGCCTTTCCGTCCTTGGGTTTGCCGCCGGACTCCTTCTTCTTGGGCTTGGCCATGGGCAAAGCCTACGGGGGTGCGTCCGTCGGGCAAGCGCAACCCTTGGATCCCGTCGGCCCGAGGGGCTTCGGACTACCGGTGTTGTCGCGCACGAGCGGGATCAAGGGCCTGGAGAACCGCGTTGCGGGACCGAATGACCTTGCCCAGTCAAGCGATCATTTGTTACTCCTTCGCGCGTCATGGCAGCCATCGGGCGATTCCAGAAGGGTGAGGATATTTTCTACGCCAAGGTCGTGGACGGGGAACTGTTCCGGCTGATCGGCGACGTTTTCGGATCCCCTTCCTTCGAGAAGAAGCCCACGCCGCTCAAGGGCGTCAAGACCCTGGTGCCGGTCGTGCCCTCCAAGGTCATCGCAGTGGGCCTGAACTACGCCGACCACGCCCGTGAGACCGGCAAGCCACTGCCCAAGGAGCCGCTCTTCTGGTTGAAGGCCCCGACGTCACTGATTCCGGACGGCGCCAAGATTGAAATTCCGTTCGGCAACCATCGGACCGACTTCGAGGCCGAGCTGGCCATTGTGATCGGTCGCCGGATGCGCAACGTGACCCCGGCGGCGGCCGCCCGGTACATCTTCGGCTACACGGCCGCTCAGGACATCACCGACCGCACGATCCAGAACGCCGAGAGCCAGTGGGCCCGGTCGAAGTCGTTCGACACCTTCACCCCACTGGGGCCCTACATCGAGAACAAGATCGATCCGCACGATCTCAACATCCAGCTCTTCCAGAACGGTCAGCTGCGGCAGAACAGCAATACCAGCCAGCTGATCTTCAACTGCTTCAACATTGTCAGTTTCGTCTCCACGAACATGACGATGCTCCCCGGGGACATCATCCTAACGGGAACTCCGAGCGGCATCGGACCGATCGAGTCGGGCGACCGGCTCGAGGTGCGGATCCAGGGGCTCGCTCCGCTGGTGAACACGGTGAAATGAGGCGGCTTCCGCTCGTCGCGGCACTCCCGAGGCTTCGATGGCGGGTTGGATTGGTGGTTCTGTGCGCGGCAGCCGCCTCCGTTCTCTGGAGTCGGGGTTGGACCCAGTCACGACGCCAAGTGCTGGTTGCGGCGATGTTCCAGGACCCTTCGGCGATGGTTCTCGAACTTCCAGGTGCGCACGCCTCCATCCGGCGGACCCAGCTGAAGGACAACATTGAGGCTGGGTTGATCACCTTGGGCGACGGCGCCCGGGTCCGGTACTGGTTCTGTTCCCATCACCTCGTCGAGGGAGGGGATCTGGGAGCCCCCCTCTTCCGGTTACCGGATGGATCCAACCTCTGGATGGACGGCTACTTCTGCTGCGAGATAGATCCGCCGGAGGACTCCTTGGTCTCGGTCGTCGCCCTACGCTCCTTTGCCGAGGCGATGGACGGACAGAGTCCCTAGGCCACCGGCGAAGCGGGTGAATCCCACCTACACCATCTGCTGACCATTGCCGTCGTATCCCTCACCGTCGAGGTCCACGAGGATGTCCCGCGGTTCCGCGCCCTTGGCGGGTCCGACGATACCACGGTCCTCAAGGCAGTCGAGCAGCCGTGAGGCGCGTCCATAGCCGATCTTGAGGCGACGCTGGAGCAGGGAGGTGCTGGCGCGTTTCTCGCTTCGGATCACGTCCATCGACTTCTGGATCAGGACCTCATCCTCGTCACTCAATCCCTCGTCCTCGGCATCGGGGTCGAACGACATCGAGCCGGCGGAACTGGGAACCTTCTGGAGGGCGTTGTGGATCTCCTGATCGTAGCTCGGCTTGCCCTGGCGGGCGATGAACTGCACGGCCTGCTCGATCTCCTCATCGGTGATGAGCGCCCCCTGGGCGCGGTTCAGTCTTGCGCTGCCCGGGGGCAGATAGAGCATGTCACCCTTGCCCAGCAGCTTGTCGGCACCCATCTGGTCCAGGATCGTCCGGGAGTCGACCTTGCTGGCGACCTGGAAGGCGATGCGCGCGGGGATGTTGGCCTTGATGACGCCGGTGATGACGTCGACCGACGGCCTCTGGGTGGCGACGATGCAGTGGATGCCGGCGGCGCGCGCCATCTGGGTGATGCGGGCGATCGCCATCTCGACGTCGGCCGGGGCGACCAGCATCAGGTCGGCCAGCTCATCGATGATGACGACGATGTACGACAGCTTCTCCGGGATGACGATGTCCTCGTCACGCGGGACGACGATCTGCTCGTCCACCTCGACGGCAAATCCATCGGCACCGGCCTCGATCTTCTCCTTCTTCTGAAGGAGAGGCAGTTCGGGTTGTTCCTGGGGGATGATCTTGTCCTTGGGGCGGTCGTTGAAGGCGCGGATGTTGCGCACGCCGACCTTGGCGAAGATCTGGTAGCGCTTCTCCATCTCGTTCACCACCCAGCGCAGGGCGAGGATGACCTTCTTGGGGTCGGTGACGACGGGCACCACGAGGTGTGGCAGGGCGTTGTACTGCTGGAGCTCGACCACCTTGGGGTCGATCATGACGAACCGGAGCTGATCGGGACTGAAGCGGTAGAGGAGGGACGCGACGATGGTGTTGATGCAGACGGATTTCCCGGATCCGGTGCTGCCGGCGATGAGCACGTGGGGCATCTCGGCGAGGTCGGCGATCACGGGGTTGCCGTAGACATCCTTGCCCAGGGCCAGCGGGATCCGGGCCTTGGAGTTCCTCCATTCCGGGGACTCCAGCAGATCCCGCATGATGACCTTGGTCTTGACCTTGTTGGGGACCTCGACGCCGACGGAGGACTTCCCTGGGATGGGAGCGAGGATGTGGATGCGCTCGGCCTTGAGTGCGGCTGCGATGTTGTTGTTGAGGCCGTTGATCTTCTCGAGTTTGACCCCGGGGGCCGGATGGAGCTCGTACTGGGTGATGGTGGGACCCCGGGTGATGTCACCGGGGGCGACCTCGATCCCGAACTGGGCGAGGGTCTGGACCATCAGCCGCGAATTCCCCATCAGCTCCTCCTTGGTTTCGGTTGGTCGGACGGAGAGGTCGGGCATCTGCAGCAGCTCGATCGATGGAAGCTGGTAGTTCCCGATGATCGGGGCGACGGCGACGGTGATGGGCTTGTTCTTGCGAACCGCCATGCGACCGCGGGGCGGCGGGGCCACGGGCAGTGCGACATCCTCGTCCTCATCCTCCTGGGTCGAGGATTCCTCGCTGGAATCCAGGGCTCCGGTCTCCTCCGGTGGCGATGCCTGTTCCTTGGCGGGGGTCTCCGATGCCGTCTCCGGATCGGCTTTGGCTGCTCTTCCGCCGGGTTTGCGGCCCAGGATGGTCTCGGTAGTGGAGGGTGGAGAGGACTTGGCGATCTCCTCGGCGGTGATGTGTGTTCCCTCGCTGACCGGCTCGGCGCCGAGTTTTGACACGCTGTTGTCCTGGAATCTCGGCTCGGGAACGGGTTTGAGATCCGCTCCGAGGCCACTGGGCCCCTCTTCGGATGGTTCGTCTGAGACCGGAGCGACCTCCACGGCAGCCTTCGGAGCGGGCTCTTCTGTTGATTCGGACGCGGCCTTCTCCTCCAGCTTCTTCGCCTGCTTGGCCAGTTTCGTCGCCTCCTTCTCGAGTCGAGCCTGGGTCGCTGCAAGCTGCTCCTCCTCCGTCCTCGGCTCCCGGACAAAGAGTGACTTCACCAGGTTGCACACCAGGAAGTCGGTCAAAAAAACAAGGCTGGCGAGGTAGAGGAGGCCGTAGACAAGAGCCGCCCCGGACCGGTTGAGGAAATAGACGATCAGCGCGGCATTGAGCTGGTGGCCGATGAGACCTCCGGCGCTGATGGCGTTCCCCCGGGTGCCCATGGACGGCAGGCTTCCCGAGAAGAGGTCGAGCAGGCCCATGGCCGAGATCATCAGGGCGACTGCGGCGGCCGTTGGGCGCCAGCCCTGTCGAAGAAAGGCGAGCCCAGGGACGAAGTTTGCCAGGCCAAAGGCCCCGAGCAGCACCGGCAGCAGGTAGGCCGAGGCGCCCACGATGAACAGCAGCGAATACGCCGCCGCGGCGCCCACACGGCCAAGCAGGTTGTGGATGGGATGATTTGGAGGGGAGGCATTCGCCGCCAAGTCCGCCCGGTCGTAGGAGAACAGAGCCAGCATCAGGACGACGGACGCGGCCACGAGGGCCAGTCCGAGGAGGTCGCCCTTCCGCACCGGGGGATCGTCTGTGGCGGCGGTCTTGAGTCGCGGCACACCGCCATGCTCTGCGGCGCGAGGCCTCCGAAGCAAGGGGTTTGGGGTTTGTGTCGCCCGATGCCCCCGCTTTGAGTCCGACCCCAGCCACGATGGGCGGCTCAGAATTGCTCGTTGAGGCGGTCAAACCTCTTGCCAAAAAGGGGACGACCTGAGACCAGTATCCTAGTCCCCGACACCCTGTTATGAACTCCCAGACCTCATTACCGTCCGCCTCCCGGCGTGGTTTTACCCTCATCGAGCTCTTGGTCGTCATCGCCATCATCGCCATCCTGGCCGGAATGCTTCTGCCGGCGCTGGGCAAGGCGAAGACCAAGGCCCAGGGCATTGGCTGCCTCAGCAACAACAAGCAGCTGTTGACCGCGTGGCACCTCTATGCTGTCGACTACAACGACTGGTGCGCCAACAACTTCACGATCCCGGACACCGAAAGCGCCATCCAGACCAAGAGGTTCAACAACTGGGTCAACAACATCATGACGTGGGGCACCTCGGGCATCCATGGCCAGAGCGTCACCAATGTGGAGTGGGTGATCAGTGGCGTCCTCGGGAAGTACACCGGCGGAGCTCTCGGGGTGTACAAGTGTCCGGCCGACATCTATGTCGCTCCCGCCCAGAAGCGGGCCGGGTTCAAGTCCCGTCTGCGCAGCAACTCCATGAACGCGTTCTTCGGCCGGTCCGACAACAACCCCTCCTCGACGACCGGCCGCAGCTGGGCGTTTGGCGGTGCCTATCGTCAATTCCTCCGCACAGCCGATGTGCCGAATCCGACGATGACCTACCTGACCCTCGACGAGCATCCCGACTCGATCAACGACGCCTTCTTCGTCACGGATCCTGCCGCCGCCAATTGGCAGGACCGTCCTGCCTCGTACCACAACGGAGCCTGCGGCTTCTCGTTTTCCGACGGGCATGCGGAGGTCAAGAAGTGGATCAGCGCCTCTTCCAAATACCCCGTCAAATATGACTACGGCTCGGCCAAGCCCTTCGACGCCGCGGGCAAGCAGGACATCGCCTGGTATCGGGACCGCATCCAGATGATCCCGCTTTCCGGACGCTGAGGTGTCCCTGCGGACTCAGTGAGGCCCCGGTTCACTCCCGCAGCGGAGCGGTTTCGTGTCGGACCTCGTGGTAGGTTCCCACCATCGGCCGTTCAAGCCGCGTCACCTGCCCGTCTGACCAGCGCACCTCGATGCGGTCTGGCCCGACGTCCCCTCGGCCCAGTCCGAAATGGACCGTGGTTGGATGCTGTGAACGATGGGAATCCCCGGAGACCACGGTCCTTATGGACCTGCCCTGACGGGTCTCCAGCAGCACTGTGGATCCCATGATGGCGGACTCGATTCCCCTGAGATGGAGACCAATCCAGTTTCCGGTCTGCGGCAGCTCGTTCCTGAAGACACGCAGGGTCTGACGCGGGCTCGGCCAGCGGTCGAAGCTCACCACCGCTAGATCCATCCGCCCATCGGCATCAAAATCGGCACCGACGATGTTGCGGGTGTCCTCCTCGAGCGCAATGCCGAGCAGATGGCCGATCTCAAGGAACTCCCGGCCGGATCGGTTGAGGTAGAGCCGGTTCTTCTCGTAGCCCCCGTACGACTGGCCTCGCCCCTGGGTTCGCTCGATCTTCGAACGGAAATACAGGTGGGCGACGGGGTTGTCCTTTGAGTCGGCGACATAGATGTCGTGCAGCCAGAACTCAGGTTCGATGTCCCGCACCGAGGCGCGGCTTTCCATCCCGTTGACGATCGCAACATCCGGCCATCCATCGTTGTCAAAATCCGCAGCCGTGCAGCCCCACGACCATCCGGAAGCGGCCAGGCCATCGCCGAGGGGAGAGGTCTGGAACCCGGGTTCTCGGCCACGTGAAAGCCAGAGCCTGTTCCCACGGGTCAACGCCCGTCGGCCCTCCCGGGTGAATCCTGGATAGGGTCGCCACAACCCCAGGTGTTCCAGCCGATCCACCGTTGGCGAGTTCATCCCGATCATCAGCAGATCGAGATGCCCATCCGCATCGAAGTCGCTGACGGCGTGTCCCATTCCCAGTCCCCGTGGATCCGACACCCAGTCCGTCGTCCGGTCCTCGAATCGGCCATCACCTCGGTTGCGGAACAAGTCGACCCCGGCGAAATCGCTCACCAGCACAAGGTCCAGCCAGCCGTCGCCGTCCAGATCACAGAACGAACCGCTGTAGGTCCGACGTCGGAGCTTGGATCCCAGCCCGGAGCGGTCCGACGCATCGGTGAGCAGTCCCTGGCCATCGTTGAGCAGGAGATACCCGGTGTGGCCATCCCGGGCGTCGTCGCACGGCGTTGGTATCGATCCGGCGACATAGGGTGCCTTGTACTGGCCAAGGAACAGGTCCACATCGCCATCCCGATCGACGTCACCGGCCGTGAGGACCATCGCGTGTTCAAAAGACGTTCGAGGCCGCCAAACGACCCGTCCGGGAGAGTTGAAGAGTCCTTCCTTGGAACGCTCCATGAGAATGACGCCTTCATGTTGGATCCCGACGAGATCGGTGGGGCCGTCCCCGTTGAGGTCGGTGAGAAGCGCCGTGTAGGGCAGCCCGTGCTGAAATGCCGGGATCCTTCGGGAAACGAAGGTCCCGCCCGTGCCCAAACTCAGGAGCTCCCGAACCCCGGGGAGGACGATCTCGGGACGCCCGTCCTGGTCGAGGTCCCGCACCAGCAGAGGATCCGCTGCGATGGCGTTCCGGGGTGGGTCGAGGGGGTGTTCGATCCAACGGGTGAATGGGGGTGGCCCCGGCCGGATCAGGAGGCGGAGCCGACTGGCATCCACCCGTCCGACGCCTGCAGGTTCCGACGTCGACTCCTCCCAGAGCCAGTGGACATCGATGTCTCCCTCCAGGCTGGCGCGGTGGATCGGCGTGGTCTGGACCAGATGGACCGAGAGCCGAAAGGTGCTGTGGCCGGGAGCGCCGTCGTCACCCGGAGTGTAGGCCACGTGGCGGGCCTCGAGGGTCTCGATCCCCCATCCCAAGCTGTCCAGGGAGTGGATCCGCTCCGCCCATGCGCCCGGGTCGAGGTCGACCCCGGTCGAGGTCGGGGAGAGGAGTCGGATGTCGTGGGGCAGTGGAACCACCGTGTCCCAGACCGGGACCCTCAAGGTGCCCAGAGGAAGCTGGGCGACAAAGGCCATCCGATTGGACGCTGCGCGGAGGCCATCCCACCACGACTCAATGGTCCGGCCGAGGCGCTGGGCGGTCTGTTCTGGACCCCAGAATCGGGATGCTGCATCGGCCTCCCTGGACTCGAGTCGGGAGACCTCGGCCAGTGTTCCGGGTTCGACCCGGTAGAGCGGGCTTCCGGGGGTGCGCGGTTCAGGGTGGCCCGGTGTTTTGGTCTTCCCCAGTGGGCGGGTTGCGCCCATCCACAGCCCGAACGCCACGACGGTGGTCGCAATACCGAGGGTGATGATCCAGTGTTTCCGGGGTTGGCTCATGGAGCCGGGAGGCTTGGGTGGTGGTAGCTCGGATGAGTGGGGGGGACGATTCCAAAAACCGGCGGTTACAAGGTCTCGGTACCACAACCCGCGGAGTTCCCTCGTCGGGACAAAGCGTCTGAAACCCGGATCACAAAGCGCTTGCCTGGCCCCACTTCGTCCCCGGGAATCGGCGCATGTCGTGGTCTGTTCGACCGGTCTTCTGCCTCTGGCTCATGACAGCCTTTGTTGTCGTATCGGGATGCCGTCGGGAGGTCCAGCACCCCCATTCAGCACCGACCGCGGATTCGGCATCGGCATTCCAGCCCACCGTGCTCTCGACGACTCCGGCGCCCGGCGCCCCACCGGAGGGGATGGTCTGGGTTCCTGGAGGGGAGTTCTCGATGGGTTCGGAGGATCCCCGGGGCGCGGTGTGCGGTGGCCCCGATGCCATGCAGGATGCGCGGCCGGTTCATCGGGTGTATGTCGATGGGTTCTTCATGGATGACACCGAGGTGACGAATCTGGAGTTCGGACGGTTCGTGCGCTTGACCGGGTACGTCACCGTCGCTGAACGAGTCCCGAGGGCCGAGGACTTCCCGGGTGCTCCGCCCGAGGCCCTCGTTCCGGGTTCCGCCGTGTTCACCCCGACGGACGGGCCGGTTCCACTGGACTCCCACTTCCGCTGGTGGCGGTATCAGAAAGGTGCCAACTGGCGGCATCCGGAGGGCCTGGGGACCTCGGTCGAAGGCCGCGATTCGGATCCGGTCGTCCATGTTGCCTACGAGGACGCGGAGGCCTACGCGCGCTGGTCTGGGAAGCGATTGCCCACCGAGGCCGAATGGGAATTCGCGGCACGGGGTGGACGATCGGGAGATCTGTATCCTTGGGGCAACGACCTGAAGCCGGAGGGCCGGTTCGTAGCCAATATCTACACGGGGCGTTTCCCGTCCACGGACACCGGAGTCGATGGCTTCAAGGGCATCGCACCGGTTGGAAGCTTTCCAGCGAATTCCTTCGGTCTCCATGACATGAGCGGCAACGTCTGGGAGTGGGTGAGCGACTGGTACCGTCCCGACGCCTACCAGCAGCGTGTGCTCGCGGCCGCCTTCCCCCGCAATCCGACCGGACCGATGTCTTCCCACGATCCTGAGGAACCCTCCGAGAGGAAGCGGGTCCATCGAGGTGGATCCTTCCTGTGCACGGATGAGTACTGCACCCGGTACATGGTGGGGAGCCGGGGCAAGGGGGAGGTCTCGACCGGCAGCAATCACGTGGGCTTTCGCTGCGTGATGACCGCTGACCAATACCGCACGCGCCGCGCTCCCTGAATCGGGAGGGGGCCGGTGCTGGAACCGTCACTCCATGAGCCGGCCCCAGAGGACCCGGAATGCACTGGCGAAATCCCCGGGCCTGCGTGCGATCCAGTCGGTCACGACCTCGGGTGGAAACCATCCACCGCCCCGGACCTCGGAAGGCTGCAGCACGAAGGGGCCTTCATGGGCGCATCGATAGACCCAGCAGAACTCCCAGCCTGTGTCGGGCGTCGCTTCCAGCCTCAGGAGTCGCTCGGGCACCTCAGCGAGGGACAGGCCCAGCTCCTCACGGACCTCACGGATGCAGCAGTCGTCATAGCCCTCGCCGGAGTCGAGATGCCCCGATGACGAGGAATCCCAGACGCCGGGCCAATTGTCCTTGGACAGGGAACGCTGCTGGAGGAACACCTCGTCCCTGTGGTTAAAGATCAACACGTGCACCGCGCGATGACGAAGGTCCCGACGATGCACCTCGCCCCGGGGGGCCTGCCCCACCACCACATCGTTCTCGTCGACGACATCAAAGATCTCCTCGCTCATGTCGGCGGGAGCATTGGATGGATGCCGAAAAGGGCAAGGCACGGCTTGTCGAGTTGGCTGGACGCGGCGTGTGGTGACCAAGGTCCGGGTTGACGACCACGGAGGAGCCGCGCATTTCCCGGGGATGAATTCCCTCGTGGGCCGCCGTGGCTTCCTTCGTTCCAGCGCATTTTCGGCCGCGGCGGTCGGCCTTTACGCCAATGAGGGTGCCGGGTCCCGCCCCGCCATGTCCCGGACCCTTGTCCTCGATGGCAACTGGATCCGCCTTGGTTGTCCGGCAGTGAAATCACCGTTCACCCTGGTGATGCTGGCGGATACCCACCTGTTCCGCGATGACGCCCGTGGTGACCCCTTCCGGCAGTTCAGCGGGCGCATGGCCAAGGCCTACAACCAGACCCGTCATTTCGAGACGCGGGAGCCCACCGATCCGGAGCGAGGATTCGAGGAAGCCCTGAAGGCGGCAGCCGACGCCAAGGCATCCCTGGTGGTCCTCGCCGGTGACATCGTGAGCTTTCCGTCGGAGGCCGCCGTGGACTGGGTGCTCGCACGGCTGCGTGCCTCGGGCCTGCCCTGGGTCTACACGGCTGGCAACCACGATTGGCATTACGAGGGAATGGACGGGTCTCTGGAGGAACTTCGGAGCACCTGGATCGGCAGGCACCTCAGTCCTCTCTACCAGGGAACCGACCCGATGATGGAGTCGCGCGAGGTGAACGGCGTCAGGATTCTGACCCTCGACAATTCCACCCACGAGATCACAGCCAGGCAGTTGAACTGGTTCCGGGAACAAGTCGCGACCGGTCGACCTCTTGTGCTGTGTGTTCACATCCCTCTCTATGCACCGGTACGCCCGCTGGGTTTTGGCTGCGGTCATCCGGACTGGGGAGCCCAGTCCGACGAGGGCTATGAACTGGAGCGGAGGGTCCGGTGGCGGAAGGGAGGGCACACGGAGACCACACTGGCCTTCCATCGGGAGGTGTTCGCCGCCCCCAACCTGCTCGGCGTGTTCGCAGGTCACATCCACCGGGCCTCCGTCGATGTCGTGAACGGCCTTCCGCAGTGTGTGACCGAGGCCAATGCCACCGGAGCCTTCCTGCGGATCGAATGCCTACCGATGTCATGAAGTGCAGCCCGTGGGTGACCGTTCGCACGGCAGTGTTTTCTTCCGTTCCAGGTCCCCCCTCTGCTCCCCTTGGTCATGCTCAAGCACACCCTCATCCATCCTGGGATCAACGCCGTGCTCGGACGCGCAGGCCACCACGCCAAGATCCTGATCGCCGATGGAAACTATCCGGCATCCACGAAGAAAGGGCCGAACGCCGAGGTGATCTCGATGAACCTGTCCCCGGGCCTCGTCACCGTGGCCCAAACCCTCAGGGCGGTCCTCAGCGCGATCCCCATCGACCACGTCAACACGATGGGGATCCCCGCCGACGATCCCTACGCCAAGATGGGCGAGCCGCCCGTATGGAATGAGTTCCGCGGCATTCTGAAGGAAGCGGGAATGTCCATCTCCCTCGAGCCGATCCTGAAGTGGGATTTCTACGAGGCAATGAAGTCCGACGACCATGTGCTCACGATCCAGACAGGGGATCAGGCTCTCTGGGCGAACGTGTTGCTCTCGGTGGGGTGTCGGACCGCGTCCTGAACCGGGTTGAGCCCCGGTCAGGGAGATCGGATCCGAAAGAACCGTGCCGTCGTCGAGGTGTCCCGGAGTGCAATCGGGACCCCCTTTGTGAATCCGGTGGTCGTCACCGGACTGCCGGGGATGGTGATCCAGTTCTGAAGATCGGAACTGGATTGAAGATCGTACGAGGAACCCTCCGGTCCGAAGCATAGCAGCTCGATCCCTCCGGCCGCCGCTTGGCAGACCAGTCGCGGCTCTAGGTCGTCATCGACAAGGACGATCTCGGTGCTGGAATCCTCGGTTCTGACTCGTGCGCCAGGTGGGGAACTCGGATCGATACGAAGGGTGAGCGTTAGAATCTCGTTGGCTTCGGCATCGGAGTCGTCGAGTACGAATGGAGGAAGGATCTTGATGAGCTCCCCAGGTGCGAAAGTCACAGTCATCGGGCCTCCGAGGTAGTCACGTCCTGCCGTCCCCGTTTCGGAACCTATGGAGACGATTGCCGTGATCGATCCGGCCGTTCCATCCTGGCGTCGGATCACGACGGAGGGTTGTCCCAGCGGCTGCTCCCTCAATTCGTAGCGTTTTTGTGCGAAGCCCAGTGTGCCGGGAGCGTCGTTGTCCACGACTCGGAGTGTTCCGGTGCTGGGGTTTTCCACGCTGGCACTGGCTGCTGATCCCGCCTGAAGCAGCAGGGTTGTTTTGAAGATCCGGGTGATCCCCGGGAGCTGATCATCGTCGACCAGCATCGATGGGCTTATGGTCCTCTGGATCTCCCCGTCAGCGAACCGGAGGCTAACGCGGTTTGTACGTAGGCCTTCAGACGGGTTCAACACGACTTCTACCGTGACGATTCCCGAGGCGCCGTTCCGTCGGACCACGGTCAATGGAACAGGCGAGTCGCCTGACTCAAGGATCTCGGCGTCCTCGTTGAGCAGGTTGAACGAACCCGCAGAAGAGAGCGTTCCTGCGAGATCCCCCACCGGGGCCTTGTCGATGGCCGCGAGTAGGGTGTCGCCGGTGAACTGGATCGTGAATCCATCGAGGCCGGTGGGATTCGTTGCGAGATCCAGAATTGCCCGGGTCACGTCCGTTTGGACCACGGTCTGAATCTGTGTGATCTGCCGGAGGGCCTCCACTGGATCGATTTCGGATGCCGCGGCTATCTTCAGCGTGTTCTGCTCCGAGATGGCCTCGGCAATACGGGAGGCGGTTGCCTCTGGGATCGATGTGCCAACCGAGGAGACCGTTGCCAAGAGTACAGAATGGATTGTGTCGGTGTTTTGCAGTTCGAGCGAGCCTACAGCCATGATGGTCTTGGCGATTTGATCCGTGACGATCGTCGAGGCCGTCTGGGTGTTGACCGATGGATCGAGTCCGCTCAGAAGAGTCGCAATCTGGGAAACCGTGTCCGCTACCCGCGCGGCAGCGGCTTGAAGGATGACGCCCTGGCGATTGCCTTGGAGAGCTGAGGAAATGGGGTCGAACTGGGTCAATGAAACCTCGGGCAGCCCCAAGGAGCGTTGAACGGTGGCCTCCGCGAGTGCGATCGAGTCCTGTCCCGAGGCGCGGGCCACGGAATCCACAAGGGTTGTCAAGGGAGTGACCACTGACGCCCCGGGAGGTGCCATGAGCTGACCCTGGAGCTTCACACCGGTTCCGAGGTCCATTCCGCCCTGGGCGATGATACGACCCTCCTGGAGATCGATTTGGCCGTTTCGATTGGTATCAAAAACCGAGAGATCCACGTTGAGGGAAAAGTTCCCCTGCCGATCTGTGGAGGAGTTTGGCTCTGCCGTGTCAAAGGCTCCGTTCAGGTTGGCGTCAAACCAGACGAATCCCCCGGCGATGTAGCCATCGATCACTGTTCCCGTTACGGCCAATGGGATCGTATTGCGAGTGAGCGTGACCGTGAACGAACGGCTGACCGCGGTAACCCCATCGGTAACAGCGACGGTGACGACATTGGTGCTGGGACCCTGGGCCTCGGTGGGGTTCCAGGTCAGCACTCCGGCCGAGGTGACGGTCATGCCGGTGGGGCCGGAGGTGAGGGAGAACGTGAGGGTCTGGGCCGGGAGGTCGGCGTCAGTGGCCGAGAGGGTGAGGGCCAGGACCTGTCCCTCGTCGAGGGTCTGGTCCGGAATGGCCGCGAAGACCGGAGCGGCGTTGACCTCGTTGACGGTGACGGTGAAGGAGCGGGTGGCGCTGGTGACGCCGTCGGAGACGGCGACGGTGACGGTGTAGGAACCCGGGCCCTGGGTCTCGGTGGGGTTCCAGGTCAGCACTCCGGCCGAGGTGACGGTCATGCCGGTGGGGCCGGAGGTGAGGGAGAACGTGAGGGTCTGGGCCGGGAGGTCGGCGTCAGTGGCCGAGAGGGTGAGGGCCAGGACCTGTCCCTCGTCGAGGGTCTGGTCCGGAATGGCCGCGAAGACCGGAGCGGCGTTGACCTCGTTGACGGTGACGGTGAAGGAGCGGGTGGCGCTGGTGACGCCGTCGGAGACGGCGACGGTGACG
>VHCG01000011.1 GCA_016871805.1 Verrucomicrobiota bacterium
CGATTTCGCGATCGCTGCCACCCCAACCGTCGCCGACAGGACCAGCGGAAGGAGCAACGAATCCACCGTCGCTCGGAATCTCAGCGGAAGGATTTTCCGATTCATGATCAACCTTTGATGGGTGTGGGTCGCCCGACAAGCCCTGGGCGAGGCGGATCCGAAACCAAGCGGTCGATGACCTGCCCCTGATCCTTTGACCCCTGATCCTTGCCGGGGGATGAAACCCACTCGATCCGCCGGGCCGGTTCCAATCCTTGCCTGGCGAAACCATGGACTCCAGTCTGACACCATGATGGCTCTCGACCCGTCAGAAAGCCGGTCTGTGCGACGGTGTGTCCTCATCATGACGGCGCTGCTCACAGGGCCCTCCGCCCTTGCACAGGTCATTGCAGGGCCGTTCGTCAGCCCGGTTAATCACCATCCCTATTCTCTCTTGGGCGAGAGTACGTGGGAGGAGGCCGAGGCCTTGGCCGTCAGCCTAGGCGGGCACCTGGCCACGGTGCGTACGGAGGAGGAGCAATCCTGGCTGTTTGACCGGTTCGGCAATCGGGGGGGTCGATCCCGAAGCCTATGGATCGGTCTGCACCGCATCTCACCCGGCGGGGATTTCGCGTGGATCGGTGGCGAGCCGGTCACCTACACGCACTGGCTTCCGGGTCAGCCGGATGACTCACCGGTCACCCAAGGCGAGAACCATGTCCACATGCTCAACACGGCCAACGCCTACGGCCATCCGGCCGGATACTGGAACGATCTGGCGAGTCCGAATTGGGCGTTTGTCACGTTCAACCCGCTCTGCGGGGTCGTGGAGTTCCTCTCTCCCGTCGGAACCGATGTCCGACTGTCCCTGGTGTCTGACGGGGGTGGATGGCGTGTCGAGGCAAAGGTTCCAGTGACGACAGTCCGCTTGATATGGGAGGTCTCACCCGCCTTGGATCCGCCGTCATGGTCGGTAGTGGATGTTCAATCCGACCCGTCCGGACGGGCGATCTGGAGTCGGACGGTCTCCTTCGAAGAAAGCGCGGCGTTCCATCGCGTGCGCGTTCAAGACACACCCGGATTCAACGGGCGACCCGATCAGACCGTTCAAAGCGTGCCGGAATCCCATCCCGGGGCGTTGCCGTTGGGGTCCGCCCCCAAGGTGTCGACCCCCGTCACCGCATTGCCCGAATCGGCGGTGTTGCGAACCGTGTCCCGGGTCAATGGCGAGGCCACGAACGCCGAACAACCGGATCCATCCGGCGTTCCGTCGAAATCCTCCATCCCTGGGCTGTAGCTGGGCGACATGGACAAACCCTGGGCCGTCCCAATGGATCGGGTCGAAGTCAAATCGTTGCGGAATGGGGGCTGCGGATCGGCGCGCAAGACCGTGGTGTTGGGACATCCAGTGCACCGGGTCGCAGTCGGTAGAAGGACAGGGTGTTCGACCCCAAGTTCCGGATTTCCACAGGGTGCTCGGACCCGCTTTCCATCGCGTTTTGGAAAACAAAAAACCGCGATAACCCGCGGTTCTTGAAGGTGGTGCCGGTGGAGGGACTCGAACCCCCACTCCCTTGCGGGAAACAGATTTTGAGTCTATCGCGTCTGCCATTTCGCCACACCGGCAGGAGGGCGTCGTTAGCGCCCGCGTGGTATGGGCTACCCACTGGGATCACGCAAGAGGCGAAAAGGAGTAGAGGGGAAAAGAGGGGGGACTCACGCAGAGACGCAGAGACGCCGGGAAAGACGAGTAGAGACAGGTTTTTGGAGAGTGCCGCTGGGTGTTGCAGATCCTCTGATCCCACTGGCTGCGACACCTTTTCCTTCCAGTGACCCCGGTCAGTCCGCTCCCTTCCCTTTGTGGGCGGCTCGCCTCCTGGCGATCCGTCAAAGGGCCTTGGTCCAGATTCGCCATTGGGACTCGATGCTTCCTGAATTCGGTTCTCCATCCATCACCAGGATCCGGTATCGGAGGACGTGGGTTCCGTTGGGCGGGATGATGAACTCCCCGAGCTGCTGAGGGGCCCAGCAGAAGAACGGTTCCGTGGGGTGCAACCGCATCGGCTCCGGATGCCGCAGATTCGACGGGTGTCCCAACAGCGCAACGCCGGCAATACCACCTCCGGTGGAGCCGCCGATCCAACACCAGCGTCCCCTCGATTCGTTGCCCTGGATCCGATTCGTGATGCCTTCGGAGGTCATGAACCGGCAGTTCGCATCACCCTCCCAGGCTTCGAGTCCCCGGTAACCCAATCCCCCGTACCGATACTGGAGCAACACCAGCGGTCGATCCGTGACGTTCGTCTGCCGGACGGTGAGATCGATCTGATATGGCTGCCCGGGGGCCGTCGCGTTCACCCGAATGCGCAAGCCCTCCTGCAACACGGTCTTCGGCTCCTGGGCGGTGAGATCCACATAGCGATGCAACACCTCGATTTCGGCACCCTCTTCCGACTCCCGGGAGCCGAGCCACTGGATCATCTCCACCCGACCCTTCTTCTGGCCCATGTTCCAGAAATCCGGGGTCCGACCCTCGAACTCCGTCTTCGCCCAGGCCGTCCAGAGACCATGGTGATGTAGATGGTTTTTCGGATAGTCGCCCGACACCACGACGCCTACCGGAGTCACGAGGGGATGAAGATAACCGGCCCGGCGGTATTCCTCAGGGACCCAGGACGGGGGGAGGCCGTGACCTCCCCTATAGGTGACGACGGGTTTGGATCGCAGACGAAACGTCACCGCGTCCTCCCCACATTCAAGTCTCACCGGTTGGGTTTGCCCCTGGTCGGCCCCCTTTACGGTGCCCCCATCTGCGGAGGCGAGGTAGAGGAGCGTCCACGCGATCCGCCGCGAGAGAGGGCCAAGGACACGACGAACGGAGGCATTGGGATTCATGGGATGTCCTCCGGGTATAGACGACCGACGCCACCCAGACCACCGCGTTCATGGCCCCGGTTGTTGGGCGATGTGTCAGTGCGCTCCGAACTGGATCTCCGCAAGGCGACGATACCGCCCGTCGGGATGCGCCATGAGTTCATCGTGGTTCCCGGACTCCATCACCCTGCCCTCCTCGACCACGAAGATCCGGTCCACCTTGCGGATCGTCGATAATCGGTGCGCGATGATGAAGGCGGTCCGACCCTGAAGCAGTTCCTCCAAGGCTCGCTGCAGAAGCTGTTCGTTCTCGGCGTCCAAGGCACTCGTGGCCTCGTCGAGAATGAGGATCGAAGGGTCCTTGAGCAGGGCACGGGCAATGGCCAGACGCTGTCGCTGTCCACCGGAGAGCTGGATTCCGCGTTCGCCAACGAGCGTCTGGTATCCCTCGGGCAGTTTCTCGATAAACCCTGAACACAGAGCGCGTCGAGCCGCCTCTCGGATTTCTTCCACCGTTGCCGTAGGACGACCATAACGGATGTTCTCCTCGATGGTTCCTGCGAAGAGAAGGACCTCCTGGGGCACCAGGGCGAACTGATCCCGCAGCCGCTCCAGTTCGAGATCCTGGGCGGGTCGACCATCGAGGAGGAGCCGACCCTTCTGGGGTTCATAGAATCGGAGCAACAACGAGACGAGGGTCGATTTGCCGGAGCCGCTGGGTCCGACCAACGCAACCTTTTCCCCCGGGGCGACGCTGAGGTGGAGACCTCGGAGGACCTCGATCTCGGGCCGCGACGGGTAATGGAACCCGACGTCCTGGAACTCCACCGCCCCCGACAACCGATCCCTCGGTCCCTGTCGCCGGGGTTGGGTGGCATCAACCTCCCGCCCGCCGGCGAGGATTTCCCGGACGCGTTCCGTCGCGCCGAGCGTCTTCTGCACCTGGGAGTACACCTCGGTGAACGACGCGACCGATCCACCCACGAAGGTCGTGTAGAGGATGAAGCGGGTCAGATCGCCATAGGTGATGGAGCCGGACTCCATCAATCGGGCGCCATACCAGAAGACGAGGACAATGGAGCCAAAGACCCCGAAGATGATGAAGGAGACCAGCGACGCACGATACATCGCGGTCTTGAGGACGAGATCCAGGAAGCCGTAGATCTGCAGCGCGTACCGGTCGAGCTCGAGTCGTTCGTTTCCGAAGGCCTTCACCGTCGCGATGCCCTGCAACGCCTCGTGGACGACCGAACCTCCTGCCGCGAGGCGGTCCTGTGCATCCCGGGACCGCTTGCGGATCCGGCGTCCGAAGAGGACCGCAGCCAGCATGAGGACCGGAAAGGTGGAGATCATCACCCCGCCGAGCCGCCACGAGGTGACGGCAATGAGGATCACGCCACCCACCAGAAGCGTCGTCTGCCGGAGGAACTGCGGAATCGTCGTGGTGAAGGTCTCTTCGATCACCGACAGATCCGCCGCGAGGCGGCTCGAGAGTTCGCCGACGCGGCGATCCCCAAAGAATCCTATCGGGAACCCGATGAGGCGTCCAAAGGTGTCGATGCGGAGATCCGCGAGCGCACGTTGACCCGACTGATGGAATCCCATCGAGGAGAAGAACGAGAAGAAAGCCTGCGTCGCGAGGCAGACGACGAGGATCAGGGCGGTGCCATCGATCCCGGACGCCCAGGCGGTTGGAGTACCCGACCTGCTACCGGCCATGGCGGCATCAAGGAGTTTTCCCGTCAGGAATGGGAAGGCGAGGCCGAGGGATGTCGAGACCAGCAGGCAACCTGCCGCCACGGCGAGGCGGCCTCTGTAAGGTCCGAGATAGCCGAACAACACGGCGGCCTGATGGAAGGATTCCGAATTGAATCGGCTCCGTGCTGGGGTACCGGCGGACCCGGATTGAGGGGACTGTTCGGACGACACGCCCAAGGATCCCACGCCATGCCGAAGTCTCAAACCCCATCTGGCCACCATGGCCTTGGTCCTATCGGGTTTCAGGCGGGGTCTCGGCCGGGGTTGAAACTTCCCATTCCCCACGGCCACCCTCCTGGGCCATGCGTCACGAGCCCATCGACCCCTCGCTGTTCATCCACAATCGGGAGCGCCTCGCTCGTCTGCTGCTCCCGAACTCCCTTGCGATCGTCAACGCCAACGACCTGGTCCCGACGAATGCCGATGGCCTCCATCGCCCGGTACCCAACTCGGATCTTTTCTATCTCACCGGGGTAGAACAGGAGGAGAGCATCCTACTGCTCTATCCGGAGGCGGACGACGAGCGGATGCGGGAGATCCTGTTCCTTCGGGAGACGAACGACCACATCGCCACCTGGGAGGGCCATAAGCTGACCAAGGAGGAGGCGCGGCAGGTCACTGGCGTCCGACGCGTCGAGTGGTTGTCGAGCTTCCCGGCACTCTTCCATCGCCTGATGTGCGAGGCCGAGCATGTCTACCTCAACTCCAATGAGCACAAGCGTGCGGACATCGTTGTTCAGACCCGCGATGCCCGGTTCGTCGATTCGGTAAAACAGCAATTCCCGCTGCACACCTACCATCGCCTCGCGCGGGTGATGCATCGCCTGCGCATCCTGAAGTCGCCGGCCGAGGTCGATCTGCTTCGGAAGGCGTGTCAGATCACCAAGGCGGGTTTCCAGAGGGTCGCGCGGTTCGTGAAACCCGGGGTCAATGAATGCGAGGTCGAGGCGGAATTCTCGCATGAGTTCATTCGTCGTCGCGCCACCTTCGCGTATCCACCGATCATCGCCTCCGGGGCCAACGCCTGCGTCCTCCACTACCTCGACAACCAGGAGATGTGCCGCGACGGCGACCTCCTCCTGCTCGACGTGGGCGCCAGCTACGCCAACTACAATGCCGACATGACCCGAACCATTCCGGTCTCCGGTCGATTCACGCGGCGGCAGCGACAGGTCTATCAGGCGGTCCTCCGGGTGCTGAAGGCCCAGATTCGCGGTCTGACCCCGGGCAAGAAGCCTCAGCAGTGGCAGGAGGAGTCCGAGGAATTGATGGCCCGGGAGTGTGTCGATCTCGGGCTGCTCAAGCCCAAAGACCTTAAGGTGAAGGTCGAGGATCGGATGGTCCTTCCGGTGAAGCGATTCTACATGCACGGCTGCGGGCATCCTCTGGGTCTCGATGTGCATGACGTCGGGTTCACCACCGAACCGTTTGCCCCGGGATGGGTCATGACCGTCGAGCCGGCGATGTACCTGAAGGACGAGGGTTTCGGTGTGCGCCTGGAAAACGACATCCTCATCACCGAGACAGGGTTCGAGGATCTCATGGGAGCCATTCCGCTCGAGGTCGACGAGATCGAGTCCCTCATGGCCAGTCGTCGTTGATGCTCTTGGCAATTCCCTTCACAACCTCTCCCTTCCCCGCGTGTCACGACTCTCCCAATTCGTCGCGATCCAGGCCACCTTCCGGATCCATCCCGGGCGCCGCGAGATCGTGGACCGTCTGCTCGGTGAACTCGACCGACGCGCTTCGGACGAACCCTTGGTCCTGTTCCATGAGGCCTCTTTTCAATCCGACGACCTGGCGCTGCGCATCGGGTTTCCCTCGGCGGTTTCGCTCCTCGACCATCTCGCCTGCACATCGGATGGCTTCGAGCGCCTCCTCTCGGAGACCGACCTGATCCGGATGGAGGTTCATGGTCCGGAGGCGGAATTGTCCCAGCTCCGGGGACCTCTCGGCGTGTTCCAGCCGGACTGGTTTGTGCTGGCGGCGCCCAGATCCTAGTCGGGCCCACCCTGCCCCGTGCTATTCCCACCCACCCGCGGATCATCGCGCTGGCCTAGACCGCCAAGGGTGACCCAGTCAGCTTCTCGTAGGCCTCCAGGTACTTGTTCCGCGTCTTCTCCACCACGTCTTGAGGCAAGGCGGGTGCCGGAGGCGTCTTGTCCCAGTCGAGAGTCTCGAGGTAGTCGCGAACAAACTGCTTGTCGTAGCTGGGCTGACCCCGTCCCGGTTGGTACTGGTCTGCGGGCCAGAAGCGGGAGGAGTCGGGTGTCAGGGCCTCGTCGATCAACAGCAGACCCGAGTCGTCGATCCCGAACTCGAACTTTGTGTCGGCGATGAGGATGCCACGTTCCCTCGCGTGGCGTCGCGCCTCCGCGTAGAGACGCAGGCTCAGGTCTCGGACCTTTGCCGCCACCTCGCTGCCGACGATGTCGATAGCCTGGGCGTACGAGATGTTCTCGTCGTGGCCGGTCTCGGCCTTGGTGGCGGGCGTGAAGATCGGTTCAGGGAGTTCGCTGCACTCTTTCAGTCCAGACGGCAACGGGATCCCGCAGACGGTCTGGCTGGACCGGTATTCCTTCCAACCGGATCCGGCGAGGTAGCCTCGGACGACGCACTCGATGGCGAGCGGTTTGGCCTTCTGCACGATCATGCTGCGACCGCGCACCTGGGAGGCGTGGGGCTGGAGCTCCGGGGGCAGCGGATCGTGGGCGCGACCGATGCGATGGTTGCGGAGCCAAGGAGCGCTGAAGTCGAACCAGAAGTGCGAGATCTGGGTAAGGACCTGTCCCTTCTGGGGGATGCCGTTGGGCATCACACAGTCAAAGGCGGAGATCCGGTCGGTGGCGACGAAGAGGAGACGATCCCCGAGATCGAAGACCTCCCGGACTTTCCCGGATTTCACCTTCGGGATTCCGGGGAGATCGAGCGTCAAGAGCGGTGCATCCATGCGGGACAGGGTTGGATGAGGGTGCCGACGGGTCGAACCAAAAAGTCTGCCGGGCCCGGGCGACCGTCGATAGGCTCTCGGCTCAGGACTTCGTGCGCTCCGACTTGATGCCCGAGGCGAGGAGGGTCTCGAAGTGGGGTGGCGCTTCTTCGCGGGCGACAACGGTGATCTCGATCCGTCGGAAGCCGGCCTTCTCCATCCAGTCCTGGAGATCGGCCTCGGCGAATCCGTGCCATCGATCCCCGTACAGTTCCCTCGCCCGTTCGAATCGATGCTTCACGAGATCGAGGATCATGACCTGACCCCCGGGCTTGAGAATGCGGTAGGCGCTCTGGATGGCACGGGCGGGGGATTCGGCGTGGTGGAGCGCCTGGCTCAGGATCACGAGATCAACCGTGTCCGCCTCGATCGGCGGATCCTCGAGATTGCCCTGTCGGAACTCGAGGTTGGTCATCCCGTTCTTCTTCGCCCTGGCCGCGCCGTACTCGACCATCTTCTCGGAGTTGTCGACGGCGATGACCTTCCGGCAGCGCAGCGCCAGCAGTTCCGACAGGAGCCCTTCGCCCGAACCCAGGTCGGCAACCTCGAGCGGCGGCAGGATCCGCAACAGCATGTGGCCAAAAGCCTGCCACGATCGTCCGGGCCCGTAGCTGCGGTCGAACCGACCCGCGACCTCATTGAAATACTTCTCCGCCTGTTCGGAACGCCGGGCGATGACACGCCGGAGGTTGATGACATCGGCTGACCGCTCCGGGAGTTCCTGGGCTCCTCGGACACCCACCTGCACGAGTTCCCGATCCTCCTGGGATCTGGGTGCGATGCGATAGAACGTACGCTTTCCCTCCCGTCGGGCCGTGACGAAGCCGGATTCGTGGAGGAGGCCGAGGTGGGTGGAGATGCGGGACTGCCCAAGGCGTGTGATCTCCTGAAGCTCGTTGACGGAAAGCTCCTCGTGCTCGAGGAGGGAGAGGAGACGGAGACGGGTTGGATCCGCCAGAGCCCGCAACGCCTTTAAGGTATCGCTCACCCCGGCAGGCTGGCCCACGCAGGTTGATTCCGTCGAGCCCCGGCTGCCTGGGGTTTGGTGGGCCCAACAGGATTCGAACCTGTAACCAAGGGATTATGAGTCCCCTGCTCTAACCGTTGAGCTATGGGCCCCGAGGGGTGCCGATCCGACTCCGGATACAACTGGGAATCGATCAGGCTCGGAGAGCATGAACAGAGCACTGGCCGGAGCAACGCGGATGTTCGCCGTGGGCCCGCTTCATGCCGCTCTCCTCGGATCCTCACCCCTCTGGTGCTCCCCACTCGCAGGGATGGCCTTTTCCTCTTGCGGTGAATCCATCGCGTTTCGAGGCTGGGTCCCTCAGATCGTTTCGATGTCAGGAGGCCTCTCAACCCATCTGCGCCGGATTCCCGCTGGAGTCCTGCAGTGGCTTGGCCCTGCCTTCATCGTCTTCTGGTGGGTCCGGGACCTCTCCTTCCAGTGGGCCGGCAATCCCGAATTCCAACATGGCTGGCTTGTCGCGGCTCTCACCGGATTCCTGATCTGGGACCGGCTCGAATCCGCACCGGTCGACGACTCACCGTCGACCTCCTACTGGCCTCTCGGCCTGGGCATCCTGGGTTTTCCCCTCGTCACGGTGGCCGAGCTCTATCGGATCGGCGTCGCTCGATCCCCCGCCCAGTGCATGTGCCTGAGCCTCGGATGCGCCCTGTTCCTCGTGGGCAACATCCTGTTGCTCCGCGGACCCAGGACGCTCCGCCACTTCGCCTTTCCCTTCCTGTTCTTCTTCCTCGCGGTACCGATCCCCAAGATCCTCTGGAACCCCATCGTCTTCACCCTTCAGTCTTGGGTCTCCATCCTCGATGTTGAACTGCTCAACCTCACTGGAATCCCGGCCGCACGTCAGGCCCATGTGATTCTCCTCCCGAACGGCCAGGTTGGCGTGGATGAGGCCTGCAGCGGAATCCGAAGCCTCCAGTCGAGCCTTATGGCCGCCCTGTTCATCACCGACCTGATCCTCCATCGCCTCTCGGCCAAGATCGCGTTTTTCTTCCTCGGTATCGCCCTTGCCGTTATCGGTAATCTAATTCGCTCTTACACCCTTTCAGTGCTCGCCTATCGTCACGGTATCGATATCGTTGATAAATGGCATGACACCGCGGGATGGAGCATCCTTGGTTTCACCAGTGCCGGGGTCATTCTTTTGGCCTGGTTCATCAACCGCCTGGAAAACGCACGCGCCGCTGAGTCCGGCGCGCAATCCTAAGATGCGAGTTCCTGACCAAAAGGAGGTTGTGGATCGGCTCGAAATCCTGGACCAGGAGAACCTCTGGTTCGTCGCGCACGTCAGACCGAGGTGTGAAAAGAAACTTCAGGACTTCTGTCATCGGGAAGGGTATTCGACAACGTTACCGGTTTTCAAATCGGTCAAAAAATACCGTCGAAAGAAGGTCGACTTTCTGAAGCCCCTGTTTCCCGGATACCTGTTTGTTCACGTTGACCGGTTCTCTGCCTCGAAAATCCGTCAGAACCAGTATCTGGCGAACCTTCTGGAACCCCCGGATCAGTTCGAATTCGCCTCCCAGCTCCAACAGATCCTGGCGGCCTTGTCCTTGGATTCGGAGGTGCGGCTATGTCCCAACATCGTCGAGGGACAGCGGGTCCGGATCAAACTGGGTCCACTCCGAGGCGTCGAAGGTGTGGTGATCCAGAGGCAGGGAGCCTTGGAAATCCAACTCCGTCTGGACTTCATCGGGCAGGCCGCCGCACTGCGCGTGGATGCAGATCAGGTCGAGCCTGTCTGAGTGTGCCCCAAGGCGGAGCTGCTGGGAGCCTAGGCCGGTCCGCCACCCCCACAGTCGGCGGATCCACAGCCTTCCTCGGTTGATCCTCCTAGGCCCCGCTTGGCCCAGACGAGAACGAGACTGAGATCCGCGGGTGACACTCCAGAGATTCTAGACGCCTGTCCAAAGGTCCTGGGACGGATCTGACCCAGCTTCTGACGGGCCTCGTTCCGAAGTCCAGGAACCCGCCCAAAATCGAATCCCTCCGGAATCTCGCGTTCCTCCATCGTTCGGAAACGCTCAACCTCGGCGACCTGCCGTTGGATGTAGCCTGCGTACTTCACAGAGAACTCGACCTGCGCGATCACCTCATCGGAAAGGTCCGTGCGGGCACCCTGAAGGTCGCGATAGGCGACCTCCGGTCGGCGGAGCAGTTCCTCCAAAGTGTCTTGCCCCCAACGTGTTGTGGAGATCCTTGCGAGTTCGTTGCGGATGGACGCCTCCTTTTCGACCACCCGGGCATGATGGGCTTCCGACAGGAGCCCCACCTCACGTCCCAACCCTGACAACCGCAGGTCGGCGTTGTCCTGTCGGAGCAGGAGCCGGTATTCCGCTCGGGAAGTGAACATCCGATAGGGTTCCGTGGTGCCTTTCGTCACAAGGTCATCGATCAAGACCCCGATGTAGGCCTGATCCCGGCCTAGGACGAGTGGCGACCTTCCCTGAACCCGCCGTGCCGCATTGATCCCCGCGATCAGGCCCTGTGCCGCAGCCTCCTCATAGCCAGAGGTTCCGTTGATCTGACCGGCAAGGAACAGGTTCCGACACACCTTGGTCTCAAGACTGGAGGCCAACTGCGTGGGATAGCTGAAGTCGTATTCCACGGCATAGGCGGGACGGAGGATCCCCGCGGATTCACACCCCACGATGGTTCGGACCATCTCGATCTGAACCTCGAAGGGCAGGCAGGTGGAGAATCCGTTGACGTAGATCTCGTCGGTGGCGACTCCCTCCGGCTCGAGGAATAGCTGGTGCTGGGGTTTGTCGGCAAAGCGGACAAACTTGTCCTCGATACTCGGACAGTACCGGGGACCTATGCCCTCGATGACCCCGGAGTACATGGGAGATTTGTGGAGATTCTTGAGGATGATCTCCCGGGTCTTTTCCGTCGTGGTGGTGATCCAGCACGACAGCTGGCCGCCGATTCTATCGAGGATGGAGCCCGGAGGGTAGATCGAGGTCTGGTCGGCACGCTGATCCATCGGCCGCCCGTGTTCCACGTGGAACAACGGATCGTTCCAGACGTCCTCCTTCCAATAGGAGAACCAGGACGGTGGATCCTCACCCGGTTGGACTTCACATCGGCTAAAATCCAGAGACCGTTTGACCAGGCGCGGTGGGGTGCCGGTCTTGAGTCGACCCAATTCAAGGCCTGCCTCCTTGAGCGATCCCGAGAGGCCCATCGAAGCGGCTTCGCCGGCTCGGCCACCGCTCTGCTGGTTGGATCCGACGTGCATCAGGCCCCGGAGAAAGGTCCCCGTGGTGACAACCACCACCTCCGCCCGAAATCGAACCTCCAGCGCCGTGTCGACCCCAACAACCCGATCCCCTTCCCGGACCAAGGCGACAGTCTGGGCCTGTCGGCAGTCGAGGTTCGATTGCCGTTCACAGATCCACTTCATCCGGAACTGGTAGGCCTTCTTATCACACTGCGCCCGAGGTGCGCGCACTGAAGCGCCTTTGCGCATGTTCAGCATCCGGAACTGGATTCCGGTCAGATCCGTGGTCTTCCCCATCTCCCCGCCCAGAGCATCGATCTCCCGGACCAGATGTCCCTTGGCCAGTCCACCGATCGCCGGGTTGCACGACATCTGACCGATCGTGTCCAGATTTGTGGTCAACAACAGGGTCTGACACCCCATTCGGGCCGAGGCCAAGGCGGCCTCCACACCGGCATGCCCCGCGCCAACGACGATGACGTCGTATCGCTTCGGATACTCGAACATGCCGTCAGGTTAGACCCAAACCCGGGTTGTGTTCCACGTGGAACACAAGACCGGCTTCTCTCGGCCTTACTCCCCCCGCCACAACCTGACGCCCAACACTCCCGCTACTCCCGCGACACCGATCAGGATGCTTCCGAGAATCAGTACCTTTCCGATTTCACGGGTACCCACGCTGAGGAGGAGTCCGGCCGTAGCCACCAGCACGACGTCCAAACCGAACAGGACCGCCGGGATCCAACCCGGGGTGGGTGGCATTCGGGTCACCTTAACAGCCGGAGTCGGGTCCTGGACACGCACCTCAACCGCGGGTTCAGTCGTCGGTCTTTCGGGTGTCCTGAGGAACAATCGAACCGCCCCTTCGGGGCCCTCATGGGTCTTCCCAGGAGTCGGCGAAGGCTCCATCAACGTTTCCAAACTCTTGCCTAGACCGGTTCGCCTCATGTTGAGGACGAGGCTGACAAACCGACCCTGCAGGAACAATCCAGAGTTATCCACCGTCTGTTCGCCCACACTGGATTCTAGGCTGGTTTCAATCGCCCTAGGTACCCACCCTTCAACTCCCACTGCGTTATTCCATGGCGACCCCTCCGTTCCCAGAGGCTCCGATCGAAATCATTGATTCCCACACCGGCGGTGAGCCCACCCGGCTTGTCCTTTCAGGCGGCCCCCCTTTGGGTCCGGGTTCCTGTCAGGAACGTCTCGCCGAATTCCGGAACCGCTTCGACCCCTACAGATCCGCCATCGTCAATGAGCCGCGGGGTTCCGATGTTCTCGTAGGGGCTTTGCTCGTCCCGCCCACGCTTCCGGAAACCCTCGGAGGGGTCCTCTTCTTCAACAATGTCGGATATCTGGGAATGTGTGGCCACGGCACCATCGGGGTGATTGCGAGTCTTCATCACCTCGGTCGGATCGCCCCCGGTGTCCATCGTCTCGAGACTCCGGTCGGTCTCGTCTCCTTGCTTCTCCATGACGATGGTCGGGTCTCCCTCGACAATGTGCCGAGCTACCGGACGGCCCATCGGGTTTCGATCCAGATTCCTGGGTTTTCTTCTCCCGTGGTCGGCGACGTCGCCTGGGGTGGCAATTGGTTCTTTCTCGTTCGGGAACCCCACCTGGACCTGTCCCTTGACCGGATCGACTCCCTCACGGAAGTGGCCTGGGCAATTCGGAACCACCTCAACCGCAATGGATTTCCTGAGATCGACCATATTGAGCTGTTCTCGGACGGGTCTCCTGGGGCGAATTCGAGGAACTTCGTCCTGTGTCCTGGCAATGCCTACGACCGTTCCCCCTGCGGCACGGGCACCAGCGCTAAGCTGGCTTGTCTTGCCACCGACGGTGTCCTGGAGGAGGGGGCCCTCTGGGTCCAGGAAAGCATTGTTGGCTCCCGGTTCACCGGGTCGTATCGATGGATCGATCGATCCAAGGGCGTGATCCTCCCGACTCTGTCTGGATCGGCCTTCGTCACGGCTCGCTCCTCCCTCCTGCTCCATCCTGCGGACCCCTTTGTCTGGGGCATCCGACATTGATGCCATCGCTGTGCGGCACCGATCTAACCAACCCAAGTGCCTCAAGCCTCCCTCACCGCTTGGCCTGGAGCGCCAGGGCACAGGCGAGTCGACGGGCACTCTCCGGCGCCAAGTGGAGCCCATCCGAATACCGAATAGGCTCAGCCCATTCGAGGCTTTGACGATAAAGGTCGATCGTCGGAAGTCCTAGGTCTTTGACCAACAGATCCACATCATCCTGCCCCTTCGGATCGACCGGATTCTCCCGACCCACAGGAAGCCGGATCATGACGACCTTGGTCCCTCGCGCCTCCAATTCGTGGACCGCCCGGATCAATTCCTCAGGGCGAGGAACCGTTTTTAAGACTCCGCTAGGGTTAACCGGGCCTTTGGCTTCGGTTACTTGGCCCCCTTCCTGATGCTGATGGGATTTCAACCATCCATACAGGACCGTTGTGGGCCGGCTGTCCGCTTTCGTTAACGTTACTTCACTGTGCAAACGTCGATCCATGCCTTGGGACAGGGCGAGCAGCTGGTGATCATTGGCCCGGACGGGGTTCCACAGTCGATGGGCTTCGAGGAGGACCAGATCGGGTGTCTTGGGCTGGCCGAGGGTCAGTTGGAGGCCGGTGATTGGACTGGCACCGTCGAGACTAAGATTAACGATATTCTCAAGGCCTGAACCTTTGAAATAGCTAGGGAGAAGCCGTCCGGCAATGGAAGTCCCCACGATCAGGCACTTGGGTTTCGGGCCTTCGAGGAACCGTTCGATCCTCATCCGGTTCGCCGTGTAGTTGGTTTCGGCGAGCTCCGGCTTCGGCAACTGGATTCGGACAACACTCCAGAGGCCACACAAGACCGCGGCCACGATCAGGATCCTGAGCGATTGGGATGCGGACTGCATGAGTTCAGAATTGGAAGTAGATGAACTCTCCCGGAGGTCCGGAGTTGGTGAGGATCAGGAAGAGCATGGAACCGTGGAGGACGACCGTGACCCGATCCGAGGTCTGCCGAGACCACGTCCGACGCCAGGGTTCGATGGCTCCCCAGAGGTGCCAGAGGACGACGGGGAGGGAGAAGCAGGCGATCACATACAGGGCCTGGACCTGGGGAGGACCGCCTTGGGTTGCGAGGGTACGAAGGTAAAGAACCGCTTGGCCAAATTCAGGGAGCTGGAAGAGGAGCCACAGAAAGGTCACGGCGGTGAAGCAGAGGAATGCCTGAAGGATCGACAGGAGGGACCAAGGCCTCGAATCCGAGACTCGGTGACGCCCGGTCAGCCGTTCCAAGGCCAGCAGAACGCCATGGGCCGTTCCCCAGACGGCATAGCTCCACGCGGCCCCATGCCAGAGTCCACCCAGGAACATCACAAGGAACAGGTTCTGATAGGTCCTCCATTCACCGCTCCGGTTGCCTCCCAGAGGGATGTACAGATACTCGCGGAGCCAGGACGACAGGGTCATGTGCCACCGCCTCCAGAACTCGGTGATGCTGCGGCTGAGATACGGGTGGTTGAAGTTCGCGGGCAGTTCGTACCCGAACAACCGGGCCAATCCGATGGCGATGAGCGAATACCCGGCGAAGTCGGCTAGGAGCTGGAACGAGAAGGCGTAGACGAGCGCGGCCAGATTGATGCTGGGGAGGTCGAGGAATTCCGGGTATCGGATGGCCGCCGTCACCTCCTTCAGATTGTCCGCCACTACCATCTTGAGGAAGAAGCCCAGGATGAGGGTCTTCACGGAGGCATCCCAAGGGATCTGGGTCAGGCGCTTGGGGCCGATCTGGTGGAAGAATTCGCCGGCCTTCACGATCGGACCCGCCACCAGCTGCGGGAAGAACGCCTTGAAGAAGGTGACGTTGCCGTAGTGGCGTCCCACTCGGCCGCCACCATCCTCCCCGGGAAGTCCTGGGATGCCCTTCGATCCGGCATGCCACGCATCGACGACGAGACTGATCCCTTGGAAGGTGAAGAAGGAAATGCCGACGGGCAGGGGAATGCTGCTGAGCCAGGGTCCGATCAGGCTCCAGAGCGCCTCGGGCAGGACCAGTCTTCCTATGAGCGCCGCATACTTGAAGAATCCAAGGGTTCCCAGGTTGAAGACCAGGGCCCAGAGAAGCACCTGCCTTCGTTGCCGATCCGTCTGCCCAGATCTGAACAGGGCCCACGAGGCGGCACTGTTGACCCAACAGGCGATGGCCAGCAGCGGAATGAGGCGGGGATGGCTCCAACCGTAGAAGATGAAGCTGCTGAGCGTCAGCACCCCGACCTGCCAGCCCTGGCTTCGACCCAGGTAGTGCAGGGCGAACACCACCGGCAGAAAGAGGGCGAACGGCCAGCTGACGAAGGACATGGTGAATCGAAGGTGGCCTAGCTAAAAGGCAGGCGGTGTGGCGAACAAGCCGTTTCGGGGCAGGGGAGCGTTGCCTCAGTTCCGCCGACTATCGGATTGAGTGGGTCGCCGACATCGGGACACTCGTGACGGCGTTCCGCGCCTATCTCGAATGTGCGGCATCTGCGGCATCTGGAACTTTGGCTCGGACGAACCGGTGGATCGGGACGTCGTCGCCGCCATGACCCGACGGATCCTTCACCGGGGTCCGGATGAGGAGGGGGTCCATGTCGAAGGCCCTCTCGGACTCGGATTCCGGCGACTGAGTATCGTCGATCTCGCCCACAGCCATCAGCCGATGTCGAACGCCGACCGTTCGGCGTGGATCACGTTCAACGGTGAGATCTACAACTTCCGGGAGCTAAGGCAGGGACTCGAAACCCTATTCGCGTTCCACACCTCGGGCGATACCGAGACGCTGCTGCATCTTCTCGAGTGGAAGGGATCGGCGGCCCTCTCGGATCTGGTTGGGATGTTTGCGTTCGCTTTCTGGGATGCGACCCAACGCTCGCTGCTCCTCGCGGTCGATCGTTTCGGAAAGAAACCTCTCTACTACTCGATCCATGGGGGACGCGTGATCTTCGGATCGGAGCTGAAGGTCTTCCGGGATGTCCCTGGACTTGATCTCGATCTGGACCCCGAGGCTCTCGACGAGTTCCTGTGCTCGGGATTCGTCAACGCACCCCGGTCGATCTTCCGGACCATCCGTAAGGTTCCCCCGGGTCACTTCCTCAAGGTCGATTCCTCGGGGCGTGTCGAACTCCATTGCTATTGGCAGCCCTCGTTCGGGTCGCCGGATTCCTTCCGGGACGACCCTCCTGAAATCCTCGCCTCAGGGCTCAGACTCCTTCTTGAGGAGGCGGTCGGGTGTCGTCTGATGAGCGAGGTCCCCCTGGGCGCCTTCCTCAGCGGTGGTCTGGATAGCAGTGCAGTTGTGGCCCTGATGGCGCGTCGCCTGTCCCATCGGGTCCAGACGTTCTCGATCGGGTTCGAGGACGACCCGAATGACGAGAGCCAGTTTTCGGCACTGATGGCCCGCCACTGCGGAACACTCCACACCCATGAGGTGTTGTCGCCTCGCCAATTGATGGACTGGGTGCCGGGGCTCATCGAGCACATGGATGAACCTTTCGCTGACGATTCGATCATCCCGACCTGGTTCGTCTCCAAGGTGGCGCGACAGGCCGTGACGGTCTGTCTGAGCGGGGACGGTGGCGACGAGATCTTCGGAGGGTACACCTGGTATCGTCGAGCCTGGCGTCAGGACCGGCTGCGTCGAAGCGTGCCCTCTCCGTTGAGATCCGTGGTGGCACCGGTCGGCCGGATTCTGCCGCGGAAGTACGGTGACTACATAGCCCGGATCCATCAGGACCCCGCCATCTGGCGAATCTCGAGTCCCTATTTCCCAACACCGTTGAGGCATGCGCTGTACCGGCCCGAGTTCTCAAGACACCTCGGTGGTTTCGATGCCGACCGGGATCGATACGGGACAATCCCGGACGCCGGGTCTCTTCCTCTGCTCTCCCGGCTTCAGTCGCTCGACATCTCGGGCTACCTGCCCGGTGGTATCCTGGTGAAGGTCGACCGCCTCTCGATGAAGGAGTCGCTCGAGGTGCGATGTCCGCTCCTCGATCATCGGATTTTCGAGTACATGTCCCGGATTTCCCCTGATGTGAAACTTAACGCCTCAGGTTCCAAGTGGCTGTTCCAACAGGCGCACCAGGATGTGCTGCCTCCCGACATCCTCCGCCGCCGGAAACGAGGCTTTGATGTCCCTCTGCTGCGCTGGTTGTCCGGTCCTCTGACCCCGCTTCTTGAGGACCTCCGTTCCGCCCCTTCGCTTGTCCTGCATCGCTGGCTGGAGCCGTCGGTCGTCACCCGCATCCTTTCTTCGAAACGTCCCACCGACCTCTCCCAGGCCAGCCGCATGTGGAGCCTGGTCTGTCTGGAGCTGTGGGCCCGATCCTGGTTCGCGTCAACCCGTCCATGAAGCTGGCTCGGATCCTTGTGTTCATCGACAGCCTTGCGGCAGGCGGCGCTGAGCGCCAGACAGTCGAGCTCGTGACGCGTCTGGATCGTTCACGGTTTCTTCCTCGGGTGGTTGCGTTGCATGGGCCTCGGATGAACCAGAGCCGCCATTTTGTTCAACGGCTTCTCGACTCAGGGATCGAGGTGGTTGAACTCGATCGACGTTGGTCGGCCTCGGAGATTCCCTCCTCGGTGCTGGGCATGCTCCGCTGCCTCCGGTCCTTCGGTCCGGACCTCGTCCACTCGGTCAGCCATCATTGCAACCACCTCACTCGGTTTGCTCGGCTCCTCCTTCCCGGACGATTCCGGCTACTGACCGCCATCCGCACCGCATACGATTCCCGACAGCTCCGGAACGAACGTCTGGAGCAGCGGCTGTCGTCCTTCATCGTCTGCAACAGCCCGGACATGGAGATCCGCCTCCGCGATGAGGCTGGTATCGGTGAGTCCAGACTACGCTACATCCCGAACGGATTGGACACGTCTCTCTTCGCTTCCAATCCGGATCCGGGTCTCAGGTCCTGTCTGGCGCCAGACGCCGAACGGGTCGGTGTGATGCTGGCCCGCATCACACTGCAAAAGTCCCCGGACCTACTCGCTCGGGCTCTGGCCCGCCTCAGCCAGGAAGGATCCCTGAATCCAAGGCATCAGATCTGGATCGTCGGTGAGCCGGAATGTTCCGTCGTCCATGGTCGCCTTGATGCTGCGATCCGAGGCTCTGGACTTGAGGGTCAGGTCCGGGTCTTTCCTCAGACAACGGACCCAGCGGCCTTCCTGCATGCGTCTGATTTCACGGTACTGGCCTCGTTGTGGGAAGGGACCCCCAACGCCGCCTTGGAATCCCTAGCCGCCGGAAAGCCGGTCCTGATCTCTGACAAGGCGAATGCCTCGGGATTGATCCGGGAATCGTTGGAGGGGTGGTCCGTTGCGACGGGTGACGAGGCGGCCTTGGCCGGAAGACTCCGGTCTGTACTCTCCTTGTCTCGTGCCGATCTCGAGTCCATGGCGTCGGCCTGCAGATCCCGGGCCTCGGAGTTCGACATGTCCCTGATGATCCGCCGCTATGAGGAGCTCTATTCCAGGCTCCTCGGCGAATCGTGACCTGGGCCTGTCTCAGAGCAGACGCTGCTGGCGCTGCTCCATGGCGATCTCCAACCCCAGCCCATTGGTGCGTCCTCGTCGCCGCTCGATGATGTGTTTGTCGACGGCGGGATCGTATTTCACCGGATATTCTCCGTTGTAGCAGGCCAGACAGAACTCGTTCTTGGGCCTGCCGGTCGCCCGCACCATTCCGTCGAGGGACAGATAGCCGAGGGTGTCGGCGTTCAGGAATTTGCGGATCTCCTCCAGCGAGTGGTTCGCCGCCATAAGCTTGTTTCGCTCCGGAAAATCGATCCCGTAGACGCAGGGGTGCATGTGGGGCGGGCAGCTGACCCTGAAGTGGACCTCCTTGGCCCCAGCCTCCTTGAGGCTCGTCACGCGTGCCTTGCTCGTGGTTCCACGGACGATCGAGTCATCAATGATCACAACGCGTTTTCCGCGGACCAGGTCGGCGATCAGGTTCAATTTCACCCGGACGGCGAAGTCCCGGACAAACTGGGAGGGTTGGAGGAAGCTGCGTCCTACATAATGGTTTCGGACGAACGCCATCTCGAACGGGATTCCGCTCTCCAGCGAATACCCTAGGGCAGCACAGACGCCACTGTCCGGGACAGGGATGACAATGTCGGCGTCCACCCCATTCTCACGGGCCAGCTCGCGTCCCATCTCCACACGGGTCTTGTAGACACTGCGTCCGGCTATCGAGGAATCGGGACGGGCAAAATAGACGTACTCGAAGACGCAGAAGGCGCTGCGCTTCGTCTCCGGAAACGCCTGCAGACTCCGCAGGCCATTTTCATCGATGATGACGATCTCGCCGGGTTCCACGTCCCGGACGAACTCGGCCTTGATGAGATCAAAGGCACAGGTTTCGCTGGAGAGCACATAGGCTCCATTCTCGAGCCTACCGATGCTCAGTGGCCTGAAGCCGTGGGGATCGCGGACTCCGATGAGTTCCCGTTCCGTCAGGATCACCAACGAATAGGCTCCCTCGATGCGGTTCATCGCCTCGATCAGGGAGCTGTCATGTCCACCTGCTCGCTCCGGCTGGGCCAGAAGATGCAGCACGATCTCGGAGTCGACGGTGGTCTGGAAAATCGAGCCCTTGGCCTCGAGCTCCTCTCGTAACATCGCCGCATTCGTCAAATTGCCGTTATGAGCGATGGCAATCCTTCCCTTGGCACAATCCACCGTCAGGGGTTGACAGTTCTGGATGTTTGACGAGCCGGTGGTCGAATACCGGGTGTGGCCGACCGCTGCCTTTCCGAGGAGTTTGTGCAGGACCTGCCCGTCGAAGATGGCCGGAACAAGCCCCATCCCCTTGTGCGTGTAGAAATGGGCCCCGTCGGTGGACACGATCCCAGCTGATTCCTGGCCGCGGTGCTGTAGTGCGTACAGACCGTAGTAGCTGATCTCGGCCGCGTTCGGATGGCCGAAAATCCCGAAGACTCCGCAGTAATGTTTGGGGCGCCCGTCCACGCGAGGCGCCAGAGCATGCGATGGTCCTCGACGAACGGAAGCACAATCTATGGGGGGAGCGGCTTTTGACGCGTTACCACACGGTCCGGAGGCCTGACATGGTGGTCAGTAGTCTCCTAACAACCCCAAACAAGCCTGTCAGGAAGTCTGACTCTACCGGGTTGTTGCGCTTTCCCAACAAGGTTGTTGGTTGAGCGGGGTTGCTTGATGAGGCCCAAAAGCGGTGCGTCCGAAGGGTTGTTGGATTTGCTAACAACCACTACTAATAGCTTTCTCTCGAAAGAGATTACACAATACTTGGGCCAACAACATGAAGCTCTCGATCTCGAAGGAGCAGCTCGTCACAGGTCTCCAGGCCGTTCAGAACGTCGTCGGTTCGCGTACCACGCTGCCGGTCCTCTCCAATGTACTCCTGGTCGCCGCCGAAGGTCGCTTGGAACTAACGGCCACAGATCTGGACATGACGATCCTGGCCACGGTGGAGGCGACCGTGAGCAAACCCGGAAGGACGACGGTTCCGGTCAAGCGTCTCTTCGGGATTGTCCGGGAACTCCAGGCTCCTGAGATCGATCTGGAGGTCGATGAGAAAGCGACCATGGCGGTCCGGGCGGGCGGATCCTTCTTCAAGGTCAATGGCCTCCAGGGGGAAGAGTTTCCACCGGTTGGAATCGTTCGCCAAGGCAAGTCCGTGACCCTCGAGCAGGAGAAACTCCGATCCATGCTCAGGAAGACGAGCTTTGCAGCCTCCAGCGACGAGGCCAGATACGTGCTGAATGGAATCTTCGTCAGCATGAAGGAACACACCGTAACGCTCGTGGCCACCGATGGGCGGCGTCTGGCGATGACCGATGAGGCAGCCGAGGTGGCGGCTGAGTCGGTGGTCGACTTCATCGTTCCGACCAAGGCCATCAACGAGTTGAATCGGCTTTTAACCGGGTTGGGATCGGTCGATCTCCGTCTTTCCGAGAACCAGGTCGCCTTCCACCTCACCGGATCCAATGGTCTGGGCGTGGTGATCCAATCGAAGCTCGTCGACGGGACCTACCCAAACTACCGACAGGTGATACCCGGCGAATGCCAGGAAAGGATCCAGATCAACCGAGAGGAACTCCTTGGAGCCTTGAAACGGGCCGAGCTGATGACCAGCGACAAGAGCAACTCGGTGAAGCTGACCTTCAGCAGGAACCAATTGGCCATAACAGCGAACACCCCGGAGATCGGCGAGGCGCGTGAAGAACTTGCAATTCCATATCAAGGGAAGGATTTCGCGATCGCCTTCAACCCCGCCTTCCTTATGGATCCGTTGAAGTCGCTGGACGAGGATGAAATCGCCTTCGAGGTGATTGATGAACTGAGCCCAGGGGTGATCAAGACCCAGAAACCGTTCCTCTACGTCATCATGCCGATGCGGATGAGCTGAAGGACACCACGAACCCGGAAAACCGATCCTCCGGAGGAGGTGTGGATCGAGGGGACCGATCAACGCCGAGACAAAGGCGCAGGGTGGTGTGATCGAGGGGCCGGGGCTCTTAATTTGGTGTAGAGCCAGCCCTCAAGTGGCCGGATGGGTCTGAGCCATCCGTAGAACGGGGAATAGACCAGCCGGAGCCGGACCAGGGAGAGCAGCATATTAAGGGAGGTCCTGAAATCGAAGACAACGTGGGACCCCAACTTGTCCTCCCAGACCGTAGGGACCTCCAGAACCTTGAAACCGCCGCGGACCAAAGAATAGAGAAGGTTAACGTCAAAGGCCAAGTCGGCGAGTTCGAGGCGGCCATGGATCGACTCGATCGCCTTCCGTTTCACGACCTTCGCACCGCATTGGGTGTCGGCGATGCCCATGTTGAAGAAAGCCTCCACGAACAGGTTGAAGAGCCGGCTGGCGAACCGGCGTTTGCCGGGCTGGACGTGGGTAATCTTTGAGTCGGGAAGCCATCGGGAACCCACCGCGCAGTCGGCACCGGATCCGATCGACTGGGCGACGAGATCCAGGAAGGACTCGGGAGGGGTCGCGCCGTCGGCGTCGACATAGCCAATGAACTCGGCCCTAGGGGCCAGTCGCAATCCTTCGATCAGGGCGCCTCCCTTGCCGATGGGATCCCGGAACTCGAGGTGGGAAATGCAGGGAAATCGGGATTCGGCTAGCTCGACCACCGACAGGGTTGCGTCCCGGCACCCATTCAGGACCACGACGATGGATGAGCCTGGACCTAGGCGCTCCGAAAACACCCGCGCGTAGGAGTCGAGAACCGGACCAATCCGGTGTTCCTCATTGTAGGCCGGGATCAGCAGCAGGATGGAGGGCGCAGGATCGGTCACCGCGGGGCGCAATAAATCAGTCGACCGGCTCGGAGTCCACGTGGATCGACTAGGAGAAAGAGCGAGGGAATGCCGGATTGCAGATGGAATCGAAAACCACCTAGGATCTCGCGCATGATTCGAGGTCGGTTCAAGGGATTGGTCCTCGTGGTGGCAACGCTCCTGGTGGGGCTCTGTCCAGCCAATGGGCAGCTCGCACCCTCAGGGATTCCCATCAACGGCATGGCCGCCGTCGTGAACGACCACGTCATTACCTATCAGGAAATCCAGGTCTCAGCCCGGCGGGCTGTCGAGGCGGCCATGAGACAAGGACGCTTCCGGGAGGATGAGCTCCGTCAGAAGGAGCAGGAGATCCTCAGGGACAGTCTGGACCAGCTCATCGACCGGAGACTGATCCTCGATGAGTTTACCAAGGCGGGGTACAGCCTGCCGGACAGCGTGGTGAACGAGATCATCCAGGCCCAGACGCGAGAGCAATTCGGTGACAGGGTCACCCTTATGAAGACCCTCCGAAAGATGGGTCAGAGGTACGAGGAGTACCGGCAGGACCAGAAAGAGGCGTTCATCATCCACAGCATGACGATGAAGAACGTGAACCAGAACGTCTTCGTGTCCCCCACCCGGATCGAGAAGTACTACGCGGCCAATGGCGATCGGTTCAAACAGGAGGAACGCGCCAAGATCCGCATGATCGTCATCGACAAATCCAAGCACGCGATCGGCGAACCCAAGAAGATCGCGGAGGGCGCCGAGAAGCGGATCAAAGCGGGCGAGGATTTAGCGAAGGTGGCAGACGAACTGTCGGACGATGCACGTCGGTTCAAGGGGGGAGATCGGGGTTGGGTGGAGAACAAGGATTCGGATCTCAGGAAGGAGCTGAGAACGTTTGTGTTCGCCGCGAAGGAGGGTGACATCAGCGGGATACAGGACCTAGGAGGAGCGATCTTCATAACGAAGGTGGAGGAGAGAAAACCCGCAGGAATGCGGTCCCTCAGCGAGGTTCGGAATGAGATCGAGCAGACCCTGAAGAGCGAGGAAATGGAGCGGCTCCGGAAGCAGTGGGTAGCCCGCCTCCGGAAGAACTCCTTCATCCGCTACTTCAACTGAGTCGGGCCGGGCGAGATGCGTGTGCTCGGAGTGACGCTGGGTGACGGGCGAGGGATAGGGCCGGAGGTGGCCTTTAAGGCCGTGGCTCGCACCGGTATCGTCAAAAGGGGGGCGGTTCTACTGATCGCGGAACATCAGAAGATTAAGGAGAACGCAGGGCGCCAAGGGTGGACCACGGCCATCCCGGAGTGGCCGGGCCGAAGCCAAGAGGCACCAGGACTGTGGTGGACGCCCCCGGAGAACAACCCGGAATTTCAAGGCGAAGCAGATCCCGACGGTCAAGCGGCCCGGGCGGCGATCCAGTCCCTGACCACCGGGTCCAGGCTGGCCCTCTCCGGGCAGATCGACGCGTTGGTGACCGGTCCCGTCAACAAGGCCTCCATCATCCGGGCCGGTGTCCCGTTTATGGGGCAGACCGAGTGGCTGACCCAACTCGCCGGAAATCCCAGCACTGGGATGCTCCTCCTTGGAAAGGATTCACGACAGCGGTGGCTCAGGGTGCTGTTGGCGACCACCCACGTTCCCTTGGCGGCAGTCCCGGGACTGATCACGCAGGAAGGACTGTTGGCCTCTATGGAACTTGCCGTTCGGGCGTGTCGGGATCTCGGTCTACGGATGGCGCGGATCGCGGTCTGCGGACTCAACCCCCATGCCGGGGAGGAAGGGAAGATGGGTCAGGAGGAGCAGACGATCCTGTCGCCTGCGATCGAGCGGGCCCGGGAGGAGGGACTGAAGGTGACGGGACCATGGCCTGGCGATACGATCTTCCGGGACGCCATCGAGGGACGCCACGAGGTTGTCCTGGCCATGTACCACGACCAGGGACTTGCGCCGCTGAAGCTGGTCGCCTTTGAAACCGGGGTGAACTGGACCGTGGGACTGCCGTATCCGAGGACGTCACCCGACCACGGTACTGCGTTCGACATTGCCGGCAAAGACGTGGCAGACCCCACCAGCATGGCCGAGGCGATCGAGTTGGCGTGGAAGCTGGTTGAGGGCAGGAAGGATCCGGATCGGAATCACGGCGTGAACCCGGTGACGGAGATCAGCCCTGAAGAACCTGGTTGAAAGTCCAGGGCTCCAGCGACTGGGCGATGTAGTCCGCGTTCCGAGGATAGTCCTTGATGAGGTATTCGCCGTACCGCATGCCCACCAGATCGGAATAGACCGAGTCGAAGGGCAGGGAGTGTTCAGCGAGGTCGTCCCTGCTCCAGTACTCGACCCCCTTGTCGAGAAACACCCTGAGACTTTCAAAACGATCCCTGCAGATGACCTGAAGGGCTGATTCGGGATAGATCGGATAGCCCGCCGGGACCAAGAGGTACCGCAACCGATTCCTCCAGTGCTGGTAGTTCGAATCCCAGCGTCGGCGAGGCTGGGTCAGGGATGTGGCCCAATCCTTGTAGGCAGTGTTGGCGAAGGCTGTCCACCCAGACTCGAGATGACGGATGTGGTCGGCCAGTCGCTGGCTGATCACGAAGAGATCGGATTCTGCGTGGAAGATCTTCGAGTACCCGTAGCGCTCCGCCAGAACCAGTGAGAACGTGAAACTCCGCCACCAACCAGGAAATCCATTCCCGCCGGGAGGGATCCACGGGCGCAGTTTTCCAAGGTGGGTCGTGAAACGGAACAGGACCGGACCCGGAGGAAGTTCAGACGGGAGATAGTCGGAGACGTCGATCACTGTGACTCCCGGGAGCTGGATGAACGCGGGGTTGGACCCGTCGTCGATGAGGAACAGTCGATCCGATCCGAACGCAGCCAGGTTGCGCGAGTAGTACTCGATCCACTTGGGATATCGCCAAGGAGCCTCTTCGTAGAGCTTGGCGACGCCGAAGAACGTGGTGCAGAACAGGAAGGATCTCATCGTCGACCCGCACAGGAATCTGCCCTGAACTAAGACTCTTGGATCAGGATGTGGTTTGAGCCGGCAATCGGGCAAAAGATGGAGCGAGCGAAGGGATTCGAACCCTCGACATTCACCTTGGCAAGGTGACGCTCTACCAGACTGAGCTACGCTCGCGCTCCAAGAGTTGGAAATAAATGCGTCAATGGAGTGCTGATGGCAAGGGTGATTTCAGGACCAGCGACGAGAAAGTGTCAGAAACCGTGGAAGGCAAAGAGCAATTCCGAGGGCCGTAGTGCCCCGCAAGATGCCGAACGTAGGAGGGGATCCATACGCCGGTGAAGCCCCGGATCCAGAACACTCCTCGAAACGGACCGGAGAGGAAGCCCGATCAGTTCCCGTCAGAGTCGGGAGTGGAGCCGAAAGCGGTCACATCTACCGATACCTTCAGGATCTGGTCGGTGCCCCCCACCAGGACCCCCCGGACCGGTGAGATATCCGCGTAATCACGACCCCAGCCGATCGAGATGTGGCGGAGGGATGGGAAACAGTTGTTCGTCGGATCGGCATCGATCCAACCGATACCCGGACAGTACAGCGAGACCCAGGCATGGGAGGCATCCACCCCCCGGAGCTTCTCCATTCCAGGAGGGGGGTCGGTCTCAAGGTAGCCACTGACATATCGGGCCGGAAGACCTATGGAACGAAGGCATGCGATCAGGAAGTGCGCGAAGTCCTGACAGACTCCCCGCCGCTGTTGGAAGAACTCCTCCAACGACGTTGAGACCGTCGTCGCCGAAGGATCGAAGCGGAAGTCGGATTGGAGCCGGCCCATCAGGTCGGAGAGGGCATCGATGATAGGTCGGGAGCGACGGAACGAGACCGAAGCATAGTCTGCGAAGGCCGGGGATGTTGGAACAAGAGGCGACGCATGCGAATGCTCCAGGGCCTCGAGGGTCGCGCGGGTGCAGTCCACCCGACAACGGGCCCGCACGGACTCCCAGGCCGGAGTCTCCGAGATGTCCGGCACAAAAGCCGGTGTGACGGCCACGCGGGCCCGAGAGGTGATCGTCAGGGTGCTGTGGGGCCGTTCGACGGCGACGAAGTGGGCCCGATTGCCGAAGTAGTCCCCGTGGGGATTCAGAATGGAGGGTTCCGGTAGGATTCGGAACTCGTGGGCGATGCAGCGCTGTCGCGGAGTCTCCCGAGGTTCGAGCCGGAGGAAATGGTGCGAGACGGAGACGGCACTGCGATAGTCGTAGTCGGTGACGTGGACGATGTCGTAGAGCAGCTCGCGCATGGTGGGGTGGGTTGGGATGGTGGGCTCAGCTGATCCGAGGGAGTGTGTGGCTGAAGTACCGGTTGTTGAGATCGTCCGAAAGGCCGGCAAGACCCTGCGAACAGGTCTCCATGAGCCCCACAAGGGCTTCCGGACAGGAGGCATCGGGGCAGGGTGTGATCTGGTCGAAGTCGGCGGCGCCGATCCGGGTCTGCAGACCTTCGATCAGGACCACCCAGCGGTCGTCGATCCCCACACCGAGCTCGCCCGCGAGGGCGTCGAGATGGTTCCTGAGAGCGGCGAGCTGGAAGGCGAGCGACCGGGGGTTCGACACCTCCCGGATGAGGATCTCCAGGACATCCGGCCAACGGGCGCTCGAGAAGTAGCGTCGACGATGGGTCATCACGCTGTCGGCGATCTCGAGGAGAAGACCGAGCAGGACGTCGCTGGGGCCCGGGATGAAGGCGGTTGCGGTGACGAGTCCTACCACGGCCGTCCCCCGCTCGAGCCGGCGACCGGAGTCCAGGAACCGCCAACCCGGACCCCGGGTCATGTTCTCCATCTCCAGACCATTGAACGCAGCGAGATTCAGGATGAGGTCCTGTATCATCCCCAACGCATGGGCGATCGACTGTCTAACAGGGGGATCCGATGAACCTGGAGCAAGACGGCCGAGAATCCTCCACGTGTCCCCAGAGAACCGGTCCCGAACGGCGCTGGCATTATGACGGATCCTGCCCATCAGGTCCTGGATTGAACCGGGCGCCGCAGATCCGTAGATCCAGTCGAGGATCCGTTCGGTCAGATTGGGATCCCCGGCATCCTCGGAGTCCTCTCCGTCCTCAGGCGGGAGGATCCCAAGATTCTGAACCAGCAGGTTCAGGTCTGAGAGCTGGCTGACCGACCCGGTCTGGTTCTGGTCGGCGACCAGGCCGAGCACACATCGGAGGATACGCAGGCGCTGTTCCAGGCGCTCGGTGTAGCGACCCAGCCAGAATAGGCAGTCGGCAGCTCGGCTCGGCAGGCCGAGGAGACGACGGTCGACCGAGGCCTGGAAGGTGGTGCGTGGACCGACGTCCTCAGAATCCTCCGGCGAGCTGAGCACCCAGGTGTCCTTGCTGCCGGCACCGCGCTGCATGGAGACCAGAGGGTCCTCCGCCGAGGCAGCCACCCGCGTCAATCCGCCCGGCATGACGGAGAAGGAGGAGCCGTTGGTTGCCACAAATGTACGAAGGAGGACGGAGCGTCGATCGAAGCCATCAGGGCTCCAGATGGGACCCGAGGAAGGACTCATGCATTCCTGGGCGATGAATTCCCTTGGCCGGGCCCGGAGGAGCTCCCTGAGCCTGGACCTCTCCGAGGAGTCCAGGAGGTGGCCGAACCAGATCTGTCCGCGTCGTCGTCCGAACGCAGGCTTGATCACGAGATCGTCCAGACGATCCAAGACATGACGGAGGTCGGAGGCAACACCGCACCACCAGGTGGTCACCGACGGAAGGATCGGGTCCTCCGAAAGGAGGTGGCGACACAGAGGACCGAGGAAGGCCAGGAAGGCTGGACTCTCAATCAGACTGGAACCGAGGGCATTGGCGACGGTGACATTGCCGGATCGGGCAGCCTGGACCAGACCCGGGATCCCAAGGACGGATTCCGCCCGAAGCTCCAGCGGATCGCAGAATCCGTCATCGATCCGTCGAAGGATGACGTCCACCGGTTGGAGTCCATCCAGGGTCTTTAGGCACACCCGTTCGTTGCGGACGGTCAGGTCAGCCCCTTCCACCAAGGGGATCCCCAGATGGCGGGCGAGGTACGCATGCTCAAAATAGGTGGCGTTCAGGGGACCTGGAGTGAGCAGGACGATGCCCGGATTGTCCCCACCCCTGGGGGCGAGTGATTCGAGCATGGATCGCTGGGTGTTGAAAAACGGGCCAAGTCGCCGGACCCCCGCGTCTGTGAGTTCGTCGGGCAGGATCCGTGAGAGCACGGTCCGGTTCTCATGGGCGTAGCCGGTTCCACTGGGTGACGAGGTCCGGTCGGCAAACGCCAACCATTGGCCGGCCGGTGAGCGGACCAGATCCACCGCGGCCAGATGGAGCGGTGCCTCACGGGCGCATGGGATGCCGCGACACGGTCGGAGGAAGCCCGGGTTCGAGTAGATCAGTTCCGGCGGGACGAAGCCGTCGAGGAGAAGTCGCTGTGTGCCGACGTAGAGATCGCTGAGGACGAGATTGAGCAGTCGCGATCTTTGGATGAGTCCCCGCTCCAGGGTCCTCCATTCGGCCGCAGGCAGGACCAGCGGGACGAGGTCGAGATCCCAGGGCCGATCCGACCCCTTTGGGTCGCCATACACGTTATACGTGATGCCGTGCTCCCGGATGATCCTGTTTCCCTCGTCGCGACGGGCCGAGAGTTCAGCGGTGCCGAGTCGACCGAGGGACTCGAGGAGACCCCTCCAATGGGGTCTGGGCCGTCCAGACCCCTCGAGACATTCGTCATGAACCAACGGATCGGCCGTGGATCCTGGCAGACTCCTCCTCCGAAAGACCGGGAACCCTGGGAAAGCGTCAGTCATGCGATGTCGGCGAGCGACCTCAGCGGGGGAAACGTCTCCCCGAGGCGGATGTCGCGGTCCCAAGATCTCTCAGACGCATCGGAGATCCAAGGTGAAGGGGAATTCCTGGGATCGACGGACCGGGGTCACAGCGATGGGTCCCGGGGTGTGGCCATGGGTCATGAACCGGGCGAGTCGGCGGCTCTCGGCCTCAAAGGCATTCACCGGAAAGGTGTCGTGATTCCGGCCTCCGGGATGGGCCACGTGGTAGGTGCAGCCTCCGAGGGAACGTCGGTTCCAGGTGTCGACGAGATCGAAGACCAGCGGAGCGTGGACGCCGATGGTCGGTTGGAGGCACTGGGCGGGTTGCCACGCCCGGTAGCGGACGCCAGCCACCTGTTCGACATGGGGACCGGTCGGATGAAGGGGAACCCGATGCCCGTTGCAGGTGAGCGCAAAACGCTCCCCGATCATTCCCCGCGCGGAGACCTGGAGCCGTTCGAGGGAGCTGTCGACATAGCGGACCGTTCCCCCCGAGGCGGGCTCCTCCCCAAGGACATGCCAGGGTTCGAGGGCTGTCCGGAGCTCGAGATGGATGTCCCGGACCGAGAGGTCCCCGATCCGAGGGAACCGGAATTCAAAGTGGGGTTCGAACCACCCCTCCTCGAAGGCATAGCCCGATTCACGAAGATCCCGCAGGACCTCGATGAAGTCGGTTCGGCAGAAATGCGGGAGCATCCACCGGTCATGCAGGTCGGTGCCCCAGCGCACGAGGGCGTTCTCGTAGGGATGGTCCCAGAACCGGGCCACGAGCCCCCGGATCAGGAGCTGCTGGGCAAGACTCATCCGAGGGTGGGGAGGCATCTCGAACCCCCGGAGCTCGACAAGGCCCAAAATACCCGAGGCCGAATCCGGGGAGTAGAGCTTGTCGATGCTGAACTCTGCCCGGTGGGTGTTGCCGCTGGAGTCGATGAGGAGATTCCGGAAGAGACGATCCACCAACCACGGCGGGATCTGGGATCCAGGGTTCGGAACCTGACGGAAGGCGAGCTCCAGTTCATGGAGTCCGTCATGACGGGCTTCGTCCAGCCGAGGGGCCTGGCTGGTGGGACCGATGAACAGGCCACTGAAGAGCCAGCTCAAAGAGGGATGGTTCTGCCAGTAGGTCAGGAGCGACCGGAGCAGGTCGGGTCGGCGCAGGAACGGGGAGTCCGACGGGGTCTCACCGCCGAGAACGATGTGGTTTCCACCGCCTGTCCCGGTATGCCGCCCGTCGAGCATGAACTTCTCGGCGCACAATCCAGTCAGTCGGGCTTCGTCATAGAGGACGGTCGTCCGGTCCACGAGTTCATCCCAGGAGCGGCTGGGGTGGAGATTGACCTCGATCACCCCCGGATCCGGCGTCACTGCCATCTTTTCGATCCGTGAGTCGTGGGGCGGCTGCTCGCCTTCCAGGATCACCGGCAGACCGAGCGTCGCAGCCGAGGCCTCGATGGCCGAGACGAGATCGAGATAGCTCTCGGTCGACGGCAGCGGCGGCATGAACACATGAAGACGGCCCTCACGAGGCTCCACGCACAGGGCGGTCCGGATGATCCAGGACGCGGACTCCCCGGTGGACGGTCGTCTCTCATCGAGCTTCTGGGCACGCAGCCCGCCGGGTCCGGATTCTGGGTAGACGGAGGATCCGGTGGCTGCATCCCTCCTGAGAAACCTCAACGGGAGCGGAGGAAGCGGTTGGGTGGGATCCTGGACATGGACATGCGGATGGTCGTTCTCCGAGACCCACGGGATGGAATCCAAGGGCAGGCGAAGGCCCATCGGGGAGTCCCCCGGAATCAGCCAGAGCGTGTCCGCATCACGGAGGAACCACGGACCGCTGCGCCATCCGAGATCCGGATCGGAGGCCAAAGGAAGGGCATAGCCCACCACCGATCCGACGCCGTTCTGAAAGATCCGCGCCAATCGATCCCGTTCGAGTCGATCCCTCAGCCGGGACGCCTCGGCGGTGACGTTGCTGGGGAGGCGACGCTCCTTCCAGGTCAGGTAGAACACATCCTCGAATCCCGGGAGGAGCCATTGGTCCTCGACACCAAGCTGTTGGCAGATGCCCTTAACCAGGGCGAGGGCTTCGTCGGGGCCGTGTCCTGGGTTCACCGACTCGTCTGCGATGAGGGCGTCGTTCCTCCAGATCGGCACGCCATCCTTCCTCCAGAATGCGGCGAGAGCCCAGCGGGGCAGGGGTTCGCCGGGATACCACTTGCCCTGGCCGTAGTGGAGGAGGGCACCCGGCGCGAAACGGAGTTTGAGACGTCGCAGAAGGTCTCCGGACAGCACCCGCTTCCGCGCGGAGACCGCCGTCGAGTTCCACTCGGCCGCCTTCGGATCGTCGATCGATACTAAGGTGGGTTCACCACCGAGAGTCAGCCGGACATCACCCCGGAGCAGATCGGCGTCGATGCGGTGGCCGAGGTCTAGGATGCCCGACCACTCCTCCTCGGAATAGGGGCGGGTCACCCTTGGGCTTTCATAGATGCGGGTGACCGACATCTCGTGGATGAGATGGGACTTACAGGGATCCACCTCACCGGTGACCGGGGCCGCGGATCCTGGTTCGGGAGTGCACGAGAGAGGGATGTGTCCCTCCCCGGCGAGGAGGCCTGAGGTGGGGTCGAGACCGATCCAACCTGCTCCCGGAAGGTAGACCTCGCACCAGGCATGGAGATCGGTGAAATCGGAGGATGGACCCGGGAGGCCCGACACTGGTTTCACGTCCGGGGCGAGCTGGATGAGATATCCGCTGACGAACCGGGCGGCCAGACCCAGATGACGGATCAGGTGGACCAGGAGCCAGGCCGAATCCCTGCATGAACCGGACCCGAGTCGGAGCGTGATTTCCGGCGATTGGACCCCTGGCTCTAGGCGGATCAGATAGCGGATCGCCTCCTGGACCCGACGGTTCAGGGCAACGATGAAGTCGATGGTCTGGACCCTGTGGATGGAGGGGCCGAGAGGGAAGGCCCAGTCCGTGCCGAGCAGGATTCGGCAGGTCGAGTGCAGGAAGTCGAGGACCGGAGCAGGGGGTTCACCTATGTCGAGAAAGGGTTCCAGGTCCCGGCCAAGGGAGCCTCCGTAGGAGAAAGGAAATGCGGTCGCCTGGGGCTCGAGGAAGAAGTCGAACGGATTGAGGACCGACATCTCGGCGACCAGGTCGATCTCGAGGCAGAGCTCCTCCATCGGATCCGGGAAGGTGAGTCGGGCATTCCAGTTGGAGAACGGATCCTGCTGCCAATGGATGAAGTGCGGTCCGCCCGTGATCCGTTGGGAGTAGCTCAGGATGCGGGTCCTGCTGTGCGGAGCGGGGCGGAGTCGGACGACGTGGGGACCGTGTCCGACGGGTTTGTCGTACCGGTAGTGGGTGCGATGGTGCAGCGCGACGTGGATGGCCATGGCGGGAGGACGAGGCTCAGTGGGCCTCGTTGTAGCGGCTCCGACGGCTCACCGTGGGTGTCCGGAAGGCGAAGAAGGAATCGTGGATGCCGGAGCCAACGAGGTTGATCTTGGTCTGGAGCTCGTCGAGGTACCCATGGAGGCCGGCGTCCTCGATCTCGTCCACCTGGGTGAACGCCAGGTCCGAGCAGAGCTGACCGAGAAGCTTCTCCGAGGGGTTCCGGAAGCTGCCCAGCGGGGTTCCCGTGATGTGGTGGAGCGAACTGCGGGCGCCGTCGAGACAGTGACGGACGCTCCGGGGGAAGTCGGGATCGAGGAGGAGGAACTTGATGATGCCATCGGGACGGATCCGACCGTGGCGCTTCCGATACATCTCGAAGGCGCTCGCGCTTCGGAGGACCGCGGCCCAATGGATGTCGTCGAGACCTGCGACAATCTCGGACCCGGATCCGGCCGGGATGTAGTACTTCACGTCCAGGATCCGTGAGGTCTTGTCGGCGCGTTCGATGAGGCGTCCGAGCTCGATGAAGTGCCAGGCCTCGTTCCGGGTCATCGTGGCTCCCGTGATGCCGCTGAAAAGGTGACAGGCCTGCTTGACCTCGGAGTAGAACGCGAGGGTCATCTCCGGGCCGACACTGCCCTGAGCGGCCTTGTCCAAGAGCCTGAGGTAGAAGCTGTTCAGCTGCTCCCACATCTCCGATGAGATGATCTCGCGGATGGACCGTGCGTTCTCGCGGGCCCCACCGAGACATGATAGGATGGAGTAGGAGTTCTCGAGATCGAAGCTGAGGAAGTGGATGGTGCTGTTGGAATCGGCGACACCGCATTGGCGGTTGAAGGTCTCGCTGTCGCCGAGGGTATCGATGAGCGGTTGCCACTGCTGTTTGCCCCCGACCGGGTTGTCCAGCATCAGGTTCAGGTTCACGTCGATGATGCGGGCGACATTCTCGGCCCGCTCTACGTAGCGGCTCATCCAGTACAGGGAATCGGCGACGCGGCTCAGCATGGTGGTTGGGGTTCCGGAACTAGTGCGGGGTCAACGGGGAGGCCAGGACCATCGCGGGAGGCCTTCCGCCGGCCGAGGCGGTCGGGGGGGCTCCCTCCTCCGGTTCGGCCAAGACCCAGGTGTCCTTGGTGCCGCCACCCTGGGACGAGTTGACGACCAGCGAGCCCTTCCTCAAGGCAACCCGGGTCAGCCCCCCTGGCAGGACGAAGATGTCGCGGCCGTAGAGGATGTACGGTCGCAGATCCACATGGCGCCCCTCGAGATGGTCCTCGCAGATGGTTGGGACCCGGGACAGCGACAGCGTTGGCTGGGCGATGTAGTTCCTCGGGTTGGCCAGAATGAGACGGCGGAACTCCTCGATATTCTCCTTCGATGAGTGCGGTCCGATCAGCATGCCGTAGCCACCGGATTCGTTGGCGGCCTTCACCACGAGATCCCCCAGGTGCTCGAGGACGTAGCTGAGATCCTGTTCCTCGGAACAGATGTAGGTGGTGACGTTGGGGATGATGGCCTCCTCCCCGAGGTAGTATTTGATCACCCGGGGGATGTAGGCGTAGACCGCCTTGTCGTCCGCCACACCTGTGCCGGGTGCGTTGGCGAGGGCGACATTGCCCGCCTTGTAGACCTTCATGAGCCCGGGTACCCCGAGCATGGAGTCCGGACGGAACGCCCGCGGATCCAAGAAGTCGTCGTCAATGCGGCGATAGATGACATCGACCCGCTCGAAACCGTTGGTCGTGCGCATCCAGACAAAGCCCTCATGGACCACGAGGTCGCTGCCCTCGACGAGCTCGACGCCCATCTGCTGTGCCAGGAAGGAGTGCTCGAAGTAGGCGGAGTTGTAGCGACCAGGAGTGAGGACCACCACACGCGGCTGGCTGCCGCCGTCCGGCGTGATGAACTCGAGGATGTCGCGCAGACGGGCCGGGTAGTTGGAGACGGGGCGGATCCGGGCCCCGGAGAACACTTCCGGAAACAGGTTCTTCATCAGCCGACGGTTCTCGAGGACGTAGGAGACGCCAGAGGGGCATCGGATGTTGTCCTCGAGCACCAGGATCTGCCCGGCGCGGTCCCGGACGAGGTCGGTCCCAGTGACATGGCACCAGATGCCCTGGGGCGGCTTCAGTCCGATGCACTGCTCCCTAAAGCCCTTGGACGAGGCGATGACCTCCCGGGGGATGATGCCGTCCCGGAGGATTTTCTGATCATGGTAGAGATCGTCGAGAAACAGATTCAGGGCGAGAATCCGCTGTTGGAGACCCTGCTCGAGGCGGCGCCATTCGGAACCGGAGACGATCCGTGGGATGAGGTCGAACGGTAGCGTCTTCTCAACTCCGCGATTGTCGCTGTAGACGTTGAACGTGATCCCCGCCTGCATCAGAGCCCGTTCGGCGGACTTCTGGCGGAGCTTCAGCTCGCCTTGGGGAAGGCCCTCGATCTCCCTGGCAAGGAGTCGCGAAGCGGGATGGGGTTCTCCGGACGAGGAGATCATCTCGTCGTAGAAGTCGCCCCGGTCGTATCCGAAAAAATTCATGGCGGGAGCCGGACCCGCACTGGCAGGTCCGTCGGGACTCAACCGCAGACGGCATGCCATTCGGTCCGCGAGGGGCTGATCCGTCGCTGTGAGCACCGGGAGGGAGGGGATTCGAGCCCCTGAAAACCGGGGTTTGGCGGGCTTCCCGGTCCGGGTCAACCCCCTGGCACCCGCGACCGAAGAGAAGGCAATGGGAGACTGGAACTGCGGGCACTGACTCGGAATGAACAGCTTGGGTAGAATGGGTCAAGGCCTGGGTCCGGGATCTGCGGTAGTGAAGACCGGGGGATTTCCGTGGATTGCCAGACTCCGAAGGGGAGAATGGTCGGGACGACAGGATTTGAACCTGCGACGTCTTGCTCCCAAAGCAAGTGCTCTACCGGGCTGAGCTACGTCCCGAACCGCAACGCGTCGACTGTGCGCTGCGGCCCCGGACCGGGAAAGCCTTTCTTCTGGGACACTGCGCGATGACAAACCGGGTCCGAACCCCCTCGGCCCTCGGGACGCGACGCGTTCAACGGCCGCCCAGCGAGGTGACCAGGCGTTTCAGCTCCTTCAGGCGGGCGGTGGCCTCTCGCTTCTCCAGCCTCGGGAACTGGCCTCCCACCGTCAGGAGATCACCGCCCCGGATCACCTTCACCTTGGCCTGGGTGACTTCGATCGAGCTCACCCCGTTGACGGCGGCGTCGAGGCGCAGCTCATGGACCCCGAACAGCAACTCGACCTGATGGGACAGGGGACCAAATCGATCCCGGATCTCCTTCTTCAGCGCCGACAATTCCGAGGGCTGTCGGGCAAGGGCCAGGCGCCGGTAGATCTCGAGTCGATGCTCCGGTTCCCGGAGGTAGTCGACCGGCAAATAGGCCGGAGCCTTCGGGGGTTCGGGTCGGGACTCGGAGTCGCGGGATGCGGATCCGTCGTCCGACCCGTTCCAGTAGGTGACGACACCCTCTCGTGGCACCTCGATGTCGATCCCGGGTCGGCGGGTTGCTGGACGACGGGATTCCTCGGCGGCACGCCCTTCCTCACCGGGGTTCATGGCGAGGAAGTCGAGCTGGATGCGGACCTCGATCCGAGGTGCCACCTTCTCCCCCTTGAGGGAGGCGATGCTCTGCTTGAGAAGCTGGCAGTAGAGGTCGAATCCCACCGCGGTGATGTGGCCGCTCTGCTGGGCCCCGAGGATGTTGCCCGCCCCGCGGATCTCGAGGTCCCGCATGGCGATCTTGAATCCGGAACCCAGTGCCGAGTACTGCTTGATCGCACTCATCCGCTTCCGGGCCTCCGTCAACAGCTGCGCGTGGCGTGGCAGCATCAGATGGCAGTAGGCCTGGTGCTTGTAGCGACCCACCCGGCCCCTGAGCTGGTAGAGTTCGCTCAGGCCAAACCGGTCGGCCCGGTCGATGATCATCGTGTTGGCGTTCGGGATATCGAGTCCGCTCTCGATGATCGTCGTGCTCACAAGGACATCGATCTCGCCGTTCACAAACCGCGTCATCACCCGCTCCAGATTGTCGGCATCCATCTGCCCGTGACCGATGTCGATGCGGGCGTCCGGGATCAGCGACTTCAGTTTGAGGGCGACACCTTCGATGGTGGAGACCCGGTTGTGGAGGAAGTAGACCTGACCCCCGCGGTTCAATTCCCGCTGGATGGCATCACGGATCACCCGTTCGTCGTAGTTGCCGACGACCGTCTCGACCGGCAGGCGATCCTGGGGCGGGGTCTCCAGCGTGCTGAGGTCCCGGGCACCGGTCAGGGCCAGGTGGAGGGTACGGGGGATCGGTGTGGCGCTGAGGGTGAGGACATCGATGGTGGACCGCAGGATCTTGAACTGCTCCTTGTGCTTCACCCCGAACTTCTGTTCCTCGTCGACGATCACGAGTCCCAGGTCCTTGAACTGGACGTCCGGCGACACCAGCCGGTGGGTGCCGATGACGATGTCGACCGTGCCGGCGGCGGCGGCCTCGAGGACGGCGCGCTGCTGCTTTGGAGTGCGGAAGCGGGAGAAGAGCTCGAGTCGGACCGGGAACTCGGCCATCCGTTCGCGGAAGTTGTTGTAGTGCTGCTGGGCGAGGACGGTGGTTGGGACGAGGATGGCGACCTGTTTTCCGGCCATGACGGCCTTGAACGCGGCGCGGATAGCGACCTCGGTCTTTCCGAAGCCGACATCGCCGCAGATCAGCCGGTCCATGGGCCGTGTCGATTCAAGATCCCGCTTGGTGGCCTCGATCGCCCGCAACTGGTCGGGCGTCTCCTCGAACTCGAACGAGGCCTCGAACTCCCGCTGCCAATTCGTGTCGGGTGCAAAGGCGTGTCCAGACAAGGTCGACCGGACCGCCTGGATCTTGAGGAGATCCCCGGCCAGATCCTTGACCGCCTTCTCGGCCTCCTGCTTCGACTTCGTCCAGCGCGTCCCTCCGAGGGTGCTCAGGATGGGCCTAGCCTTGCCGGCGCCGACGTAGCGGCTGACCAGGTGGGCCTCACTGACGGGCACGTACAGGCGGGGCGACTCGCCTCCGGGTTCCCGGGCCGCGTATTCGATGACGAGACATTCCTGACCCTGGGACGCTTCCGGAGACGGCCTGGACTCCTTGGTCTTCGGCGGCGGCAACAGCTTGAGCCCACGGAACCGTCCGATGCCGTGCTGCAGATGGACGACGAAGTCCCCGTCCTCGAATTCCGTGAAATCGACCTCGAGGGCCGATCGGAGGGCCCGGGCGTGTGGGGACTTGAGGCGGCGAGGTCGGGAGACCTTGTACCGACCATAGATCTCCGCGTCGGTCACCACCGCGAGGGAGGCGTCCGGCATCAGAAATCCCCGGGAGATGGCTCCCAGATGCACCACCGGGTTTGCCGCGATCGCCGTGTCCTCGGCGGAACCCAGGCCGTACTCGGTCCAAAGCTCGAGGAACCGCTGGCGTTCACCCTCAGTTCCACAGAAGGCATGCACCGCCGTGCCCTGTCGAAGCCACCGATGGATCTGACGGAAGAACTCGCGTCGCTGAGCCTCCGCCACGGCTGCCTCGGGGAGGACGGAGCCGATGGGACGAAACGCGTCGAGGGACACCGTCGAGGGCCATCGGCGGGACTCCGCTTCAGGTTCTGTCCCGGTTTCGGTCTCCCCGGAGATCTCGAGCACGGTGAGGCCTCGACGTTGGAGGAGCTGGTGGAACTCCACCCAGGAGTGGTGAAAGGGGCTGTTGGGCTCCGCCTGCTGGGAATGGCGCAGGGCCTGGTCCATCAAGGCATCGGGTTCCAGGAGAACGACCAGTGCCTCGTCGGGGAGGTGTTCCACGAGGCTCGACAGGGCTTCGGTGCTGGAGGGCGTCGACGCGGTCTCAGGGGAGTACCAGGATTTGGGTCGGATCTGCAGCAGGCCGAGCTCGCCGGCGGGCGGGATTCGGAGGGCGTCGATCTGCTCCCGGGAGATCTGGGTCTGCGGATCGAATTTCCGGAGCGACTCGAGCTCGTCGCCAAAGAACTCGAGGCGCACCGGCCAGGGCGAGCTCATGGGCCAGAGATCGACGATCCCGCCGCGCCAGGAGAGTTCGCCCTTGCCGGTCACCTGGGTCTCGGGCTCGTAGCCCTGTTCCTCGAGCCACTCGATGAGATCCAGGGGATTGCAGGTATCGCCCCGGGCGAGGGCACGAACCCGTTGGGCCAGGGCCTCCCGACCGAAGGTCAGCTGCTGGAGTGCGGTCACCGTAGCAACGATCGGACGCTGCCGCTGCTGGGGGTCGGACAGCGCCATTAGGGATTCAAGGCGCTCACTGACAATGTCGACGTGCGGCAGCTTCTTCTCGGTGGGCAGGACGTCCCAGGCCGGGAAGAACCGGGCGCCGAGGAAGGTCTGGGATTTATCGGACCGCTCCTTCCCGGCCCCGACGGCCAGCCAGGTATTGAGGTCGGCGTGGACCTGCTCTTGGGTCTTGAGGGAATCGACCACGACCAGGATGGACCGGTCGGGAAACTGGCGGCACAGGGCGGCGACCAGACAGGGGGTCGAGGCGGGCGTGATGCCGGACCACGACACGACGTCTCGGGTCCCGAGGCGTTGGACCACTGGCTTCCAACCCGGGACGGAGCGGACGGCGTCAAGGATGTCGGGACCTGACGCGGGAGGACGGTTCCCCTTCAAGGGAGTCAACGTGGAACGACTCTGGGAATCGCTCAACCTGCAATCCGTGGCCAGGCGGTGGCGATCCCGGGATGTAGGCAAAGGGGGGACTCACGCGGCGACGCGGTAATGCAGAGGAAAGACGGGGCAGGAGAGCGGGTTTGATGTTCAAGGCGAACATGGGGGAGAGAATGCCGGCTCGATTTGTGGATCGGCGGCGGTGGCGTTGCTCCATGTGCCTTGACCCATCCGGCACTCCTCCGCACTTTAAGTCGTGCTCTCCAAGACACTGGCCGTCGCCGTCCTCTGTCTGACCGTGCTGGGCCTCCAGGCAGGATCCCCCGAACGCTCGGTCATCCAGATCCTCACCTTCAGTCAGCAACCCCAGTTCGATTCGCCGTGGCGTTCCGACAACGTCCGTCGTTCCGGGGGATCCGGCTTTGTGATCAAGGGCAGGAAGATCATTACAAACGCCCACGTGATCGCCTGGGCCAAGCAGATCCTCGTCCGACGGTACCAGGATCCCCGACCCTTCCAGGCCCGTGTGGCCTATGCCGGCAATGACTGCGATCTGGCCATCCTGGAGGTGGAGGATCCATCGTTCTTCGACGGTCTTGAACCCCTCGAGTTTGGCGATCTGCCGGCGGTCCGGTCCGCCGTCGTCACCTGTGGCTACCCAGCGGGAGGCGAGCAGATCTCCTTCACCCGCGGTGTCGTCTCCCGCATCGAGGTGCAGAACTACGCCCACCCGGGCAACCGCTTCCTGCTCGCGGTCCAGACCGATGCCGCCATCAACCCCGGTAACAGTGGTGGACCCGTGCTCCAGGACGACAAGGTGGTCGGTGTCGCCTTCCAGGGCGTCCCTGGACTCGAGAACGCAGGGTTCTTCATCCCTCCCGAGGTGATCCGACACTTCCTCAAGGACATCGAGGACGGGAAATACACCGGCTTCCCCGAGGCTGGCATCAATCTGGTGCCGCTCCAGAACCCGGCCTATCGCAGGTTCCTCGGACTGCCGGAGGATGGGGTTGGGGCGCGTGTCGACAGCCTCCGTCCAGGCGGGCCTGCCGAGAAGCTCCTGAAGAAGGACGATGTGGTGCTGGAGATCGCCGGCTATCCGGTCGGCAGCGACGGCACGGTGTTGTATCGGGACAACCGGGTCTCCGGGTCCATCCTGTTCCAGACGGTGCAGAATGGGGAGACGGTGAAGCTGAAGGTCTGGCGGGATCGCAAGCCGATCGAGGTGGAGGTCCCGGTGGCGGTCTACCAGGGAGATCGGTTGGCGGGGAACCAGTATGATGTCCCTCCCCGCTATCTCATCTACGGCGGACTGGTGTTCACGCCACTGAGTGCTGACTACCTGCGCACGCTGGGTCGGGATCGGCCCGACGCTTCCAGCTCCGCTCTGTTCTATGAGCTGTATTATCGGCGTTCCGAGGATCCGGGGGGGGCACGATCCGAACCGGTGGTGCTCTCGACGGTTCTGGCGCATCCGGCCAATGCGAACCTCCGTGTCCGCGGCAAAGTTCTGGTGAACCGGATCAACGGGGTGAGGATCGACTGTCTCGAGGACGTCGCCCAGGCCCTTGGACAGAAGAAGGAGGGGGCCCACGTCATTGAATTCGCTGGCCAGGACGGCTTCGAATGCCTCGAGCGTGAGGCATCGGCCCAGGCCACCCCCCAGGTCCTTGAAACCTACGGAATCTCCTCCGACCGCCGCCTATGACCCGTCCACTCCTTCTCCTCCTTCTCCTGATCGCCGGCCTCGCGCCGGTTTCCTCCGCCGAGGCCGTCTGGGAGAAATCGGTGGTCACCGTTGAGGTCACCTTCAAGGACTACGACTTCTTCCAGCCGTGGAACACCCCGACCCGTTCGGTCCGCAAGCATGGTCTGTACATCGGGGGTCAGGAGATCGTCACCACGGCCCAGTATCTGCCCACCGAGACGCTGGTCCGGCTGCAGAAGGGGGGACGGGGTAAGTGGTATCCGGCCAAGGTGGTCTGGTTTGACCCGCACGCCGACCTGGCGGTGATCACTTCGGAGGATCCGGAATTCTGGGTGGGCCTGCGCCCGGCGCGGCTGGCGAAGGCCATTCCCCAGGCACAGGACTTCAATCTGATCCGTTGGAAGGATGGCAATCTCGAGAGCCGCCGGGTGGAGTTCAGCAAGTTCACGGTCAAGGACGGGTCCCTGAGTTTTGCCCCGCGACTGACCCTTGAGCTGAACACCGATCTCGGTGGGTTGGGCTGGGCGGAGCCGGTGATGCTCAACGGCACGGTGGCGGGTCTGACGACCTCCAAGGGCGGCAACACCTGCAACGTGGTCCCGGCCCCCTTCATCCGTCAGATCCTCGAGGCCCGGGCCAAGGGCAGGTATCCCGGGATGGGGTATTTCGACTTCGTCTGGGAGCCCGGTGAAAACCCCACGACGCTGGAACACCTCGGGCTCAAGGGACCTAGTCGGGGCGCCATCGTCATCCGCGTCCCGAATCGCCCCGGGGTCGACCCCGTGCTCAAGCCGAGGGACCTCCTGTTGGAGGTCGACGGCTTCCCCATCGATGTCGCTGGCGACTATCTCGATCCCCAGTACGGCCATCTCCTCTTGGAGAACCTTTCGAGTCGGGGGCATCTGGCCGGGGACATGGTCCGGATGAAGGTCCTGCGGGATGGGATGGAGACCAACATCAGCTATGTCCTGCCGAAGGCCGAGTACCACGATGACCTCGTTCCGCGAGAACTCTTCGACCACCCGCCGGAGTACGTTGTGGCGGGCGGACTGGTGTTCCAAGCCCTCGACCAGCCGTTCCTGAGGGGTTGGGGCGAGGATTGGCGGCGTCGGGCGCCGTTCAGACTCCAGCATTATCAGAACGGGAGTCCCACCGCGGAGCGTCCTTCGCTCGTGCTCCTCAGCAACGTGCTGCCCGATCCCGTCAACGTCGGCTACCAGGAGGCCCGCTTCCTCGTGGTCGACCGCATCAACGGCCGACGGATCTCGACGTTGGCCGATGTGGTCGAGGCGTTGAAGGACCCGAAGGACGGTGTCCATCGGGTCGAGTTCATGAAGGGCGACACCCTTCAGTCCCTCCTGCTCGATGCCGCCTCGATGGATCAGGCGACCCAGAGGGTGATCCGTCGCTACGGCCTTCCAGCGGCCCAGCGCATTACGGAGCCGGCAGCGAAGACGAAGACGCAAGGCACCATGGGTTGAACGAAAAGAGGCCGGGGTGAGCGCCCCGGCCTCTTTCGTGCCTATCGAAGAGGGCGTTCGCCTCCTAGAACTGGCTGTCGGTGACGGCGCCCTCGCTGGCGGAGCTGACCTGGGCCGCGTACTTGGCGAGGATGCCTCGACGGTAGTTCGGCTTGGGCTGCTTCCAGCGCTTGAGTCGATCGGCGAGTTCCTTGGCGGGAATCTTGAGATCGATGGCACGCTTCTCCGCGTCGATCACGATCGGGTCTCCGTTGCGGACTACGGCAATCGGGCCGCCGTCGAAGGCTTCGGGGGTGACGTGACCGATGACGAAACCGTGGGAGCCGCCGCTGAACCGTCCGTCGGTGATCAAGGCGACCTCCTTGCCGAGGCCCTTGCCCATGATGGCGCTGGTGGGGGAGAGCATCTCCCGCATGCCGGGTCCACCCTTGGGTCCTTCGCCGCGGACGATGATGACGTGGCCGGCCTTGACCTTGCCGCTCAGGATGCCCTGCAGGGCGTCCTCCTCGCGTTCAAACACGATCGCCCGACCCGAGAACGTGAGGCCTTCCTTGCCGGAGATCTTCCCGACGGCGCCGCCCGGGCAGAGGTTGCCGCGGAAGACGACCAGATGGCTGGTCGGCTTGATGGGGTTGTCGAAGCCCCGGACGATGTCCTGACCCTTCGGATAGCGCGGTGCCTTGCTCAGGTTCTCCCGCATGGTCTTGCCGGTGACGGTGAGGACGTCTCCGTGGAAGAGGCCCTCGTCGAGGAGCCTCTTCATGAGCGGCACCGTGCCACCGATCTCCACCAACCGGGCCATCACATACTTGCCCGAGGGCTTCAGGTCCGCGAGCACGGGCACCCGTTTTCCGATGCGGGTCCAGTCGTCGAGGGTCAGTTTGACCCCGGCGCAGTGCGCCATGGCGATGAGGTGCATCACGGCGTTGGTCGAGCCGCCGAGGGCGATCACGAGGGTCATGGCATTCTCGAACGCCTCCTTGGTGAGGATGTCGCGGGGCCGGATGCCGCGTCGGATGAGGTTCATCACGGCCGCACCGGCGTTCTCGCAGTCGAGCGTCTTCTCCTTCGAGACCGCGGCCTGGGCCGACGAGTTCGGAAGGCTCATGCCGAGGGCTTCGATGGCGCTGGCCATGGTGTTGGCGGTGTACATGCCGCCGCAGGATCCGGCCCCGGGAATCGCGACCTCGGCGACCCGTTCCACATCCTTCTCGGAGCACCCACCGGCGGCGTTCTTGCCCACCGCCTCGAAGATGTTCACGAGGTCGACGTCCTTCCCGTCGAGCTCACCCGGGAGGATCGTGCCGCCGTACACGAAGAGGGACGGCCGGTTTAGGCGCGCGATCGCCATCAGGCAGCCGGGCATGTTCTTGTCGCAACCACCCACCGCGACGAAGCCGTCGAATCCCTGGCAGCCCACGACGGTCTCGATCGAGTCGGCGATGACCTCGCGCGAGACGAGCGAGTACTTCATGCCCTCGGTCCCCATCGAGATGCCGTCGGAGATCGTGATCGTGTTGAACACGACCGCCTTGCCGCCGGCTTCATTGATCCCTTGGGAGACGCTGACCGCGAGCTGGTCGATGTGCATGTTGCACGGCGTGACCATGCTCCAGGTGGAGGCGACGCCGATCTGGGGCTTGCGGAAGTCCTCCTTCTTGAATCCCGTAGCGTAGAGCATGCCGCGGCTCGGGGCACGTTCGATCCCGTCGACGACGATCGACGAGAACGGCCGGATGTCGGCGGGGTTCTTGGAGGTCTTGGACTTGGCGGAGGATTTGGCGGAGGCGCTCATGACGTGTCGACGAAGTGTGGGTATCCGCGATCCGAGGCAAAGGCCAAAAGCGCGACCGACCAGGATGGGGACTGGAGGGATCGGGTCGCTTGCAGCGATCGCTCCCGATCTCTTTCGTCTCCTCCCCTCCGTGTCCCCGCGGCTCCAATTGAGTCCCTTCTTCCTCGCCGCGTTTCCGCAAGAGCCTTCCCCTCCCCAAATCTGGCGATGTTCGAGCGACCCAGGACTCTGATCGGATCACCGGGATGTCCGTTCCCGGATCCAATTTCGACGGCGCCTGGAAGGAGACCGTTGAGGTCTTCCTTCCGTGGCTCGTTGAGCTCTCGCTCGCTGCTATCGCCGGCAGATCGACTGGAGCCGCGGCTTCGAGTTCCTCGATTCCGAGCTCCGATCCCTCTCCCCCAGGCGTGGTTTACGACGCCGTCGGGTTGACAAGCTTGTCCGCGTCTTCTTCAAGGATGGCCGCTCCCAGTGGATCTATCTCCATCTCGAGATCCAGTCCCAGGCATCGGAGGACACACCTGTCCGGATATTTCGGTGCTACTACCGGATCTACGACCAGCACGGCGTGCCCATACTCAGCCTGGCGATCCTCGCCGATCCGGATCCCAACCACCGCCCAGGCGATCTGGATCTGCGCATCGCCGGGTCTGGCTGCCTGTTCCAGTATCACGTCTGCAAGCTGACCGATTTCACCGACGAGTTCCTGGAGGCCAGTCCCAATCCGGTGGCCAAAGTCGTTCTGGCCCATCGGATCGCCCAACGAACCGCCAAGGATCCGGTGGCACGGATGCAGGCAAAGCTCCGATGGATCTGGGAACTGATCCGTCAGGGCTTTCCGCGGGGTCATATCGAGAGACTCTTTCGGGCGTTGGAAGCCATGAACCCATTGCCTGACGAGCTCGACGTTGAATTCATCAACCAAATCAGCCAATCTGAAGGAAGTTCGATCATGCCCATCATCGCCACATTCGAACACCGCATCCGACGGCAGGTCCTCGCTGAGGGTCTCACCCAAGGCATCTCCCAGGGCCAGCTACTGACCTTGCGGGACGCCATTCGGGACCTGCTGGAGGAACGCTTTGGGCACACCCCGCCCGGGATCGGGGAGCGTCTCGAACAGGAGACAGATCCCGCCGTCCTGAAATCGTGGCACCGCAGTGCCGCCACCATCGAGTCTTTGGAGGCCTTCGGAAGGCTCCTGGAGCGAAAGGCGTAGAAGCCGAGTTGAGTGTTGGGAGTCGAGAGTTGAGAGAAGGGGCGTGGGCCACCTTCAGGCACTCGTGCCTCCGGTCTGAACGCTCAGCTCTCAGCTCGCCCCCCGGGCCACTCAGGTCCCTGCCAGTTGTGTTGGTTTGGCAACCTGCTCTCGTCACGACAGGCCACGTCCATCATTCTGAAGTCCGATGAACCCAATCTCCCTCGCTGTCGTCTGCTGCGAACCCACCGCGCAGCATCATTCCCGGGTGGTCGACATCACGATGTCCCGCCAGGAGTTCGATGCCCGGGTGCTCCGGACGACAGAGCAGCGGCTTGGGGCGGGCGAGGCACGGGAACTGCACAACGCTGCCCATGATCCCGAGCACGGACCGGTCACCTACGTTCAGGAAGTCCACGAGGGCGGATTCTCGGTCTTTGCCGGTGCGCCCGACGGACTTCAGGAACGGTTCTTCGGTCCCGGAACCTTTGTCGCGTTCATGGATGACCGAGGGCCCGGACATGCATCGTGGGTGGGTCCTGAGGGAGTTCGCCGAACGCTCCGGGTCCTCAAGGGCCACCTGGCGGTCTAGACTCGGCCAAGGGAGACCGTGTTCGGGAAGGCCTGCCGGTTGACCCCGGGTTAGACCCGGACCCCTGGAACCAGGAAGTCGAAGGTGTGGCGCCAGGACCCGTTTGCTAGGTGCTCCGACGTGGCGGATCCGGTCGCGCCTGAGTATTGACCGGAGCCTCCGATGATCGGCCGAACCAGCGTGGCCCCCGTGGCAATCGTGCTGGAGATGCCGGGATAGAATCCACTGCCCGCCACCAACAGCTGGTCGGCAGAGCCCGCCAGATGGAATTCACCCGTGCCGAAGATGAAGTGGAGGTTTCCTATGCGGACCTCGTCCCCGACCCCCGGGTAGTCGATGCTCGTCGTCGTAAGGGTGGCATCGATCCGTCCCACGATGGCGCCATTCAGATCCTGGATCGCAGTGGCGGGGAGGACCCGGAGATCACCGAGCTGGTGGCCCGGAGACCCGGGCGTGACGAGGAGCGTTTTGACCGAGGCATGGGTCACGGTAAAACGGAACGGGGCCAGTTCCCGGGGTGTTTCAGCTTTGGGTGTCTGGGGTCTCCGGCCGCCCGCCTGGGCGACCCACGAGCCGGCCACGGTGGCCCCGGCGAGGACCAGGAGCTGACGACGGGATCCGGAGTGCTGTTGAGGAATCATCGGGGACACCGGTGCGGACGGAACCCCCGTTTTCAAGGGTCGAGTCGTCAACAGTCGCCCGGTGGGCGACACCCGGTTGGCCGGATAGACCGAGGATCCGAAACAACAGCAGCAATTGTCTGGAATGGCCGTCGCCGCTGAATCTAATCAACCCATGAAGAGCGCATTCAAATGGGCATTCCGGCTCCTCGCGGCCCTCGGCATCCTGGTTCTGGCCTTCAAGGTTGCCGACCGATGGGTCCGACACTCCGGCACCCTGCCGGAGGTCCCGGATCCGAACGGCTATGTCACCGTCCTCGAGGTCGCCCACCGGATCCAGGGTCCCGAGGGCGACATCGCGGACGTGTCGGCCGACAAGGTCCGGGAGTTCGCCACGACCCAGAGGGAGGCGCTGGACCAGGTCCGGATGGCGGTCCACGGACCCTCGGGCGTCGCTCTGGAAGCCGATCCGAAATGGCCGGAGCGACAGCTCACCGAACTCACCCAGCTGAAAAGTCTTGCGGTGCTGGTGGGTCTTCGGTTCAAGGCGGAGCTGCTCGAGGGACGGACCAACGCAGCGGCCTGGGCCTGGGTGGCCATGATCCTCGTCGGCCAGACCATCGCACGGGGTGGGCGCAAGCTGGAGGCGTTGTCGGGCATGGCGGTCGAGAAGGTCGCCACGGCCTCTCTCCGGTCCATGATCCCAACGCTGGATGCCTCAACCTGCCCCAGCCTGGCGCAGGAACTCGAGCGGGCCGAGGAGTCCCGGGACACGGCAGAACGGATCCTTGAGACCGAGCGGAACTGGTCCCTGGCCGCCTTCGGTCTGGTGGCCAAGGTGGGTGAGCGGGTCGGGGCCGGTTCCCAGGTCCAGGCCCGCAAACAGTTCCTGACCCGGTATCGGGAGACGGAGCGGGACACCCGCCGTCTGATCCTCGCCCTCGCCGCCCGATCCGTGTCGCTGTCGACCGGCTGGACGGTGGGCGCCCCCTCCGACCTGGTGCCAGGAGTCCTCGAGGCGGTCCCCGTGGATCCCTAGACCGGTGTGCCGTTCACGGCGCTGCCCGGGACACCGTAGGACCGTGGCTTCCGAGACCTCGATCCCGCTGGGAACGGTCCCGTGCATTCCTCGCTTGGCGACCGACGCGGGTCGGGACACCGTTCGCCCATGGCCTTCGATGGTACGGATTTTGTGGATGCCGACGTGTCGCCGACCCGGACTCCTCCTCCCGGAAACCGGGCACCGACCCGTGAGGAGCTGGATGCCCAGCTGACGGGCACCCAGCAGCAGCTGGCCAAGCTCAAGGAAGCCCAGGACCAGCTGGAGAGGGCGCGTGCCGCGGTCGAAGAGATGCGGAGGAGGCGGGCGGAGTTCGGCAATGGACGGACTGAGATGCTGCAGGCCCTCGCCCGGGGTATCGGCATCCTCGACAAATCAGAACACCAGGCCCGCCAGGACGCCGAGCAGATGGCCAAGTCGTTGGTGGGACTCCGCGAGGCCCTGGGATCGGTCGAGCAGCTCAACGAGCAGGCCTGGACCGCGGAGAACTGGGAGAAGGAACTCACCCGTGCCCTGACCACGATCGAGAACGCCCGGAGGGAATACCTGGGCGCCTGCCGCAGCTGGCCGGTCCTCGACGCAAAGGGGACCGACACCGAGACACGCCCCGGTTCGCCGTCCGATCCAGTCCGGGGATTGGCCTCGCTCCCGATGATGTCCCTCTGTCGGCTGGGCCTGGCGTTGACCTGGCCCGTCGCGGTGGCGGCGCTGATCGGGGTCGTTGTCCTAGTTGTGGTTTCGGTGAGGCGCTGAGCCAGCAGGTCACAACCTCCATGGGCTGGTTTGGAAACAAGGATGGTGCGGATCCGCTGGCGGCCCGGGAACGGGAGCTGGAGCAGGAGATCGCACGGCTGACCCAAAAGGTCAGCCACCTGGCCCAGGAACAGCCGAAGCCCGTCGTCCGGCCCCCGGCGGTTCCCCAGGAGGCCACGGCGGCATCGAAGGCCTTCGGCGAACGGTTGGAACCAAATCCGGTTCCGGTCCCCCAGCGTCCCCCGGGCTACTACAACGAGTTCGGGGTCGCAAAATTCGACCTCATGGCCGCGATCCGTCGGTGGTCGATCCATTTGAGGGGCCCCGCCTCCAACAACCCCCGGATGGCACGGATGCTAGCGGCGGGCAGCGTCCAGGGACTCCGGACGCTCCGTTATGAGCGTCGGGTGGCCCGGAACCGGTTCATCGCCCTCTTCGTCATTCTGCTCCTCATCCTCTGGGGGCTGACCTACTCCTACCTCCGGATCCGCTAGCTTCAGGGGTGTCCCATTCCGGGCCTCCGATCGAGGACCTCCCGGAGGGCCCCCATTGCCGTCGTTCGATCCTGGAATGTAGGCTGCTCGGATGCATCGCCTCCTCCGGACCGCAACGTTCCTCCTCGGCTTCGTCGTCACCGCGACCGCAGCAGAGGACATCGTCCTGCGGGATGGCGTCGCCGTTACCTTCGGAGGACGCATGGGCCGTGTGCCATTCCGCGTCGACCCTGTCGAGGCCCGCCTCGTCCAGGGATCCTAGACCCTGCCCAAGGCGGGCGATCTTGTGATCCTGCCCGCCGGAACCAATGCAGTCTGGGAGACAGTGGTGGCGAAGCCCGGGGGTGAGTTCGAGCATCCTGCGGTTCGAGGGGGTTATGTGTCGGTGCCGTTCGTGTCGGACCGGGAACGCATTCTTCTCCTGCAGGCGGCGGGACATCAGATGGTCTACGTCAATGGCGTCCCACGGGCCGGGGACATCTACCGAAACGGATCGGTATCCCCGCCGGTGGTGATGCGGAAGGGCACCAACGAACTGTTGTTTGCGACGGGGCGCGGTGCCTTGAATGTCCGCCTGGCGGAGCCGACCGAACCGGTCGCTCTCGATCCAAGGGACCCGACGTTGCCCGATCTCGTCCTGGGCCAGCGCAATGACACGGTCGGCGCCGTGATCGTCGTCAACGCCACAGAAAAGCCCGTCGAGGGCCTGACCCTCCGGGCGACCGTCGCGGGTGGCGGAACCACCGACAACCGGGTCCCCACTCTCCCGGCGTTTGGCGTTCACAAGACTCCGTTCCGGATCGTCCATTCGGGACGCTCCCGGACCAACCGGTTGGATCTTGCCCTCGAACTGCGCGACGGCCGGACCCGTCTGGCGACCCGGACCTTCCCGCTTTCCGCCCTTCCGAAGGAGTCGACGCGTCGCGAGACGTTCGTCAGCGGGATCGACGGTTCGGTCCAGTACTATGGCTTCGTGCCGGCTCGCCCGTTGGACGGGGACACAGCAGCTCCGGGACTTGTGATCAGTGCCCATGGAGCTGGAGTGGAGGGAGCCGGTCAGGCGGCGTGCTATGTCCCCAAGGCCAGCCTGCACATCGCGGCCCCCACCAACCGCCGGCCGTTCGGGTTCGACTGGGAGGACTGGGGACGCCGGGATGCCATCGAGGTTCTCGATCGCGTGCAGAACCTCTATCGAACCGACCGGTCGCGGACCTATCTGACGGGACATTCCATGGGAGGGCACGGCACGTGGCAGATGGGCGGCACGTTGCCTGACCGGTTCGCAGCCCTCGCACCCAGCGCCGGATGGATCAGCTGGGGTACCTATGGCGGTGGACGGCGACCCTCACCGACCAACGACGTCCAGCGCCTGATCCAACGGGCCTCCATGCCGGTCGACACCTTTGTGCTGGCGACCAACTACCTCCAGCACGGGATCTACATCCTGCATGGTGATGCCGACGACAACGTGCCGGTCGCCCAGGCCCGCACGATGCGGGAGCTGCTGGGGACGTTCCACCATGACTTCGCGTGGCATGAGGTGCCGGGGGCCGGACACTGGTTCGGGAACCAGAGCGTGGATTGGCCCGCGATCTTCGATCTCTTCGCGCGCCATCGGATCCCGGGACCGACCGAGGTCCGACGACTGCGGTTCACGACGGCAAATCCGGGGATCTCGGCGAAGTGTCAGTGGGCGTCGATCGAGGCGCAGATCCACCCACTCGCGCCGAGCTGGATCGACCTCGAGTGGGATTCATCGTCGCGTCGGGTCACCGGCAGCACCGAGAACGTCGCCCGGCTTGCTTTGCACCTGAATCTTCTGGAGCGGGGATCCATTCCGACGCTGACATTGGATGGACAGACGCTGACGAATCTCCAATCCGCGGAGCCATCGTCCTCGGGCACCCCGCCGAGGGCCGTCTGGCTGACGCGCCAGGGCGATCGGTGGTCGCCCGCCGGACCGGCTTCCGTGGCCGAGAAGGGGCCGCATCGGGCCGGGCCGTTCAAGGAGGCCTTTGGCCATCGGATCCTTCTGGTCTACGGGACGCGGGGGGACTGCAGAGGAGAATGCCTGGGCCGAGGCCAAGGCCCGGTTCGACTCGGAGAGCTTCTGGTACCGGGGCAATGCGAGTCTGGAGATGATCCCCGACACCGACTTCGATCCCGGACGGCATCGGAATCGAGGGGTGATCCTGTATGGCAACGCGGACAGCAACGCCGCCTGGAAGGTGCTGCTCGCGGACAGCCCGGTCCAGGTACGACGCGGATCGGTCCGAGTGGGCGATCGGGAGACATCGGGGACGGATCTCTGCTGCCTCTTCGTCCGGCCGCGTCGGGACAGCGATGTCGCCTGCGTCGGAGTGGTGTCGGGTACGGGCCCTGTGGGGATGCGGCTGTCGGATCGGGTCCCCTATTTCATGGCAGGAGTGGCCCTGCCGGATGTGACGGTGTTCGGACCGGCCACCCTGGAGCAGGGCTGGGGAGCGGTCCTGGGCGCGGGCTACTTCGGCAACGACTGGACCGTGGAGAACGGTGAGTTTGCGTGGCGGTAGGGTCCGGGATGCCTCGATGTGCCGCTGGGGAAGCGCCCCCCTATTTCGAACCGAGGGCACTGGCCATGGTGAAGATCGGAAGCAGGAGACCCAGGGCGAGGAATCCGATTGCTGCCGCGACGCCGCAGAGGATCGCGGGTTCGATGAGTCGGACCGCCTGGTCGACCTGACGATTCGTCCGTCGTTCCACCGTGTCGGCGATCTGCACCAGGACCTTGTCGAGGTTGTTGGATTCCTCGGCCACGGTGATGATTGCGAGGATCTGCTCCGGGATGAAGTCGCCCTTCCCGAGCTCCTCGGAAAGGCGTTTGCCGTCCCGCACCGCCTCGGTCGCGATCGCGATGCGCTCGGCCAGCAGATTTGAGCCGGTGGCGTCCTTGCTGATCTTCAGCGCGGCCAGGAGGGGGACGCCATTGGCGAGCATGGTGCCGAGGATCCTACAGAACCGGGTAATGGCGAGGAGCCGGAGGGCGGAGCCTACGACCGGGATCTTGAGACGCCAGATCTCGAGCTTCCGGCTGACTGCTTCGTTCTGACGCTGGGTCCAGAGGAGACCTCCGACCCCGGCGAGTCCGACGACCAGCAGGTACCAGTATTTCCGTACGATGAAGCTGGCCGTGAACATGATCTCCGAGGGCAGCGGTTTCTTCACGTTGCCGAGGAGGGGCTCGAACTTGGGCACGAAGAACATCAGGGCGGCAAGCATCACGACGGTGCCGAGTCCGGCGAGCAGGGCGGGGTAGATGAGGGCGCCCAGGACCTTGCTGCGGAGCTCCTCGAACCGTTCGATGAACCCCGCGAGGCTGCGCAGGACCTCCTCGAGGAACGCGGCGCGCTCACCGGCCTGCACCATGGCGGTGTGCAGCGGAGGAAAGACCTCGGGGTACTGGCGCAGGGTCTCCGCCAGCGAACGGCCGTCGGCCACGGAGGCCCGGATCTCCCGGAGCAGTTCCTTCACCGGGGGCGATGGGGTCGACTTCACGAGCGAGTCCATCGCCCGGAGGAGCGGAACCCCGGAGCCGAGGAGGTCCGCCAGCTGCCCGTAGAGCAGGCCGAGTTCGGCTGCCTTCACCCGACGTCGTCGTGGCTTGCCCGATGCGGCGGCGCCGACGCCCTTCACCGACACAGGGAAGAGGCGCTTCTCCTCGAGCATTCGAAGCGCGGCACCCTCGCTGTCGGCCTCGAGGGTTCCGGCGACGCGGGCGCCGGACTCGTTCATCGCGGTGTAGGCGAACCGGGCCATCGGGATGCCGGACTAGAGTGCGGTGCAGAGGACGACCTCGTCGGGCGTCGTGACGCCCGCGCGGACCTTGATCCAGCCGTCCTCGCGGAGGAGGCGGAGTCCGCTCGACCGACCCGCGGCCACGATCTGGGGCGACGGGGCGCGCTCGATGATCCTCTCCGCAATGACCTCGTTCATCACAAGGAGTTCGTAGAGCCCGCTCCGACCCCGGTAGCCGGTGTTTCGGCAATGGGGACAGCCGGTGCCCCGGGCGAGGCGCTCGCTGGGAGCGAGGACCAGGTCCCGCGGCAGGGTTCCGGGTTCGGGTTCATAGTCCTCCCGGCATTTGGGACACACCCGACGCACCAGGCGCTGGGCCATCGCTCCGATCATCGTGCTGCTGACGAGGAAGGGTTCGACCCCCATTTCGACCAGCCGCATGGCCGCGGAGGCGGAATCGTTCGTGTGGAGCGTCGACAGCACCAGGTGGCCCGTCATCGCCGCCTGGGTCGCCGCCCGGGCGGTCTCGAGATCGCGGATCTCACCGATCATCACGACATCTGGATCGTGACGCAGGATCGCTCGGAGCCCCTTCTCGAAGGTCATGCCCACCTGGTAGTTCACCGGGATCTGGTTCACCCCCTGGAGGTGGTATTCGACCGGATCCTCGACCGTCAGGACCTTGATTCCGGGTCCGACAATGGCGTTGAGCGCTGCATAGAGGGTGGTGGTCTTCCCGGCTCCGGTTGGGCCCGTGACGAGGAAGATCCCGTGCGGACGGTCGATGAGGCCCTTGAACAGTCCGTAGGTGTCGTCGTCCATCCCCAGCTGCTGCAACGTGAAGAGGACGTTTGACTTGTCGAGGAGACGCATCACCACGCCCTCGCCGAAGAGCATCGGAATGACGCTCACACGGACGTCGACCTGGCGTCCGCCCACCTGGAACTTGATGCGTCCGTCCTGCGGAATGCGCCGCTCGGCGATGTTGAGGTTCGCCAGGATCTTGATGCGGGAGATGATGGCCGCCTGGAACCGATGCATCTGGGGCGGCACCGAGGCCTCCTGGAGCACGCCGTCGATGCGGTAGCGGATCGACATCTGGTGCTCGTAGGGCTCGATGTGGATGTCCGACGCCCGCTCGTTGACCGCCTCGATGATGATCTCGTTGACGAGCTTGATGACGGAGGCCTCTTGGGCGGCCTCAAGCAGGTCTTCTCCGCCATCGACCGCACTCGTCATGGACTCGAGTCCATCCGCCCCGACCATCTCGTCCAGGGTGTCGCCTCCGAGGCCGTAGTGCGTCTTGATGACCTTCTCGATGTCGTCGCGGGGCGCAAGCACAGGACGAACATCCAGTCCCGTGCTCAGCCGGAGATCGTCGAACGCGTAGAGGTCGAAGGCATCGCTCGTGGCGACGTTGAGGATCCCGTTCTCCCGGGAGATGGGTACCAGGCGTTTCCGGTAGACCACCTTGGAGGGAAGGCTTCTGAGGACCTCCGGGTCGATGGTGAGGTCCTGGAGCTGGACCAGCGGGATGTCGAGCTGTTGGGACATCAGCTCCAGCAGCTGGCCTTCGGTGAGGAGTCCCAGCTGGACCAGTGCCCGGTCGAGGCGCAGCCCCTCCGCCCGCTGGAGCGCCAGTGCGTCGTTGAGGTGGCTTTCCGTCAGCAGCCCGCGGGCGACGAGGATGTGCGAGAGGTTCATGGGGAAGGCATTCTGAGGATGACGCCCGGGAGGCTAGGAGGTGCGGATCCCGGAATCACCAACGGACGTTGTCTCAGACGGGTCGGGTTCCAGGGACATTCATCGGAAGGCGGATCGGGATGGGAGTGGACAGGCCCGTCGCTACCGACGGAGGCGTCAGGTTCGACGGTGGACCTTGTGGAAGGCGGCCTGGTCGGTGGGCTTGAGGATCAGTTCGTCGACGCAGACGTGGGGTGGACGGGAGGCCATCCAGACCATCGAGTCGGCCACATCGTCGGCTGTCAGGGGCAGGACCCCACGGTAGACCGCGGCGGCACGGGTGGTGTCACCCTTGAAGCGGACATCCGAGAACTCGGTCTCGGCCATGCCGGGATCGATGGAGCCGACCCGGATGCCGGTCCCGTTGAGTTCAAGACGCAGGGATTCGGTGATCAGGCGCACACCCGCCTTCACGCCGCAGTAGGCGGCACCCCCCTCGTAGCCCCGGTGACCGGCGATGGAACCGACGTTCAGGATCCAGGCACCGTCATGGTGGGGGAGCAGCGGCAGCACCGCGCGGGTCATCCGGAGCAGCCCGAGGAAATTCGACTGCACCATCGCCTCCCAATCCTCGTCCCGCGCCGTGGCCACGGGGTCCAGCCCGTGGGCGCCGCCGGCGTTGTTGATCAGGACGTCGATCCGCGGCGTGAGGGACCGAGCCCAGTCGAGGAACGCCTCCACGGAGGCGGTCCGGCCGACGTCGAGGGAGTGGTGATGGACCGACGCGGCTCCGGCGGCGCGGGCGGCGGCGGCACTCTCGGCGAGGCGTTCATCCCGTCGGGCCCCGAGAAGGAGGTGAGACTCTTCGCCCGCGAATCTCCGGGCGGCAGCGGCCCCGAATCCGCTCGAGGCCCCGGTGACGAGGATCCAACGTCCTGCGAGCTTCATCCGAGGTCGAGGAGCAGGCGCTTCAGAGCACGCCTTCGCGGATGCGGTCGAGGAGCAGCTTGGTCGCCCGGATGCCCTGGGCCTCGCTGAGTGTGTCGCCCTCGTACTCGATGCCGACGTACCCGTGGTATCCGGCGTCCAGGACGATCTTCATCATCCGCGGATAGTCCGTCTCCACGCACTGACCGGCCTGGTCGAAGTTGTGGCTCTTTGCGCTGACGGCCTTGGCGAAGGGCATCAGTTCGGCGACGCCGAGATACCGGTCATACCAGTTGCCTTCGGAGATCTGGAAGTTTCCGAAGTCGGGGAGCGTGCCGCAGTTGGGTTTGTTGACCCTCCGCATGACCCCTGAGAGCCACTTGCCGTCGGAGCTGAGGCCGCCGTGGTTCTCTACGATGCAGTTGAGTCCCAATGGAGCACAGTAGGCGGAGAGCTGGGCGAGGCCGTCCGCGGCCCGCTTTTGCTGCTCCTCCGGCGATCCCACGCCACCGGTGCCGGCGTTGACCCGGATGCTGTGGCAGCCGAGGGACTTGGCGGCATCGGCCCACTTGTGGTGGTTCATCACGGCCTTGGTGCGCTTAGCCGTGTCGGGATCCCCGAGCTCACCTTCTCCGTCGCACATGATGAGCAGGATCTTCACCCCCTGATCGGACGCCCGCTTCTTCAGCTCCTGCAGGTACGCGGCGTCGGTGGCCTTATCCATCATGAACTGGTTCACCAGCTCGATGGCCTCGATGCCGTAGTCGGTCCGAGCCACCCTCGGGAAATCGAGGTTGGTGATGACGTTCGACCGCAGCTCGCGGTGGAGCGACCACTCGGCGAGACTGACCTCGAACGGGGCCTTGGGGACCTTGGGGGTGGCGCATCCGGCGGTCGCGAGGGCGACCGTGGCGGTGGTGCGGTGGAGGAACTGGCGACGGGTCAGATTCATGATCGGGGTCGGGACAGGTTCAGTGGGCCGGGGCCGAGGATCCACCCGCCGAGGCGGCCGGGGCCTTGGGCGGATGGAAGAACAGCGCGAGAGCGACCGCGGCACCCGCCGAGGCGATGAGCGGCACCAGGAACAGACCCTTGAAGTCGACGATCTTGGTGGCGGGGTTCGTGTAGACCGACTGCATCAGATAGGGGCAGATCGAGTTGGCCACGAGGGCGCCGATGCCGAGGATCTGGAGGTTGAAGAGACCCTGGGCGCTCGACCGGATGTCCTTCGGGAAATAGGCATCCACGAAGATGTAGACGGTCGCGAAGAAGAAGGCGTAGCAGATGCCGTGGAGGACCTGGATCAGGATGATCGCGGTCGCATTCCCCGGCATGAAGGAGTAAACGGCGAACCGGGCTGCATGGCCAAGGATCCCGAAGATCATCGTCGTCCGCCATCCGAGGGTCTTCAGGGTCGCACCCAGGACGAACATGGTGAGGATCTCCGCGATTTGTCCGATGCTCATGATCGGTGTGATCCAGGGGGCGGCGATGCCGACGCCACCGGCCTCCTTGGCGGTTCCGAGGAAGATGCCCGTCCAGTTGAAGTAGCAGTTGTGGACGAAGGAATCGACGAAGGTCACCAGCCACAGCACGAGCACGAAGGGGTGGGCGAGCAGCTTGACCGCCTCCAGCCAGGCGAGGTTCTCGCTGGCGCCACCGGTCGCCTTCTTGGGCGGGGTGTGGGGCAGGGTAAAGCTGAACGCGGCGAGCACCAGCGAGGCGATGCCAGCAACGATGTAGGTCCACTTCGTGGCCGCCTTGGCGGCGTCACCCGTCAACGGATGGCTGAACACCGCCTCCAGCCACTTGCCCAGACCCTCGGGATTCGCCGCGCGGACCGCGTCCCAGTCGACAAAGATGAACGTGAACGGCCAGGCCGCGAGGATCCACCCGATGGTTCCGCCCATGCGGATGATGCCGAACTCCTTGGCAGGATCCTTCATGCTGGCGAAGGCGATCGAGTTGGTGATCGAGATCGTCGGCACGTACAGAAGGCAGTGCACGAACATCGCGAGGAAGAAGGGCCAGAATTCCTTGGCGAAGCCGCAGTACAGAATGGCGAGGCCTCCGATGAGGTGGGACACCGCCAGGAACTTCTCCGCGGCGAATTTGCGATCCGCCCACTGGTTGCTGAAGAACATCCCGACAATCGAGGCGATCGGGAACGCGTTCAGGATCCAGGACTGTTCCGCCGCCGAGAACTTGAGGCTCGGGAGGTATCCGAAGATCAGCGGGAGCCAGGCGCCCCAGATGAAGAACTCGAGGACCATCATCAGGAACAACTTGAGGCGAGGGGTGGAATTCATGGGGAGTAGAACCTCCGGAACCCTAGGAAACGAGGGAGGCCCCGGACAAGCCCCATGTCGGGATCCAGAGGTGCATCCCACCGTTCCCGGGCTAGGCTCCCCGGCGTGAAGCTTCTCGTCACCGGTGGTTCCGGGTTTGTCGGCAAGGTCGTCGTTGAACGCCTCCTGGCCCGCGGTCACTCCGTGCGGGTCCTCGCCCGGGGGACCCGCCCCGACCGGGGGGCCGCCTGCGAGACGGTCCAGGGCTCCGTCCTCCGGCCAGAGACGCTCCCCTCCGCCTGCCGGGAGGTCGACGGCGTCGTCCACCTCGTGGGCATCATCAGCGAGGTCGGGGACCAGACTTTCGAACGTGTCCACACCGAAGGGACCCGGAACATGCTCCACGCCGCCCAGTCGGCAGGAATCCAACGCTTCATCCACATGAGTGCGCTTGGGACCCGTCCGGATGCCGTGGCGCGGTATCATCGATCCAAATGGGGGGCCGAGGTGGCGGTGCGGGCCAGCGGGCTCGACTGGACGATCTTTCGGCCCAGCCTGATCTACGGGCCGGGCGACGGGTTTGTCGGGCTGTTTGCCCGGATGGCCCAGTGGTCTCCGGTCCTGCCGGTGATCGGCACCGGCCAATCCCGGGTCCAACCCGTTGCAGTGGAGGATGTCGGCCACTGTTTTGCCTCGGCGCCCACGACCCCGGCCGCGGTGGGGAGGACCCTTGATCTCTGCGGTCCACGGTCCTATCCGTTCGACCGGGTCATCCGGATGATCCTCGAGGCGACCGGGCGGCACCGGGGGGTGGTTCACCTGCCACTCCCCATCGCGCGGCTCCAGGCGGGGATCCTCGAGAGCGTGTTCCCGCGGATTCTGGACCAGGCGCCGCCCCTGAACCGGGATCAGATCCAGATGCTGGAGGAGGACAACGTCGGGGATCCGGTCCCGGCCAGCGAGGTGTTTGGCTTTGTCCCCCGGTCCTTCGAGGACGGTCTGGCGCGTCTGTTCCGACGGACCTGAACCGACCTTTCTCCAATTTTGAACGGGTCCGGATCCGGGTGCGTCGGATGCGTCATGAAAGCCCGCTCGTCCCTGAGATCGGCCGGGCTGCAGAAAAAAGCCCGGTCTCGGAGCCACGGACCACGGATGTCCACCCCCCCCAGCGAGGATGGCGACGTGAAAAGTGAACTTGGCTTAATCATCCCGGCGGTTCCCAAGACCCGTCGGATCACCCAGCCCCGTCCCGCCGCGCAGCTGAACTTTGCGCTGCCGCCTTCGGCCCCGGCCCCGGTCCGACGCCGTCAGGAACCCTTTGGCGCCAACCGACCCTGTCCCCGGAGGCGCGCCGACTGGTGGTTCGACCAGATGCGGCTCCTCGTGGCCGAAGGGCGCGAGCTGGAATCCCCGGGGGTGTTCTGACCCGGCACAGCCCCAGCTCCGCTACCCTCCACGTCCTTGGGTCCCCCTGTCTCCGTGGATTCGGCTGCCACCGCCGGATCAGTCGACACGAGGCGACACCACCCGGAAGAACTGGGGTCCATCGCCCGGTTCTGGAATGAGGATTTCCACAGGGCCACTCGTCGCTGCCGGTGGGATCCGGGGGCCGGGACTCCAGGGACCCTTTGCCGCATCCGGGCTCGATTCGACCGAGTAGCTCTGCCCTGCGGTCACGGTCACCACGAACCGCATGGACCCCGGAGTCGAGGCCGGACGTTCCACGACCAGGACCTTCGGTTCCACGGCCGGGACATCGTCCCACCCTGGGGTCCCTCCCATCACAGCGCTGGCGGACCAGGTGCCTGAGGGAAACCGACGTACCAGCGACCGTCCCTGACCATCGGTGGACGGATGGGGGGCATCGTCATAGGTGAAGGCCTCGAGCGGTTCGCCCCACGGACCGGTGAACACCAGCGTGTCTCCGGCGTTGTTGAGCTGTCCGGTGAAGGTGCCTTCGATGCGTGCGGACCGTCCGTATCGTTCGAGGAAAGCCTCCCGGTCCCGCACCACGACCGCGTTCTCCCCGGGCAGGAGCGGACGGGTTTCCCTCGGGAAGGTGAATCCGATCCCGGCACTCAGTTCGGCTCCGGCGAGCGCCACGGGTTCGGTCCCGATGTTCCGGACCTCCAGGAACTCGTAGTCGTTCTTGTCCCGAAGGCCCTTCGGATCCGCGGGAGGATGGTACATGATCTCCGAGATCCGGAGAGGCGGCACGGTCGTGGCGTAGTGGCCGACGACCGGCGGGCTCCACTTGGTGCCGTTCCTGGCTCGGGCGATCACCCGGGTGCTGGCCTCGACTCGGAAGGACGTCGAGTAGGTCCGGGCGCTTCCGGAGACAGCGCCCCCGATCGCCCGGGGATCCGATCCGTCCAGGGTGTAGTAGACCGGAAAGGTCGATTCGAGAGTCACGGTGACCCCATTCGGATGGTAGCCGCTTGCGGGGGAGAGGGTCGGCCACCGGACGATCGTGGAATCGATCCATCCCAGACGCCCGGTCACCCACTTCTTCAGGAAGCCGATCTCCTCCTCGTAGGTCTTCCCGATGAACCAGTTGGGCCAGACGTATCGGCCAAGGGTCGGCCACCGGACGAAGTTCCGCTGCTGCGCCTCCCTCAGCTGGTTGGTGAGTCCCTCGATCACCGCGAGGACGTTGCTGGTGGCGAAGGGACCCTGACGGAGTGACGCCCAGCGGTCGGCGTGACGCTGGGTGAACTCCGGATCCTGGAAGAGCTTCGGATACCACGGATAGTCGGAAGTGCTGATCTGGGGCCAGTACCAGCCATTGGTCTTCCAGCCCTCGGCATAGTCGGCGTTCCCGAGGGACAGGTTGTAGTCCCAGATCGGACCCATCTTCAGCCGACCGCCCTTGTCCCGATGCATGAAGGTGCTCAGTCGGTAGCCATCGATGTTCTTCATCGTCTCGACCATCCACCAGTGGTCGATGAAGGCATCGGCGTCGGCATGGGCCGCATAGCCAAGCACGGGGTCCCGGAACTGGGTGCCGTACAGAGCGGTCTCGAACTGGTTCATCGACGTCCGGATGGCGGTCCACTGGACCGATCCCAGCTCCCGGGCCCTGGGCCATTCGATGCCCAACTGCTGCCCTCGGGTCGTCGTCACCGCCCAGTCGTTGTTGTCGAGCCGGTCCTTCTTGAGGATGAACCCACCGCTCAAGTTGGACGGACTCGAATCCGTGGGCTGCAGACCCGAGATGTCGACCCGATCAGCCCCGCCCTTGATCTTCTCGACCACCACGTACACGCCCCGGTAGTCGGCAGGCTCGAGCGAACCGAGACGGTTGTAGTAGAGCTCCACCAGCCGGGTACGGGGAGCGTAGCGGCCGATCTGACGGCTCAATTCGTAGGCGACGACATCCCGGATGAGGGTCTTGTCCGTATAGGGCGCGTAGAGGACCCAGTCGGAGTCGGCAGGAAGGCCGAGGATGGACATGGACCGGTCGGAATCGTCGTCATGGCGGAGCTCGAGGCCCATCGACTGTTTGGGAAATTGTGTCGAGCTCGACCCCCGGATCTCGAACGTGGCGCGGGTGTGGACGTCGAGTTCCGCCGGCAACAGAGCCCCGAGGTCGCCGGGAAGCCGGGTCCGACCGTCGACCGGCTTGAGGATCGTCACCGTACCCCGGGTCCGGGAGTCCTGGGAGATGGCCGAGCCGTAGGTGTCGAGGATCACCAGGGGCAGGTTCGAGGAATGGCCCTGGAGTGTTGGATCCACCAACGTATAGGCGGTGCCACAGATCGGACCCGGGATGTGCCCCGCCAGGAACTCCCGGGCCCGGATCCGGAGCGTCCGATCCACCCGGAGAGGGGCCTCGTAGAGGGCTGAGGCTTCCGTCGGGACGGCGCCGTCCAGGGTGTACCGGATCTGTCCGTTGGGATGGGTGGATGTGAGGGCGACCTCGAAGGCGCCGACAAACAGACCACCGGACTGCGAATACGCCACCGTCCCGGCGCGGGCTGGAAACCCGGGGGTGTTGCCCACCCGAGGAGTGGGGAGGTTGAGGTACACGGGTGAACCGGGCTGGTCCGAGGACAGCCCATACGAGACATCCGCAAACTGCTCAGGGTAGTTCCTGAACTCCGAGGCGACCGTGACGCCATCGGGTCGGACCAGTGCGAGATAGCCTCCCTTCGACGACAGGCGGAAATTGGTGTGGAGGCCTGTTGGCACCAGGGTCTGGTTCTTCGCCGAGGCGAAGATCACGAAATACCCCCCGGCTGGGATCGTGTAGACCGGGATCTGCCAAGCGGTCTTGTTGGTGGGCGTGTCCGTCAGGTACCAGCCCCCGATGTCGACGGGATCGGCGCCGGTGTTGCGGAGTTCGATCCAGTCGGAGTAGGCCTGCTTGTTGTCCGTGAGCACGGTCACGTTGCGGGCCATGAACTCGTTCAGGACCACGTCAGCCGCCGCCCGGCATCCGATGAGGACGAGCAGCAGGGACACGAGCAACCGGATGTGGAACATGGTGGACGGGGGACGATGACACCTGGGAACGGTGGATTCACGCCCAACCTGCGCCCAACCCCGGTCATCCTCCCGGGAATTCCTTTGACTCTGCGGAACCGACACTGACCTTGGCCGGGTTCCATCACCCCGTCCCACACCATGAAACCTCTGTCCCGTCTCCTTCTCCTCCCGCTGTCCACGCTGCTTGCAGTCGCCTCCCTTGGCGCCGAACTCGGGGATCCCGCCCCGGCCCTCGACATCAAGGAATGGATCAAGGGCGGTCCCGTTGACATCGCCGCCGGCAAGGGCAAGACGGTCCACGTCGTCGAATTCTGGGCCACCTGGTGTGGTCCCTGCCGGACCAGCATCCCGCACCTGACCGAGCTCCAGAAGCGGTTCAAGGACAAGGGAGTGGTGTTCATAGGGGTCTCGAACGAGAAGTCCGACGTCGTGAAGAAGTTCGTCACCAAGATGGGCGACAAGATGGACTACGCCGTCGCGATCGACGGCGGCAAGACCTCCGAGGGCTACATGGAGGCCTTCAACATCAATGGCATCCCGCACGCGTTCGTGGTCGACAAGGACGGTCGCATCGTCTGGCAGGGCCATCCGATGGCAGGGCTCGACTCCACCCTCGAGAAGGTGGTGAACGGCAAGTATGACCTCGCATCCGCGAAGGCCGAAGCGGCGAAGGAAGCGGCCGCCCAAGAGAAGGAGATGGCGGCGCAGAAGAAGCTCCAGAAGCTCGCGAAGCTGATCGGCGAGGGCCGGGATGACGCCGAGACCAAGAAGCTCGAGGAGGAGCTGGTGGCGCTCGACAAGGAGCAGGGCGGTCTCTTCAACGGCCAGACCTTCGAGCCGGCGGATTTCCGGAAGCGGGTGGCCTTCATGCCGAAGTTCCAGAAATACCAGCAGGCCCTCATGAAGGGCGAGGACCCGGCCACTCTGGCCGCCTTGGAGAAGGAACTCGTGGCCGGCGCCCCCAAGGACTTCGACCTCGAAGGGTTCAAGACAATGTTCCGCAACCAGATGGAGCTCCAGAAGGTGACCCCGCTCCTCGAGACCTACCTGGAGGCGGTCAGCGAGAACGGCGATCCGGCGAAGGCGGCTGATGCCCTCGCAAAGATCGACGCCGCCAAGATCCAGTCCGGCATGGCCCTGAACCAGCTGGCCTGGAGCATCCTGACCAGCGAGGAGGTCAAGAAGCGCGATCTCCCCGCCGCCCTGCGCTTTGCCAAGCAGGCCAATGACCTCGCCAAGGGTGAGGATGCCGCAATCCTCGACACCTACGCCCGGGCGCTGTTCGACAACGGCAAGACCCAGGACGCGATCGCCACCCAGAAGAAGGCGATCGAGAAGGCGCCGGAGCAGATGAAGGACGGCCTAGAGCAGTCCCTGAAGAACTACGAGGCCAAGGCCAAGTAAGCCTTGGGCCGTCAGCAGTCCGGTGACCTCAACGCTGGCGTGGGCTCAGGCCTGCGCCGGCGTTTCCCATTCCACCCACGGCGGCATCGGACACCCGAGGCTGTCGGCGATCGCCCGGAGGAGTTCCGCCTCGCGTTCGTGCAGGACTCCGTCCTGCGCCACCGCCACCGCGCCGGCATCCACCACCCGCCTCCGGATCTCCGGCGTCGACTGGGCCAGCCGCTCCACGGCTGCCTCGACCTCGGTCAGGTTGCAGTGCTCGACCGACAGGAGTTCAAGGCCGGTGGCCTCGGGTCCGAGATGCGTGACACCGCTCGCGAAGGCCGCCTCCTGCTCGGCACGCTCCGCGGTGCCGACCTGGGCCAGGCAGGACAGCAGGACGCCACAGTCCGGAGCCACCTCCGTCAGACGTCGATGGCGCACCAGCCGGGGAGGCATCGGCTCAAAGTGGGGGGCCAGATGCCGCCTCAGGTTCCGCTGGAGGGCGAACTCGAAAAGGTCGACCTGACGGTCCGCGGCGACGAGGGCATCCGTGCTGCGGCAGAAGTCGGCATACTGATCGGGCGACAACCGCTGCAACGCTCCGGTGGCCAGGGCGGCGACGGGCAACCGGTCGAGGACCGGAAGTGTGTCCAGCACGGGGAGCAACCGGAGGAGTTCCCGGAGCAGGCCCGGGGCGACATTCCGTTCGAGGTGGGCCAGCTGGATCTTCCGGGTCCTGGGCTCCCGACCCAGCAGCAGTCCATGGACGACTGCCGAGGCGCCGAAGGGTTCCTGGACGGCCACCGCAACGGCTTCCGGCAATCCGGCGAGGAATCGTCCCGCGGCTGCCATCCCGGTGGGTGTGGGAACCGCTTCGGCCTCTTCCACCACCGCCCGGGTGACCGCCCGGGACTCGATGCCCCCGGAGAACCCCGACGCCCCCTCGGGCACCGAGCTTCCGGCCTCACCGGCCAGGGTGGCGATCTCGGGGTTGAAGGCGGGATCGAGCAGACGGATCCGCTCGTCGAGAGGCGGATGGGTCGCGAACAGGCTGTCGATCGCGCTGGCGAAGAACATGTGGGAGAAGGCCGATGCCTTCGGGCTCTGGATGCGGGAGCCGGAGGAATAGCCGGCGATCTTCTGGAGCGCCCCTGCGATGCCGCTGGGATTGCGGGTGAACTGGACTGCCGAGGCGTCGGCGAGGTGTTCCCGCTGACGGGAGATCGCCGCCTGGATGGCCTGGGCGAACAGCTGGCCGATCCAGCCGATGACGAGCAACCCCAGTCCGAAGACCAAGATGATGTTCACACCCTTGCCTCCGTCGTCGCGGCGACGGGGTCGGTGTTCCCCTCGGGCTGCGGCCTCGAAGAGGACGCGGCCGACCACGGTGAGTCCCATGATGCCATAGAGCCATCCGGTAAGCCGGATGTTCCGGAGCATGTCCCCGTTGAGGATGTGGCTGAACTCATGGGCGACGACCCCCTGGAGTTCGTCGCGGTTCAGCCGTTCGAGACAGCCTTGCGACACGGCCACGGCGTAGTCATCGGTGGTGTGGCCGGCGGCGAAGGCATTGATGCCGGATTCCTCGTCGAGGACATAGATCCCGGGCATTGGGACCCCGGAGGCGATCGACATCTCCTCCACGACGTTGAGGTAGCGTTTCTCGGTGAGATCCAGCGTGCCGGGTTCGACCGGACGTCCTCCACACGCCTCGGCCACGGCGCGTCCCCCACCCGTGAGGCTCGCCTTGCCGACAGCGACGCCGATGAGAATAACCGCGAGGGTCCCTCCGACGCTGAAGGGAACGATCTGGGGGTTTAGGAAGTCTCGTCCCTCCGACAGGATTCCCGCCACCAGGCAATGAACCGCTCCCACGATCCCGGCAACGCCCAGGATGTAGAGGATCAGGAGTCGACCCGTATTCTGCCGTGCCCGCAGCTGCCGCTCGTGGAACTTCAATGGTGCCGGGGAAGGTTGAGAGTTGAGTGTCGAGTGTTTGGAGAAGGACCCGTGGGCCGGGCACCCAGCGGTTTTCGGTCTCCTCCTGTGTTTCCTCCGCGTCTCGGTGTGAGGCTTTCCCCGCGTGCGTCTCAGAACGAAACCCGGACGCCCTTCCGCTCCTCGGGCGAGTCGACCTGCCACAGTTCCGCCGCGGCGAACTGGAAGAGTCCCGCGATGAGATTCGTCGGGAACGTCTCCCGGCGGGTGTTGTAGTCGGTCACGGCATCGTTGAAGGCCTGACGGGCGAACGAGATCTTGTTCTCGGTCGAGGTCAGCTCCTCCTGCAGGGACATCATGTTCTGGTTGGCCTTCAGGTCCGGATAGGATTCCGCCACGGCGAGGAGGCGTCCGATGCCCGCACCCAGGGTCTGTTCCGCGGCGAGGAGCTGCTTCATGGCCTCGGGATCCGCCGGGTTGGCGGCGACCCGGGTCGATGCGGTCATGGCGGAACCGCGGGCGGCCACGACCGCCTCGAGCGTGGCGCTCTCATGCTTCATGTACCCTTTGCAGGTCTCGACCAGGTTTGGGATGAGGTCGTACCGGCGCTTGAGCTGGACGTCGATCTGGGCGAACGCGTTCTTAAACCGGTTCCGGAGCGTGACCAGGGAGTTGTAGGTGCCGGCGATGAAGAGGCCGACGACAAGGATGCCGAAGAAGAGGACGCCGAGGACGATCAGGACAGCGATGAGCATGGGGGTTCCTGGGTGGAATGGGGTCGACTGAAACTGGGGTGTCCGGGGAGTTGAGCCGTCCGGAGCGAGACCAAGAAGCGTGGGAAACCCGGGACCGTCAACGGGATTTCTGGAAGGGGCTCCCTGGAAAAGGAATGGCGGAGAGGGAGGGATTCGAACCCTCGTTACGGCTTTTGGCCGTAAACCGGTTTAGCAAACCAGCGCCTTCAGCCACTCGGCCACCTCTCCGCGCTCCACAGAGGAAACACAGCGTGAACGGCAGGGTCAAGTTTCGTCACCCCCTCGTGTTGCCCTCCGGTGGCCCAGCCGGCCGGAAGCAAATTCGCCCGTGCGACTCTCCACTCCGGGACTAGGCTCAAGGGGTGAGGACCACCCCAGACCGACTCTGGCATGCCCGGTCCAAAGTGCAGGTCTGTCAGGTCCTGGAGACCCGCCCGGAGACCCGCCTGAGCGCCTCCTAGGTGACCGATCGTCTCCGCCGTTCCGGCCCAATGAGATCACCGAACGGGCGGAACCCCCGGGTGGAGGAAGTTCCTGCTCCAGTTCCATTAGGTCCTCGTCTACGTCCTCCTCGTCGCCCCGGCCGAGGCCGCCCTGCTCGGCGAATACGTCGATGCCGGCGTGATCTTAGGGGTTGTCCTGATCAACGCCATCGTCGGCCATCTCCAGGCGGCCAAGGCCGAGCGTGCCATCGGCGCCCTGTCCCGGATGCTCCGGACCGAATCGACCGTTCGACGCCAGGGGCAAAAGCAGCGGGTCCACTCCGCGGAACTGGTCCCCGGCGACATCGTCCTGCTGCAGTCGGGCGACCGCGTCCCTCATCGCCGGGACGGTCGACCTCATGACCCCGCTGACCCGCAAGATCCAGCAGGCCAGCGGAATCCTGGTGCAGGGGATCCTGGCCCTCGCCGCGGTGACCTTCCTCATCGGATGGCTCCGCGGGAATTCTGCCAATGAGATGTTCATGGCCGTCATCGCGCTGGCCGTGGAGGCCATCCCGGAGGGCCTACCGGCCGCGGTCACCATCACCCTGGCCATCGGGGTCGGACGCATGGCCCGCCGTCGGGCCATCAACCGCCGGCTCCCCGCGGTGGAGACCCTCGGCAACACTACCGTCATCTGTTCGGGCAAGACAGGCACGCTCACGGAGATCCAGATGACCGTCCGCGAGATCTACGCGGGCGGGGATTCGTTCCAGGTCAGCGGCATCGGGTAAGCCCCGGGGGGACAGATCCAGCGGGAGGGAAAGACCGAGGATCCGAAGGGTCACAAGGCGCTGGCCGAGACGCTCTGCGCCGGGGTGTTGTGCAACGACACCCTGCTGTTGGCCGACGAGGCGCTGCAGTCCCGGGGTCATGTGGTCACCATGACCGGTGACGGCGTGAACGACGCCCCGGCGCTCCGGCAGGCCGACATCGGCGTGGCGATGGGCATCACGGGCACCGACGTCGCCAAGGGTGCCGCGTTGATGGTGTTGGCCGACGACAACTTCGCCTCCATCAAGGCCGCGGTGGAGGAGGGCCAGAACATCTTCGACAACCTCGTGAAGTTCATCGTGTGGATGCTGCCGACCAACGGAGGCGAGGGTCTGCTGCTGCTCACCTCCATCGTGCTGGGCGCCCAGCTCCCGGTGCACCTGCTCTGGATCAATCTCACCACGGCCATCTTCCTGGGACTCGTGCTGGTCTTCGAACCCAAGGAGCCGGGCCTGATGAACCGGCCACTGCGGGATCCAAGGCAGCCGCTGCTGTCCAAGGCTCTGGTGATGCGGACCCTGTTCGTGTCGCTCCTGATGCAACCGGGCGGCTACGGACTGCTGGTCTGGGAGCAGCGGTATGCGGGCGCGACCCTCCGGGAGGCGCGGACGATCGTGACGAACCGGATCATCGTGACGAAATCGTACTACCTGCTGAACTGCAGGTCGTTGACCCAGCCCTTCATCCGGCTGGGCTGGTTTTCCAATCCGTGGATCTGGCCGGGCATTGCCGGGATGCTGGGGGTGCAGCTCCTGTTCAACTACGCGCCCTTCATGAATCGGCTGTTCCATTCGGCTCCGGTGCGCGCGGAATCCTGGCTGCACGTCGCGCTGGTTGGGGCCGTGGTGTTCCTCCTGATCGAGACCGAGAAATGGATCCGCTTCCATCGCCGCACCACGGGCGCCGCGGTGCCGGAGTGAGGTGACGCGGGGGAGACTCGCACGGGGAAGGGGGACTCACACGGAGACGCGGAGGAAAGATGGGAACCGGGGCCTCGGCAAGGGATCGGACCCCATTGGGAACGCGTCGGATTCAGGACATCGGTGGCAGGCTTCGGTTGGGGTGTGGAGATGCTGGGGAACTGAGAGGGTGGGGATATGGCGACGGTCTTGGTCTGAAGAACGGACCGTGGAGCGGCGTCTGCCTCCGCCGTGTCGTTGCTCCGAGAACCTCGTGGGTTGATCTACCGATCGCGATCCGCCGCTATGACCCTGCCTGAAGCGGGGCTGATCGAGGTCTTCCGATTCCAACTCTCCGCTCCCTCCTTCTCTTCGTCTTCCTCCGCGTCTCCGCGTCTCCGTGTGAGTCCCCCTTCTCCGCGTCTCCGCGTTTCGGCATCGACGCCCCACCACCCCAGCGGCTCCAATACACCGTCTCCCGAACCCCCAGCGCCATGATCACACTCACCGGACGCGGCTCCACGACCACCTGTGATGGCGTTACCCGACGCGACTTCCTCCAGGTGGGCACGCTCGGAGCCCTCGGACTGTCCCTCGCCCAGTTCAACGCGCTGAAGGCCGCCGAGACCACAAAGACGGCTTCCGACAACGGACGCTCCGCAATCCTCATCTTCAACCTGGGTGCTCCCTCACAGCTCGACCTCTTTGACCTCAAGCCCGATGCGCCGCGCGAGGTCCGGGGTCCCTTCACGCCGATCTCCACCAAGGGCGACTTCCAGCTCTCCGAACTGCTCCCGCTCCACGCGAAGGTTGCCGACAAGTTCAGTCTGGTCCGAACCGTCTACCACACCGCCGCCGCGGTCCACGACACCGGGCATCAGCTGCTCCAGACCGGACGTCTTTTCTCGGGTGGCATCAACACCCCGCACGCCGGCTGCGCGCTCGAGTTCCTCAAGGGTCGTCGCAACGAACTCCCTGCCCACGTCATCCTGCCGGAACCCATGGGCAACACCGGCGGTGGATTGCCACACGGCCAGGACGCCGGGTTCCTGGGCAAGGCCTACGATCCGTTCTCGATCCACGCCGATCCCTCGAGATCCGACTTCAAGGTGCCGGACCTGCTCCCGCCGACCGAGATCGGCGAGGCGCGACTCCAGCGGCGTCGGGAACTGCGGGACATCGTCGAGGGCACGATCCGGAACTTCGAGTCGACCGACAGCGCGAGGATGATGGACGCCAACTTCGCCGCGGCCTACCGGCTCATGACGAGCCAGAAGGCCCGCGAGGCGTTCGACCTTTCAAAGGAGCCGATGTCGGTGCGGGAACGCTATGGCATGACCCGGTTCGGACAGAGCTGTCTGCTTGCGCGCCGTCTGGTCGAACGCGGGGTGCGGTTCGTCACGATCAACACGTTCATTACGGTGTTCGATGAGATCACTTGGGACATCCACGGCTCGAAGCCCTTCACCAGCATCGCCGGGATGAAGGAGATCGTCTGCCCGATGTACGACCAGGGCTACAGCGCCCTCATCGAGGATCTGCACCAGCGCGGGCTGCTCGACTCCACCCTGGTGGCGAACCTGGCGGAGTTTGGTCGGACGCCGAAGATCAACCCAACCGGTGGACGCGACCACTGGCCGGCCTGTTGGACCTGCTACTTCGCGGGCGGAGGCATCCGGGGCGGACGGGCGATCGGCACATCCGATGAAATCGCCGCCTATCCGGCCGAGCGTCCTGTCACCCCGGCGGAGATCGTCGGCACGATCTACCGCAGCCTGGGCCTGGATCTCGAGACCCACCTGCCGGGTCCGCAGGGTCGGCCGTTCCCGCTGGTCGACTTCGGCACTCAACCCATCCGGGAGCTGTTCGCATGAGGCAGTCGAGGGTTGAGAGTCGAGAGTGGAGAGATGGGGTCCTGGGATGTCTGGGGCATCTTTCGAGGCGATGCCTGGGGTGGGTGGGTGCGGAGGCACCCAGTGCTGCAGGGCACTGCAGCACCCACCAGGGAGCGGGCCTGCGGCGGTGGTGGGTATTCTCTCTCAACGCTCAACTCTCAACGCTCAACCTGCTTCTCGCCGCTGCCGCGGAAGAGCCCGTCCCCACCCCGAGCTTCCGCAACCAGGTCCAGCCCATCCTCACCAAGGCCGGCTGCAACATGGGGGCCTGTCACGGGGCCGCGGCCGGGAAGAACGGGTTCTACCTCAGCCTCCGGGGCTACAACGATGAGGCGGATTGGCAGGCAATCACCCGGAGCGGTGGCGGACGCCGCATCGCACTCTCGGATCCCGGCCGGAGCCTCCTGCTCCTCAAGGCCACCGGCACGGTTCCCCACAAGGGTGGAAAGCGGTTCGACACCGGGTCTCCAGAGTATCGAACACTCGCCGACTGGATCGCCGGCGGAGCACCCGGACCCCAGATGAACGATGTCCGCCTGGAGCGCCTCGAGGTCCTGCCCGCCCAGGCGGTCCGACGTCCGGGCGATGTCCAGCCGCTCCAGGTGAAGGCCCATTTCACCGACGGCCACGTCGAGGACGTCACCCGTTGGGTGAAGTACAGCAGCGCCAACGAGACGGTGGCCACGGTTGACGACACCGGACGCGCCACGATCGTCGGTCCGGGCGAGGCGGGACTCACCGCCTGGTACCTGAGCCAGGTCGCGGTTGGCTTCGTCACCGTGCCGTGGTCCAACAACGTCCCGGCCTCGGTGTTCGAGCCGCTTCCACGACACGGTTTCATCGACGAACAGGTCCACGCGAAGCTCCGCAGACTCGACCTGCCCCCGTCGCCCCGGTGCACCGATGCGGAGTTCATCCGACGGGCCTTCCTCGACACCCTCGGGGTGTTGCCGACCCCGGTGGAGGTCCAGGAGTTCCTCGCCCGACCGGGTCGGGTCCAGGACCGGCGGGAGGCCCTGATCGACCAGATCCTTCGCCGACCGGAGTTCGTCGACTACTGGACCTACAAGTGGAGCGACCTGCTGCTGGTGAATTCCTCCCGACTGCGTCCCGCGGCCACCCGGGCCTACGCGGCGTGGATTCGTCGACAGGTCGAGGCCAACCGGCCGTGGGACGAGATGGTCCGGGAACTCCTGACCACCCGGGGCAGCACGTTCGACCACGGCGGCGGGAACTTCTTCCTCCTGCACGAGGATCCGCGGGACATGGCGGAGACGACGACCCAGGCGTTCCTCGGCATGAGCGTTGGGTGTGCGAAGTGCCACAACCATCCGAGCGAGCGGTGGACGAACGACGACTACTTCGCCCTGGCCAATCTCTTCGCCCGGATCCGCGCCAAGAACGGGGCGGGCGACGGCGAGCGGATCCTCACCGCGGCTCCCAGCGGAGACTTGGTCCAACCGCGGACGGGTCGGCCCCAGCCCCCACGACCTCTCTCCGGCACAGGGATGACTCCCGAGGATCCTGCTGATCGCCGTGAGGTGCTGGCGCGCTGGTTGACCTCCCCGGAGACCCCGGAATTTGCCCGGGCGATCGTCAACCGGATCTGGGCGAACTTCTTCGCCGTGGGTCTTGTGGAGAAGGTCGACGACCTCCGCACGAGCAATCCGGCCAGCAATGAGGCGCTGCTCCACCACGCGGCCGCCTCCCTCGTCGCACACCGATACGATCTCAAGGCCCTGATGCGGGAGATCCTCCGCAGCGAGACCTATCAGCGCAGCAGCGCGACCCTGCCCGGCAATGCGACCGAGACCCGGTTCTACTCGCGGTATTATCCCCGGCGGCTCATGGCGGAGGTGATCCTCGATGCGTACTCGCAGGTCACCGGGGTGCCGACGGAGTTCCGTCGGTCGACCGGCAATGGAGACAACTTCCAGTTCACCTATCCGATCGGTACCCGGGCTTTGGAGCTGCCGGATTCCCAGATCGCGAGCTACTTCCTCAAGAGCTTCGGCAAGCCCGACCGCATCCAGACCTGCGAGTGCGAGCGGACCTCGGAGCCGAGCGTCGCGCAGGTGCTCCACATGGCGAACGGCGACACCCTGAACGCGAAGCTCTCGTCGACCTCCTGTCGACCCATCCGCGGGACCCGGGATTCCTGGGCCGCGAAGGCCGTGGTCGAGGAGGCGTACCTCCGTGCGTTTTCACGTCCGCCCACGCCAGACGAGGAGCGACGTCTGGTGGCGGTGCTCGACCTGGCCCCTCCGGATCAGAAGGAGAAGGTTTTGGAGGACCTCTACTGGGCGCTCCTCACCAGCAAGGAGTTCCTCTTCAACCATTGATGCCGTGCGGAAGCTTCCGATCAGCCTCGCGTGTGTCGCCGCGCTCCCACTGTCGCTCCTGATGGCGGGCGACTTCTCCGCGATCGAACCGCTGCTCCAGGAACACTGCGTGGAGTGTCATGCGGCGCAGGATCCGGAGGGCGGACTCGTCCTCGACTCGCATGCCGGGCTGATGAAGGGCGGCGAGACGGGTCCCGCCGTCCTGCCCGGCAAGGGCGCGGAGTCCCTGCTGGTCCGGGTGTTGGAAGGACGCTGGGGCAAGACCGGGAAGAACGAGTTCATGCCGCCCGGCAAACGACCCCATCTGAAACCCCAGCAGATCGCGCTCATCCGATCCTGGATCGACGAGGGAGCCTCTCCGGCCACCAGCAACTCTGCCCCCCGGATCCTGGAGGTGCCCCGGATCCCGCCGCGCGGAACCGTCCGACATCCGGTCTCGGGGCTCGCGTTCCACGCCGGATCCCGACGTCTCGCCGTGGCGCGGACGGATGAGGTGGATCTGGTGTCGACCGAGACCCGGAAGCCCATTCGTTCCCTGAAGGGGTTCAAGGGTGGGGTCTATGCCGTGGCCTTTTCGCCGGATGGGAACTGGATCTTCACCGGCGGAGGGGACGCCACCGGCGGCGAGGTGAGGCGTTGGAGCGTGGCCGACGGGACCTCGGATCGCCTCTACGCGGGACAGCGCGATGCCGTCCATGCGGTCGCGGTCTCCCCGGACGGCGCCATGCTCGCTGCGGGCAGCTATGATTACGGAATCGGGCTTTGGTCGGCGGTGGACGGCACGGAGCGGCATCGGATCGCCGGCAGCCAGGGCGCGATCCTGGGCTTGGCCTTCCGTCCCGACGGACGGGTCCTCGCCAGCGTGGGCTATGACCGGACCGCCAAGCTCTACGATCCGACGACCGGTTCCCGGCTCGAGACCCTGGGTCAGGCCCTGCGGGAACTGAACGCCGTGGCATTCGCTCCGGACGGAAAGGTCCTGCTGACCGGTGGCAACGACAACCGGATCCGGGTCTACCGGGTCGGGACAGAGGTGCGGGAGGGCGCGGTGGAACTGGTCGACACGGTGTTCGCCCACGAGGGGGGCCTCCTCCAGGTGGTCTACAGTCCGGATGGGCGGAGGGTGGCGAGCTCGGGACAGGATCAGACCGTGAAGCTCTTCCAGGCGGAGGGGTTGAAACCGTTGCTGACCCTCGAGCGTCAGCCCGACTGGCCGTCGGCCCTGGTCTTCGCCGGCAACGATCAGCTGGTGGTCGGACGCGCGGACGGGACGCTTGGGTTCTACCAGGCTTCGGACGGCAAGGTCTCACCGCCGCCGAAACCGGAGGTGTTCCGGACCGTTCCTCGTGGAGTGCAGCGGGGCGTGACGAATGTGCTGGAGCTGTTGGGACGAAACCTCGACCGCGCCACGGTGCTGCTGAGGTACCGGGATGGCGCGTTGAAATGCGCCGAGGCCCTGAGGATCGAAGGAGACTCCGGAACCCTGACCTGGGTGCCCGGCGCCTCCGAGCCTCCTGGCCCCTGGGAGATCGCCGTGAGCGATGGCACCTCCGAATCGGGCAGGGTGAAGGTGTGGGTCGACGATCTCCCGCAACAGGAGATCCGGGCACGGGCCGCCGGAGATCGACAGACCTCGGTGACGGTGCTGCCTCCGGTCTCGGTGTGGTCGACACTCGAGAAGCCCGGACAGGAACTCGTCCTCCAGGTGGAACTGCGCCACGGGCAGAGGCTGGTGTTCGACCTTGCCGCCCAGCGTCTCGGCGCGGCGGGGGATCTGGAGATGATCGTGACCGACACCTCTGGTCGGACCCTGGCCCGTTCCGACAACCTCGGTGGAGACCTCGATCCGCTGATCCGATTCCTGGCTCCGGCCGATGGCCTGTACTGGGTCCGGGTCCGCGAGGGCACCCACGGCGGTTCGGCCAACCACTTCCTCCGTCTCAGCCTTGGGGAACTACCGTTCGTCTCAGGGGTGTTCCCTCTCACCGTGTCCGCCCGCACCCCGGCGGAGGTGACCCGGAACGGTGAGCACCTGGGTCCGGCCTCACGGGTTGGGATCCAGCCCGGCGAGCCAGGCGAACTCCGTCTTCCCGACGTGGCCACTGCGCTGCGTTCCCGACGCGACTGGAGCGTCCTGGTGGTCGACACCCCGGCACCGCTCGAGGTCGAACCGAACCACCATCCCAACGACGCCCAGGAGGTCCCGGTCCCCTGCTCGGTGAATGGACGGATCCAGGTTGGTGGGGATCGACCGAGCCCGGACGTGGATCTCTACCGGTTCCAGGCCCGGAAGGGGGTTCGGTATCTCCTCGAGACGGTGGCGGAGCGTCGGGGTTCGACCGCGGACACGCGGATCGAGCTGTTGTGGCCGGATGGACGTCCGGTGGAGCGGGTCCGACTCCAGGCCCTGCGCAATTCCGCGATCACCTTTCGTCCGGAGACGTCCGACGATTCGGGCATCCGCTTTGAGAACTGGGAGGAGATGGAGTTGAACGATCTCCTGTGGTGTGGCGGTGAGGTAATGAAGTTGTTCCGGGCACCGCAGGGGCCGGACTCCGACTCGGTGTTGTATGCCGCGAACGGACGCCGTCGGGGGTTCTTCGACACCTCCCCCACCGCGCATTATGTCGACGAGCCCGTCTACCTGGTGCGTCCGCTGGCCTCCGGGGAGACGCCGATCGCCAACGGACTTCCGGTCTTCACGGTTCCCTATCTGAACGACGATGCCGCCTTGCGGGATCTCGGAACCGATTCGCGCCTCGAATTCATCGCCCCGGTGGATGGCCCCTTCCTGGTGCGCATCACCGATCCCCAGGGCCCAGGCGGACCGGACGCCGCCTATGCGCTCCGGATCCGGGAGGCGGCTCCCGACTTCACGGTGTCGGTGTCGGGAGCCAACCCCACGGTGGCCCGGGGCAGCGGGCAGGGCTTCGGGGTTTCGGTGCAGCGCATCGACGGGTTTGAGGGCCCGGTACGGATCGAGGTCCAGCATCTTCCGAAGGGCTGGTCGATCGCGGGCCCGCTGGTGATCGAGGCGGGTCACGACTCGGCCCAGGGAACCCTCCGGGCGTCCCCGGATGTCGTGGCGGCTTCGGATGCGGACTGGGATGCCGTGACGGCGGTGGCGATTGCCGAGGTGGAGGGGCGTCCTGTGGTGCAGACGGCGGGTTCGCTGGGGCGTCCGAAGCTGTCCATGGATCCTCCGAAGCTCCGGGTGCATCTCGACCCGATGGGTCCGGCCCAGACGAACGCCGCGGGGCTTCGGGTCCTCGAAATCCGTCCGGGAGGCCCGGCGTCGGCGCGGCTCCGGATCGAGCGGCATGGGTTGGACGGCGTGGTGACCTTCTCGGTCGACAACCTGCCGCATGGGGTGATCGTGGAAAACCTGGGCCTGAACGGGATCACGTTCCTGCCCGAGGAGAACGAGCGGGAGATCTCGTTGGCGGCGGTGAAGTGGGTTGGGGATTTGGAGCGTCCTTTCCACGCGGTGGAGAACCAGGCGGGACGTCAGACCTCCGAGCCGATCCTGCTGCGGGTGGGGTCACGCGGGGAACCGCGTTGACGTGGGGAAGGGGACTCACACGGAGACGCGGCGACGCGGAGGAAAGACGGGAGAGGGGAACGAGTTTGGGGCAGGAAGAAGTCTGGAGTCGGTGGGGTGTCAGGGGTGCTCCGCGACACTGGATGCGACAGCATCCACCTTTGGATAGGGACCTGGTCCCTCAGGTCCCCATCTAGACCCGCGGGGTTTGGCGGACCTGCGGGCCTGGCCGGGTTTCTCTGGTGCGTTGGTGAATCCCCTCAGCGTTCCAAGGGGCGCCACGTCCACGGGATCGAGATGGGGACGAGCGGGACCTCATCCCTACCTCTGGCTGGCTGGAGATCTGTAGTGGGTAGGGACCTGGTCCCTCAGGTCCCCATCTAGACCCGCGGGGTTTGGCGGACCTGCGGGCCTGGCCGGGTTTCTCGGGTGCGTTGGTGGATCCCTGCAGCGTTCCAAGGGGCGCCACGTCCACAGGATCGAGATGGGGACGAGCGGGACCTCATCCCTACCTCTGGCTGGCTGGAGATCTGTAGTGGGTAGGGACCTGGTCCCTCAGGTCCCCATCTAGACCCGCGAGGTTTGGCGGACCTGCGGGCCGGGCCGGGTTTCTCGGGTGCGTTGGTGAATCTCCTCAGCGCTCCAAGGGGCGCCACGTCCACGGGATCGAGATGGGGACGAGCGGGACCTCATCCCTACCGGGCTCTTTCTCTCTCAAAAACCTCCGCGTCGCCGCGTCTCCGTGTGAGTCCCCTCCGCCTCCCTCCGCGTGAGCCGCCCGAACTGGTCCTCCCACGCCCCACGGAACGGCAGCCGCCAGAGCGACCCGAGAAGAATCGATCGGACCTCCTTCCGGGACACCTTCACACGAACCGAAGGATCCAGGACCCGGCTGGTCCGGAGTCTCGACAGTGTCCGGGTGCCGATCAGCACGGGCCACGCACAGGCCAGTCGGAGACGCCACTGTCCCCCGGGGAGCGCGCAGGTGTATCGCCACCCCGCCGCCAGGTGGTCCTCCGCCCGTTGCAGCCATGGGTCGTACAGCGGACGCATCCGTCCCTCGGAGGCTGGATCCAACA
>VHCG01000012.1 GCA_016871805.1 Verrucomicrobiota bacterium
GGCAACGGAGGGGTGGGGTGTTGCGGGTGCGATGGCCTGGAGGGGTGCGGACGACCAACGCGGTGCCGTCGGGAGCGCTGGAGGTGAAGGTGGATCCCCAGGGCACGCTGGAGGTGGTCCGATGAGGCGGTTGGGTGGGGGTGACCCCAGACTATCTACATCCCGATTGACCTTCGATCGGCTCTCCCGTTGTTAGTCCCCGTGCGTCCGGGCCTTGACGATGTCTTCGCGAGCTGGTCGATCCCTCCCCGGGTGATGGACGAGCTCTGGGCTGGGGCGTGGTGGCATCTGGGTACGACGTTCCTCCGGCAGGGATTCTTGCCCTGGAGGGGGGAGATCACCCCGCTCCTTCATCTCCGACTGCGTCTCGAGCTGTTTGCGCCCTCGGAAAGCCAGCGTCGGGTCCTCCGGCGCAACACAGACCTGCGCGTGGTGACGAGGATGGCTGAGCTGGACGACCAGAGGAGGGAGCTGTTCCACCGGCACAAGGTCCGGTTTGCGGAGAGCATCCCCAATTCACTGGAGGATTTCCTCGGGCCGGATCCCTCCAGCATCCCGGTGCCCACGCTGGAATTCGCGGTGTATTCGGGCGCGACGCTGGTGGCCGCCAGCTACCTCGCCTGTGGTCATGAATCGGTCGCCAGCCTCTACGGATTCTTTGCGCCGGAATGGAGCCGGCGGAGCCTGGGCATCCTCACCATGCTGCAGGAGATCCAGTTCGCCCAGGAGAATGGCTACCGGATCTACTATCCGGGCTATGCCCTCGTGAAGCCTTCCAGCATGGACTACAAGAAGCGGTTCCATGGGTTGGAGGCCTATGACTGGACGGATGGGTGGAGGCCATTCGTCCGGGTGGTGTGAGGGGCCCGTCGTCTTGACGGGGCACCCCCCGTCGCCTCGCCTAGGGAGAATCCCTAACCGGATACCTCAAACCGCAGGTCCTACAGGGTGCTCCGCCCCAATTGTCCGGTCGGGCCGCGTCCGCATGCTCAGGGCTCCCGGGAATTGGGATCCGGGCCACCCTGTGGCCCTGTTCTCGAGCCACCGGGACGACGGCACGAAGTCCCTCCGGATCCCGGGGTCTGTCCCTGGGGAACCGGAGGGTCGATGTGCCCTGAGATCCGAATGCCATGACGACCACAGCGGCCCCCTATTATCGACTGCCCTCGGCGGCGGTCGCCGGAAACACCGGACTCCGAGATGCCGCGGTCCAGACGCAGCTGGAAGCACGGGTCCTGCGGGCCATGGCGCCTCTCGTCCAGGATCTGGGTGCGGCAACCCTGATGGACCTGCTCGACGACTTCATCGCGGAGGCGCCGGTCCGGCTCCGGGAACTAGATGCCCTCGCGCAGCGGCCTGACCAGGACGAGGTCTTCCGTCGCGCGGCCCACTCGTTCAAGGGAACCTCTGGGATCTTTGGCCTCGTCGAACTCGTCCAGCTGGCGATGGAGCTCGAGGTGTCGACCCCGGGTCGAACCCCCCTGGGCTCCTCCCGGATCGACGGGGTCTGGGAGCTTCGACTCCGGTTCCAGGAGACCCTTCCCGCCTTGAGGTCGGTGCGGCGGCAACTCCAATCGAGGACCTGAACCTTGGATTTCCCGGCCCCCAGGATTCCGACAGCCGACGCGGCCGGTTCCGGCAGGGCCTCCCTGCGGGATGGTGGCCTAGCGCTTCTCCGCTGGGTGCTCCTGCTGCACGGCTGGATGCTCGCCGGGGCGGTCGGGCTTTCCGGCACGACGGCCGCCGGGACTCTCACCAACATCCTTCAGCTCCGGGCCCAGCCCTCCTCCGAGGCCGGTCGTCCGGTCGTGATCCGGGGTGTTGTCACCTACGTCCACCCCAGCAGCCATTCGCTCTTCGTGCAGGATTCCACCGGCGGCATCTCCCTCCGGATCGGTTCCCCGGAGCAGATGCGGGCCCTGGGGTTGAAGGCCGGCCAGGAGATTGAGATCGACGGTCGCCATGAGGCGGGTGCCTCGACTCCGGTCATCGTCTCCCACACCCCGGGGGCGCTTCCGCGCATCCGGATCACGGGCGAAGGACGATTCCCGAGCCCGCTGGCCGTCTCTCCCGACATCACCGCCTATGCCGCATTCGAGAGCCGATGGGTCGAGGCGAAGGGGGTCGTCCGGAAGATCGGTCCCGCGAGCGAGGATCCCCTGGATGACCGCGTCCGTCTGACCCTCGACGCCGGCAACGGACGCTTCCAGATCCTGGTGGCCGATTTCAGGCGTCACCGCGACCTGTCCCCGACGCTCGTGGATTCCAAGGTCCGTGTGCGCGGCGTGTACAGTCTCGTGGTCAACGACCGTCAGCAGCTGACCGGTGTCGAGCTGCTCGTGCCGGGCATGCAGCTGATCGAAATCGAGCAGGCGGCCCCGTCGGATCCGTTCCAGGTTGTCCTCACCCCGCTCGAGTCGATCCTTCAGTTCGGTCCCGATGGACGGTCCGACCACCGGGTGCGTGTCGGTGGTGTGGTGGTCCTGGTCCGCGAGGACCGCGGTTTCTTCATCCAGAACGGCAGCTCGGGGCTCTGGGTGGCCCGGGGCGCCAACCCGGATGTCCGGGAGGGGCAATGGGTCGAGGTCGTCGGATTCCCGGAACTCCAGAACGGCCGACCCGGTCTCGACGACCCCCAGTACCGGGAGCTGGGAACGACAAACCTCCCGGTCCCGTTCGAGTTCCTGTCCGACAACCCGCTGTCACCATCGCTCGACGGGCGGCTGGTCCGCGGTGCCGCCCGGCTGATCGGCCAGGGGTTCCATCGCGAGGGCTACGGGCTGACGCTCCAGCATTCCGACCAGGTCTTCGACGTGGTTGTTCCGAAGCGCACGGCGCACTCGGCGATGATCGAGATTCCGATCGGCAGCACGCTTGGGTTCACCGGCGTCTATGACCCGCTGGCCAGCGACCTGGGGGAGGTCCGCAGCTTCCGCATCCTGGCTCCCGGGGTGGATGCCGTCACGGTGCTCGAGAGGGCGTCGTGGTGGACCGCCCAGCGGCTCTCGATCGCTCTGGCGATCCTCGCCGTGGTGATCGTGTTGGCGGGCTTCTTCTCGATCCACCTGTCGCGAAAGAACGAGCGACTGCAGGTGGAGGTCCGGGAACGTCTCCGGGCGGAGGCCGCGCTGAGGGCGACCCAGGACGAGCTCGAGATGCGGGTCGAGGAGCGCACCCGGGAGCTCCAGCTCGAGGTGGTGGAGCGTCGGCGCGCCGAGGGCGAGGCCGCCGCGGCCAACCAGGCCAAGAGCGAATTCCTCGCCAACATGAGCCATGAGATCCGGACCCCGATGAACGGCATCCTTGGGATGACGAATCTCCTGCTCGACACGCCCCTCCGACCCGAGCAGCGCGAGTTCGCGAACCTCGCGGCCACCAGCGCCCAGTCGCTCCTCACCGTCCTCAACGACATTCTCGACTTCTCCAAGATCGAGGCGGGCATGATGACTTTCGAACAGCTCGACTTCGACCTCCGGGAGTGTCTGGAGAGCAGCCTGGACCTGCTGGTCGAGCGCGCCGACGCCAAGAGCATCGAGCTGGCCTACCTGGTCCACGAGGAGGTCCCGCAGATCGTTCGGGGCGACCCGGGACGCCTTCGTCAGGTCCTCCTCAACCTCGCCAGCAACGGGGTCAAGTTCACCGAGCAGGGCGAGGTGTTCATCGAGGTCAGCCTTGTTCGAAGGTCGAATGCGGCGTGCGAGCTGCGGTTCTCCGTGCGCGACACCGGCATCGGCCTGAGCGAGGAGGCAATTGCCCGACTGTTCCAGCCCTTCGTGCAGGCCGAGAACTCCACCACACGTCGCTTCGGTGGGACCGGCCTGGGCCTGGCCATCAGCCGGCGGCTCGTCGAGCAGATGGGCGGTGAGATCGGTGTGCACAGCACCCTCGGGGAGGGATCCGAGTTCTGGTGCACCGCCCATTTCGGCCTGGCTGTCGAGATCCCGGACAGCGGCAAGGTCCGGGTGGTGGATGGAAGGGTGTTCTCCGGGACACGGGTGCTGATCGTCGACGACAACGCCACCAACCGCCGGATCCTTCAGTATCAGACCAGCCGTTGGGATATGGATGTTGTGGGTTCGGTCGCCACCGCAGCCGAGGCCCTCCGGGCGATGGAACGGGCCGTGGAGGCGGGACGTCCTGTCGATGTGGTGCTGCTCGACTACCACATGCCCGAGATGACGGGGCTGGAGCTGGCGCGTCGCATCCGTGGCAACCCGCGGTTCGCGCGGGCCCGACTGGTGATGCTGACGTCGATGTGCCACCGGTTCCGTCCGGATGAGATGCGGGAGACCGGCGTGGCGGCGTGGCTCGTGAAGCCCCTGAAGCCGGCCCGTTTGCGCGAGGCCCTCGGGAATCTTCTGCGGACCGAGATCCATCCCCCGGCCCTCCCGGCCCTATCCACGGGATCTCCCCAGGCAGATGAGGCCTCCTTCGCCTCCCAGTATCCGGGTCGCATCCTTGTGGTGGAGGACACCCCCATTAACCAGAAGCTGATCCTCAAGATCCTGGAGAAGCTGGGGTATCATCCGGCCCTGGCCGCCAACGGTGCCGCCGCGCTCGAGGCGGTCCGGCGGCTGCCGTACGATCTCGTCTTCATGGACTGCCAGATGCCCGAGATGGACGGCTATGAGGCGACCCGCCGGATCCGGGTCTCCGAGGTCTCTGGCAAGCACGTCCGCATCGTGGCCATGACCGCCAACGCCATGCCTGAGGACCGGGAGCTGTGTCTCAACGCGGGCATGGACGACTACGTCGCCAAGCCCATCCACGTCGCCGCCGTCCAGCAGGCCCTCGCCAACGGACTCCCCAGACGGACGGCGTTCGCCCTCGACCCCTCCATGGCCACGCCCACCGAGCAGGTGGGGATTCTGGTGGCCTGAGTCCGTTCCCGTACCGGCCTGCCTGGCCAGCTTGGCCTCTTGCCATGCAGACCGACCGTGGCAGTCTCTCGCCGCCATGAATGCCCAATCCGAAAAGCCGAAGATCATCGCCTGGCTGAAGCCCTCCTGTGGATGGAGCCAAGGCGTCCGGGCCGTCCTCAGGAAATACGACCTTCCCTACGAGGATCGGGACATCATCAACAATCCGGATTTCTACCAGGAGATGGTGGAGAAGACCGGTCAGATGCGTCAGCCGAGCCTCGAGATCAACGGTCGCATCCTGGCCGATGTCAGCGGCGAGGAGGTCGAGGCCTGGATGCTCCAGCAGGGTCTGGTTCGAAACAACGAACGGGCCTATGAGGCGCCGATCAACCAGCCGTGTCCGGGCGAGATGCCCGACGCGTCCCAGTCCGGCATCGGCTTCCGCCGCTGAACGGCATGGCACCGGACTCCGTGGGACTGCCGGACGGGTTCTCGATCCGTCCAGCCGCCCCGGGTGACGTCCCGGTGCTCCTCGGCTTCATCCGGTCCCTCGCGGAGTACGAGCGGCTGTCCCACGAGGTGTCCGCCATCGAGGACGGGCTCCTTGGGACGCTGTTCGGACCTCGTCCGTCCGCCGAAGTGATCCTGGGCGAGCACCACGGCAGGCCCGTGGCGTTCGCCCTGTTCTTCCAGAACTACTCGACCTTCCTCGCCCGCCCTGGACTCCATCTGGAGGATCTGTTCGTGGTGCCGGAATTCCGCGGTCGGGGCTTCGGTACGGCGCTTCTCGTCCACCTTGCGGGGATAGCGAGGGATCGGGGTTACGGACGACTCGAGTGGCAGGTGCTCGACTGGAACGAGCTGGCGCTTGGATTCTACCGGTCGCTGGGTGCGGTCCCGATGTCGGACTGGACCACGATGCGGGTGACGGGCGGGGCGCTTGGACGGCTGGCCGATGGGGCTGTGAAGGACGCCCTCTGAACGGGCGGGCCGGTGTGGCTACCCGAGGGTTCCGTCCTCGTTGCCGGACTCGACCGCCTCCTGCTGCAGAAGGATCTCGCTCACCGCCACGGGATCCACGCTCCAGCGGCGGGCGAGCAGTATGACGCGCTCCATGTTGTGGAGTTCCGGTGGCGGTTCCCCGTAGCGGACCGGTTCTGCCTCTTCCCCGTAGGATCGACAAATCAGCCCGAGCAGCCGTTCCTCAAGCGTCATGCGTCCCTCGTTCCAGACCGTCTCACCGGTCCAGGCATAGGCTCGGATGACGCGGCCGTCCGCGAGCCGCGCCCAGCTGTGGAAGTTGAGCACCCGGTCGAGGCTGTAGAAATGGATCTCCCCAACCTGTCGGCTCAGTCCGCTGAGAAAATGGTAGAGCCGGTCGATGTCGTGCCCGGGATCCGGGATCAGACCCCCGATCACCAGGGTCCACCCGTTGACGGGAGGCGACACAAACCAGGACCTCTCCCGGCAGCGCGCAAGCGCCTCGGACCAGGGGCAGGTGGGAACAGGACGCGAGGCAAGGGCGCTTCGGATGAGGGCGGTATTGCTGCTCCGGATGGCGATCCAGCGGTTCGGGAGCTGGAATGGGAGCGGGCGACGTCGGACCGGCGTCACCCGGCTCAGTGGATCCTGCCGACGTCCCGCCCGACGCAGCCGACGGAGGCGGTTCCGGTAGACGAAGAAGAAGGCGAAGGCGAGGCCCAGCACGAACCCAAGCGTGCCGAGAAGGCCGATCACCAGCGCATCCATAAGCTGGAGTTAAGCCCGCATCGGAATTCCTGCAATTGCGAAGTCCAGGGATGGGACCGCCCTCCGCGGGATCCATGAGGTCCACGCTGGATCCTTGATGCCGGGTCCTGCAATGGGATTGGCCTTGTTCCATGGGCGCCGTCCCGGTTCTGTCTTCCCCCGATGAACCGGCCCTTCCATGGATCCCCAGCCCGGGTGGACGACCCGGCCTCGGGTCCGTGGATGGGACTCGACCGAGTCGGCCTTGGGGAGCGGTTCGTCCAATGGGGCTACAATCCGGTCCATGCCGGACCGGTGCTCCGGAGCCTCCTGACCCGGGGGGCGCTGATGGAACCGGACGGTTCCGCACGATGGCCCCAGGGGCTTCGGGAACGGCTGGAGGAAGGTCTGGCCGCCGAAGAAGCCGAGGTGATCCATCGGGCGGAGGCGCCCGATGGGACGGTCAAGCTGCTGCTCCGGTTCCCCGATGGGGCGACGGTGGAATCCGTCCTGATGCCCGACTACCGGTCCGACCGGGCCGCCGGCTGCCTGTCGTCCCAGGTGGGCTGCGCCATGGGCTGTGATTTCTGCGCCACAGCGCAGAGCTTCTTCCGTCGCAACCTCACCGTCGTCGAGATCCTGCACCAGTTCCTGGCGCTCCGACGCGAGGCGGTGGCGTTGGGACGACGTCTGCAGACCGTGGTCTTCATGGGCATGGGCGAACCCCTGCTCAATCTCACGGCGGTGCTGGGTGCGGTCCGTCGCATCGGCGACAACGCCCTGGGTGGGCTCGGCTGGAGGCAGATCACGGTGTCGACCGTCGGCATCGTGCCGGGCATCGAGTCCCTCGACCATTCCGGGCTGAATGTGAACCTCGCCGTCTCCCTGCATGCGCCGGACGAGGAGACCCGACGGCAGCTGCTCCCCATGGCCCGGCATTTTCCCGTCGGGGACATCCTGGCGGCCGCCGACCGCTTCCAGTCCCGACGCCCGCAACCCGTGGTCATCCAATACTGTCTCCTCGACGGGGTGAACGACTCGCCGGCCCATGCGGAGGGTCTCGCCCGCTTGTTCCGGGACCGCGGCATGCACGTGAACCTGCTCCGCTACAACCCGACCGGGATCGGACTTCGGGGCATCGCCTACCGGCCCTCCCCGGAACCCGTGGTCGAGGTGTTCGGGGAGATCCTGCGCCGGTCCGGGGTGGTGGCCCATGTGCGCCGATCCCGCGGACAAGGCATCGATGCCGCCTGTGGCCAGCTGCGGCGCACCGCCGGCTGAAGCGCACCGGCTTCCTGGCGGTCTACGGCAACCGGCTTCCCCGACTGGCCTCCAGCAGTTCGTACCAGTCCTCCCGCGACAGCGGGAGGGTCGCCGCGAGGGCCTGTTCCGCGATCCGTTCCGGAGTGCAGGTTCCGAGGATCGGGATGATTCCAGAGAGGTGCCGCAGGAGCCAGGCAAGCGCCACCACGGACGGGGTGGTCCCGAGGCGCCGGGCCACCGCGACCAGTGCCTCCGCCGTCCGCCGTTGGCGCGCGTCGGTGAGGGATCCGGGATCCTGCACCAGCGCTCCGCGTCCAAGCGGGCTCCAGGCCATCGGGCTCATGCCCAGCTCGAGACATTGGTTCAGCGTCCCATCGTCGAGGGTCGCCGTCTGCAGCAGGCTGATCTCCACCTGGTTCACCACCAGCGGATGCGGGAAGGCCTTCTGGAGGGCCGTCACCTGGGAGGGCGTGAAGTTGCTCACCCCGAACTCCCGGACCTTGCCGGCCTGGCGGAGATCGACGAAGACGCCCGCGACCTCCGCCGGATCCATCAGATAGTCCGGACGGTGCAGCATGAGGAGATCGATCTCGTGCAGGCCCATCCGCTTCAGGGAGACCTCGACCGACCGCAGGATGTGCTCCCGGCTGAAGTCGTAGCGGAACGGGGCCTGGGGCGTGGGATCGCCGGACCGCCGGATCCCGCACTTGGTCGCGATCACCAGCCGCTGGCGGAGGCCCGGCGATTGGCGCAGGGCGTCGCCCACGATCTCCTCGCAGCGGCCGCCCCCGTAGATGTCGGCCAGGTCGATGAAGGTGATGCCCGCATCAACCGCCGCATGCAGGGCGCGGATGCCGTATGCCGACCCCTCGATCGACGCCTTCCCCTCCGATCCAGCAAGGCGCCATGCGCCATAGGCGAGGACGGAGACCTCGAGCGGGGAACGGCCGAGGGAACGCGTGTCCATGCGCGAGGATGGTCCGGGATGCCCGAGGGCGAGAAGCGGAGAGTTGAGGGAGGCCTGGATCCCAGGCGCTCAGCGTCCCGACAGCAGCCGGACCAGGGAGCCGTAGTCGTCGACGATGGCGGTCGCGTGCCGGAGGCGGTCGGCCGGGAGCGAGTTCGTGATGGCGATCACCCGCATGCCTGCGGCCCGGGCCGCGGTGACGCCGGCGGCGGAGTCCTCGATCACGACACAGTCGGCCGGGTCCACCCCCAGCCGCGATGCCGCCAGCAGGAAGATGTCGGGCTCCGGCTTGCCCCTGGCGACATCCTGGGAGCTGACCACCACCGGGAAATGGCGGTGCAGATCCCGCATCCGGAGCACGGCCCGGATCACGGGGTGACTCGACCCGGAGGCCACCGCCAGACGCGTGACACCCGACAGTCCCTCGACCAGTTCGACCAGCCCGGGAAAGAGCGGCTGGTCCCGATCGAGGAGCGAGAGCAGGCGATCCTCCTTCAGCCGGATCAGGGTCTCCAGGGGTTGCGGGGGACGATGCCGCTCGATGAAGTCCACCCAGAGCGCCCGGTCCGAGCGGCCGTAGTAGTCGGGGAAGTGGACCCCGTGGAATTCCCCGTACCCCAGCTCGTCGAAGACCTCACGGAAGGCGCGTTCGTGTCGCGGTTCGCTGTCCACGATGACCCCGTCCATGTCGAAGATCACGGCGGCGTGGTGGTGATGCGGGCGGGGGGCTTGGGAGGACATCAATGGGTACGGGACGCCACAGGGCGCAGGCCCGAGACGGCACAGCAGACACCGGGGCGGAGTCCGATGGCAATCGTGGCCTGATCCGCGTCTGCGTCCTTGCGGGGTTGGGCGTCGGGCATCTATATCGCCACACCATGAATTCCCGCCTGCCCGTGGCCGTTGCGGTCCTCGCCCTGATCGCCAGCGGATGCTCGATCCAGATCGGCACTTCCCCACGCCCCATCGGTCCGCAGCGATTCGAGGGCGGCCCAGGTCGTCCGCCCCAGATGGATCCGTCGGTCCGCCAGCAGATCGTCCAGCGCGAGACGGTCGAGATCCGCGGGGGCATGGAGCACCGCGGTCCGGGTTCCGGCCCTGGGGAAGGCGGCAGCTTTGAGGACCTTCGCATCGAGGTCCGCGCCCATCCGGTCCCGGGCCCCTCCGGAACCTATCGGCTGCAGGCCACTGTCGAACGCAAATCGTCCGGCCAGTCCCGCGGGGAACGTCGCGAGGAACATGACCAGATGAACCTCCCGCCCCTCGAGGCCTCCGTGGGCGGCGAGCCGGCGAAGGCGGAGGCCGGTCCGCTCCGGCTGACCTTTCGGGTGGTGGAGGACTCCGGTCGGCGGGTCGGACTCTACGAGCTGGGGTGGAAGTCCCCGGAAGGCGAGGGGTTGATGCGATCGGGTCGCCTCCTGTTGGAACAACCAGGGCGCCCGGGTGGACCCGACGGGGAACATCGCCCGGGTCGCGGACCGAAACCCGGCAAGGAGGGTCCGGAATCCTGAACCGGCATCGTTCCCGGTCCCGCAACGCCTCCCCATGCCCAAGCACACCTGGACCATCGCCGCGTTCCTGTCGCTCTTTGTCCTGATGGGCGTCGGGTTCCTGCAGTACCGGTCCCAGCAGGGTTCGCTGGACCGCGCGGAGGCTGCGGTGGAGGAGTCCAAGAAGGCCCTCGCGGCGACGCGTTCGGAACAGACCCAGCTCCACACCACGCTGCAGACGTCCCTCGAGCGGATCGCCGAGCTGGAGGCGGCCATGACCGAGGCGACCCAGAAGCGCTCCGGCCTGGAGGACCAGATGCGCCAGGAGGTGCAGTCGCGCGACGTCACGATCTCGGAACTCCGCGGCCGGCTCACGGTCGACATTCTAGACCGCGTCCTCTTCGACTCCGGGGAGTCCCGTCTCAAACCCGAGGGCGAGGCCATCCTGGCCCGCGTGGCCCAGGTGCTGTCCCGGTTCCCGGGTCGGGCGCTCCAGGTCGTCGGACACACCGACAACGTCCCGATCCGAAACCGCACCCCTGACGGGTTCACCGACAACTGGGCGCTGTCGGCCGGTCGTGCGGTCTCCGCGGTGCGGTTCCTCGTCGACAAGGCCGGGGTGGATCCGCGTTGGCTGACCGCGGTGGGCTGTGGGGAATTCCATCCCATCGCTCCGAACGACGCCCCCGAGGGCCGGGCGCGGAACCGTCGCATCGCCATCGTGGTGCTGCCCGAGGAACTCGCCGCGACCGATCTCCCGAAACCGAAACCCGCTCCGGAGCCAGCCCCCGATCCCGTCCCCCCAGCCGCCCCTGAGGCCAGCGCCGAATCCAAAGCCGTCGAGGAGGCCCCGAAGTTGGCGCCGTGACTTCGGAACAGTCGAAGACCGGGTCGACGGAAAAGGGTGGGTGATGCAGTGCCCTGCATCACGGGGTGCGGAATCCCGGTTGGATCCCAACCACGGCAGCTCAGCGGAAGCCCAGGCGGAGGACCCCGTCCGACTGGGACACCGATGAGATCGTCGGAGCACCTGTCCCGGAGAGCCGATAGTATCGGGTCGATGCGGGCAGCGGGATCGAGATGGTCCCAGCCCCGGCGTCCAGGGTCCCGGTCGTGTCCGGGGAATAGGGCCCCTCCAGCAGGGGGGCGCTCAGCAGCGTCGGCCCGGCCGGCGCCGGGGCACCGAAGGTCCACGACACCGACTGCTCGCCGTCGGCATCGCTGAAGCGGATCCGGCCTGCATGCGTTTGCGCCGGGTCGAGTGGGGCGTCCGGGGTGTGGGTGAGGATCAGGATCGGATCGAGATCCACGAGGTCGAACGCCGCGGCCTTCCCGTCGATCTCGAGTCGGATTGTCTCCGACAGGACCGTGGTCTCGAGGTGAGCGAGGCGGACCACGACGGTGCCGGCCGGTTCCGCGAACACCTCGCCCGAGGCCGGAGTGGCATCGAGGAAGGTCGCCCGGACCTTGGCAGGGACCGAGACCCTAAAATTGTCGAAGCGTCCGTCGATCCGGCTGGTCTCCTCGATGGCGAACGCGAAGACCCCGGTCCGTCCCGAGGCGTGCGAGGAGTCGCGTCCGGCCACGGAATGGAGCGGAACGGTCAGGTTGGTGCTGGCATAGACCTGTCCCAGCAGGTTCGGTCCCGCGGCGGTGAAGATGAAGCGGTATCGGTGGTCGGCGTTGAGACGGAACAGGGATTCGTCGACCTGTGCGGCCGGGAGCTCATTGTTGACGAGGGTGATCTGGTGGAATCCGGACCGCGCGTTGTAGTTGAAGGTGTAGCCGGTGGTGGTGGCGGGACCGAGGTTCCCGGCGCGGGCGACGAGGCCGACGGACTGTACCTGGGAATCATCCCAGCCGAAGACGTCGGCCTCCACCTGGACCCAGTCGAACTGCGCGGCCGGGAAGAAGGACCCGGAGCGGGCGGTGCCCATGAGTGCGGGGTTGGGTGGTGGGTCCATCCGGATCCGGTATGCCCCTGCCGGGAAGGTGAAGCTGGCGTTGATCCCGAAGGCCTTGAGGGGTTCGTAACGGGTCCAGCCCGTGTCGTTGCCCGCGTCGAAGGAGAACGACTGGGCCTGGAGACCTCCGATGGGGATCCCGAGCCCGGCGGTGATCAGGGTGAGCCAGGGTTTCAGGAGCCTCGCCATTCCATTCCGTGGAGTTCTTAGATTCATGGTGCCTTGGGTCGGAGACCTTCCTGACAGAAAAATATCCGACAGCAACTCTGCAGTGGAGGAGAGGCGAGTGGAGCGAGCCCTGTTTTACGCGGCCGGCTGCAGCGTAAGGGAGAACCCCGCGATGGCTTGATACGCGGTCTCAGTGGATCAACTCTTTCACAGGACCCTTGGTGCCGCGGGCGGGACTTGAACCCGCACGACCTTGCGGTCTGGGGATTTTAAGTCCCCTGCGTCTGCCATTTCGCCACAGCGGCCCAGGTTGGTGCAGGGGGTGATCCGGGTCCGTCGGAACGTCCCACCCCTGCCGTCGCGGCACGCTACGGTCGGGACCGCGACGCGGGCAAGCTTGGGACATACGACTGGCCGGACTCCGTTGGGATGTCGTAAGGACCTGGCCCTCCACCGGTCGTCCGTGGTCCCTCCATGGCCAATGGGCACCCAACCCCAAGAATCCCACCCATGGCCGAGCCACGGTTCCTCAGACTCGATCTCCCTGTCGCCGAGATCCTCATCCGACTGGCGACGGCGACCCTCGTCGGTGCCTTGATCGGATTGAACCGCGAGCTGCGTCACAAGGCCGCCGGGCTGCGGACCCAGGCTCTTGTCGCCCTGGGATGCGCCACCGCGATCCTCGTCACGGCCGGACTCGGCAGCGCCAGCGGGACTCCGGATGTCAACGCGGTCAGCCGCGTGATCCCAGGCGTGCTCACCGGGGTTGGGTTCCTCGGTGGCGGGGCCATTGTGTGAGGGTCCAATGATTCCCACATCCAGGGCCTGACCACTGCGGCCAGCATCTGGATCTCCGCGACCCTTTGGGTTGCTTGTGGCGTCGGATTCTGGGGGCTGTCGCTGACCGTGATGGCCCTTGCGCTGTGTGTGCTGCACGGAGGGGTGTGGGTGGAACGCTGGGTCCATCAGCGGCAGGACGTCGGGTGAACTGTTGGGCTGGGATCCGGGTCGACCGGGCGTGGCGGCCTGCCCAAACAGATGCCGCCCACCGGCGCACGCCTCGCATTCCATAAATCCCGCCTGAACTTCGAGTCCCTTTCGCACACGTTGCTTGTCGGGCTTCAGTCCATTGTTCAGCGTCCGACGACGGTCGCGCCGTCGTTATGACTCCTTCCCGAAGCCTCCGCTCTCTCCTGCTCGCCATCCTGACCCTCGCCCTTTGTCCAGTTCGGTCCGCCGATGTCGTCACCCCGGCCGACACGATCTTCATCAACGGCCCGGTCCTGACCATCCTGCCCCGGGGCGAGGCCTCGGCATTGTCGGTCCGTGGCGGACGGATCGTCGCGGTGGGCGATATGAGGACGGTCCGTCGGTTCCAGGGCACCAACACGGAGGTCGTCGACCTCAAGGGGGCGACGCTCATGCCGGGATTTGTGGAACCGCATGTCGACATCAACGTCACCGCTATCAACCTCGGAATGGTTCAGGTCGGCTCCGAGAAGCCGGGTGGGATGTCGGTCGCCGAGGCGAAGGAGGCGATGGCTGCTGCGGTGCCGAAGATTCCGGCGGGCGGGTGGCTACTGGCCAATTCCTTCGACCCCTCGCGCACCACGCCGCTGTTCGCCGAACTCAACGCCGAGGAACTGGACGCGATCTCCAAGGACGTTCCGATCTTCGTCCTGAACGCCTCGGGCCACATCGGCTACGTGAACCACAAGGCCATCGAGCTCGCGGGTCTCGCCGACAAGACCCCCGATCCGCCGAGCGGCCGGTATGGACGGGACAGCCAGGGGCGGCTGACCGGCCAGCTTTTCGGGCCGTCGTCGTTCGTGCCGTTCTTCGCAAAGATCCCGCCGCCGAAGCCTGCGAACGTCCGGGCCGCCTTCCTGCAGACCCTTCGGAGCATGTCGGCCAAGGGCGTCACGACCGCTGGCGACCTCAACACGGGCCTGGCCCTCGGCCTGGACACCGAGATCGCCCTCCTCAAATCCCTCGCGGCCGAGTCACCGGTCCGGGTCCGCTGCTATCTCGCCTACCTGGCATTGCTCGGGAAGATGCCCCCGGTACGTCCCTTCGAGGGGGATGACAAGGTCGGGTTCGTCGGCATCAAGGTGACCGCCGACGGATCCATTCAGGGCTACACCGCCGCGGTGGGCATCCCCTATGTCGGGACGACCAATCGTGGGGTGCTCGACTGGCCGGAGACGCAGGATCTGATCGGCAAGCTCCGTCCCTACTATGATGCCGGATGGCAGATCGCGACCCACGCCAACGGGGACCGAGCGATCGACCAGACGCTGGAGGTCTACGGGAGCCTGCTGGCCCACACGCCCGACAAGGCGTCGCGGCGGCTACGCATCGAACATTTCACCGTGCCCACGCCTACCCAGCTCGAACGTGTGCGGGACCTGGATGTAAGCGTCAGCATGACCATTGGGCATGTCTACTTCTGGGGATCGGTCTTCCAACGGGCGATCCTCGGTGCGGACCGGGCCGCGCGGATCGATCCGGCCGGGGACCTCAAGCGCCTGGGAATCCGGTACTCGTTCCACAGCGATTCGACGGTCACGAGCGTCGATCCCCTCCGCTATCTGATGAATGCGGTCACCCGCATCCCACAGCAGAACGACGGAAAGGTGCTGGGGCCGAAGCAGCGGATTTCGATCGACGACGCACTCCAGGCGATGACGCTCGACGCGGCCTACCAGATGTTCCTAGACGATCGGGTGGGTAGCCTCGAGGTGGGTAAATATGCGGACCTCATCGTCCTGGACCGTAACCCACGGCGGGTGGATCCAGCTGACCTGGGGTCGCTCAAGATCCAGCGCGTCTATCTGGGTGGTGTTCGGCAGCCGTGATCCCCGAGGTGCTGCGGTTGCAGTGCCGGGCCCCACCACATTGGGACATTGGGTCTTCCCATTTGCCGGGTGAGACCTAGCCTCCGGACGTCTTGGAAGGGCGGGGCATCGCTGGTGGCGCAATCCACTGGAGGAAAGTCCGAACTCCTCAGGGCACGGGGCCGCGGAAACCGTCCGCATCCGGCGCGAGCCGGTGAAGGGCGGCCTGACCGCGGGCACGGCGGACCCAAGTCCGTCGTGACAGACAGTGCCACAGAGAATGAACCGCCGGGGTCGCAAGGCTTCGGTAAGGGTGAAAAGGCGGGGTAAGAGCCCACCGCCCGGTGTGTAAGCATCGGGGCACGGAAAACCTCCCCGGGAGCAAGGCCAAGTAGAGGACCCAGACGCGGCCCGCGTCGTGGCCACGCAAGTGGACGGGTCCCGGGTACCGGTCGCAGAGAGGAATGATGCCCGGCCGTCGGGTCACACCGACGGACACAGAATTCGGCTTACAGCCCTTCCAAGACGTCCCTCGGGCCATCCCGTACGCCGGGGAGGTATGGACGGTTCGAGTCCCCCTCGCCGCCTCTCCTGTTCGTGTCTTCCCCTTTTCCCTCCGAGAGGTCTCCGCCAGACTCCCCGGGTGCGCAATCCGATCCTGGTCACCGGCGGGGCGGGCTTCATCGGCTCCCACCTGGTCGAACGACTCCTCGCCGACGGCGAATCCGTCGTGGTTCTCGACGACTTCTCGACGGGCGACCGTGCGAACCTCCGGGCGGTGGAGGGACAAAGACGGCTGCGGATCCTTCCGGGCCGGGTCTCGGACCATTCCGACCTTGCGGCCCTCGTGGCCGAATGCGGCTTCGTCTACCACCTGGCTGCGGCGGTTGGGGTGGAACTCGTGGTCAACTCCCCGATCCGCACCATCGAGACCAATCTCGATGAGACCACGGTCGTCCTCCGGGCCGCGGCGGCGGGTGGCGTGCCCGTGCTAATCACGTCGAGCTCGGAGGTCTATGGGAAGAGTCCCCGTTCCGAGTTCACGGAGACGGACGACCTGCTGATCGGACCGCCCCATCTCGGACGCTGGGGATATGCCTGTTCCAAGCTGATGGATGAGTTTCTGGCGCTGGCCTACATGCGGGAACGTGGGGTGCCGGTGACGGTCGTCCGGCTCTTTAACACCGTGGGGCCGCGCCAGACCGGACGCTACGGGATGGTCCTGCCACGGTTCGTCCAGGCCGCCCTCCTCAATCAGCCGATCCGCGTCCACGGCGATGGCGGACAGTCGCGCTGCTTCTGTCATGTCCAGGATGTCCTCGAGGCCCTGCGCGGTCTCGAGCAGCGTCCGACAACCCGCGGCGAGGTGGTCAACGTCGGCAACAACCAGCCGATCACCATCCTGGACCTTGCCGAACGGGTCCGAAGCCTTCTGGGGTCGTCGTCCCCGATCGAGTTCGTGCCCTACGAGCAGGCCTACGCCCCGGGGTTCGAGGACATGCGGCATCGTCGGCCGTCGCTGGCCAAGCTCGAGAGGCTTACCGGGTATCGGCCGGCGCGGGATCTCGATACGATCATCCGCGACGTGGCCGCTCACCTCGGCGCCGCGGGATAAACGGATTTCCGGCCGGGACGGTGTTCCGGAGTCAGGCGCTCAGGACGGCGTCCCAATCCTTCCAGACGGGTTCGTAGCCGAGGCGGCGCAGCAGGGAGGCGATCTCCTCCGGGGAACGGTCGTCGGCGATGTCAAACTGCCCGGTGGCCGCGGTGGAGCGTCCGGGGGCACGACGTCCTGCCAACCCCTCGGGGTCGACGGCGACGACCCGGCCCTTCACGGTCTGGTGGATGTTCTGGTGTCCGGCGCCGGTGTATCCCCCGGGCTCCGTGTGGCTGCCGGCGCTGGCGTGGGTGATGCCGAGCGGGAAGAGACCGTCACGGAGGTGGGCGGGTTCGCGCGTGGACAGCACGAGTCCGACATCGGGCAGGAATAGGCGGAGCGCGGCGATAAGCTGGACGAGATCGCGGTCACCGAGGTGCGTTCGGGGCTCGAACGAACCGGCACAGGGGCGGAGCCGGGGCAGGGAGATCGTCAGCATGGCTTTCCAGCAGTGCCGCAGCAGCCAGGCCGCATGGGCCGCGGTCGCGAGCGCCTCGTACCGCCAGTCGGCCAGACCGTGCAGGGCCCCGATGCCGATACGCCGGAATCCCGCGGCATAGGCGCGCTCGGGACACGCCAGACGCCAGTCGAAGTTCCGCTTCGGTCCTGCGGTGTGGAGTTCGGCGTAGGCCGTGCGGTCGTAGGTCTCCTGGTAGACCACCAGTCCCTCGGCCCCGGCCTTCACCAGCGGTTCATACTCGGGGGTCTCCATGGGTCCGACCTCAAGCAAGAGCGACGGGATGAATCCGTGCAGGGCGGCGGGGCACTGCTCCAGGTATCCGTTGGAGACGAACTTTGGATGTTCCCCGGCGACGAGCAGGATGTTCCGGAATCCCTGTTCGGCGAGGGCCCGAGCCTCGCGGACGACCTCGTCGACCCCGAGCGTGACCCGGAGGATGGGGTTGTCGCGCGAGAAGCCGCAGTAGGCGCAGTTGTTGATGCACTCGTTGCTCAGATAGAGCGGGGCGAACAAGCGGATGACCCGTCCGAACCGCTGCCGGGTGAGCTGTTGGGACCGGCGGCACAGCGTCTCGAGAGAGCGTCCCGCGGCGGGTGAGAGCAGGGCCGCAAAGTCCGACAGAGTCTCGGGCCCGCGGGCGAGGATGCGGTCCACCCGGTCCGGAGTGGCCTCGCGGGCCTCCTGGAGCAGTCGGGGAAAGGGCACTGCATCGAACTCGGCGACAAAACTCATCAGGCGGTCAGGGTACCCGGGGACCCCGGTGGGGCAAGCGGCGTGAACCCATCGCGAAGCCGTTGGTGCCGCCGGTTCACTCGAGGAACCGTCCACGGATCCTCGGATCCGGAACGGGGCAGACGGAGGGTCTCCCGAACCATCGGTGTCGGTGGCGCGCCACCCCGCGGTACAGCGCATCGCGCAGGGGTCGTGGCACCCACCGGCCGACGGTGAGGATCGGCCACGGAAACGGAAGCCGTGCGGCGATCGCCAAGACCGCGTCCGAACGCACCCGGGCCACTCCGTCCTCGAGGACCACGACCGTGTCGGGCCCCTCTCCCCCGGGTTGGGTCAGTCCCGCGGCCGTGCAGGCGCGGCGTCCGGTCTCTCCCTGGAGCGGTGCGAACCGGAAGCGTCCGTCCGGATCCCTCGCGATCACGAAGCGCACGAACCCGTCGCACAGGGCGCAGGTGCCGTCGAACAGCACCAGGATGGTGCCCGTGGTGCCGTCCAGGGCGGGGTCGACAGGGTTCCTGGCCATGAGGTGGGGATGGATGGCCTTGGCGGGAAGCCGCTACGCGCGGGGACCCTTGCCGCGCATCAGGTTGAGGTAGAGCAACCCGCCCAGCATGCCGCCGAGATGGGCGGCATGCGCCACGTGGTCGAACGGGAACAGGGCTCCGCCAAGGGCGAGGATCACGCCCCACAGGAGCATGGTCTTGGCGCGCAGCGTCACCGGGATCACGAAGAACAGCAGCAGGGTGAGCTGGCGTTCCGGGAAGAGGGCGGCGTACGCGGCGACGAGTCCGAACACACCGGCCGAGGCACCCACCACCGCGGAGCCGAAGAGGTTGGGGGCCAGGAGGGCACAGGTCACCTGGACAAACCCGCCCACGATGCCGCTGAAGAGGTACAGCTTCAGGAACCGGAACCGACCCAGCCGATCCTCGATTCCCTGTCCGAACACGTACAGGCCCCAGCAGTTGAGGACGAGGTGCAGGATGCCGCCGTGGAGAAACTGGTAGGTGAGGAACTGCCAGAGGTATCCCGACCGGATCCCGGACACGCCGAGGGCGCACCAGTGGGTGAGGGGCCACCGGGTGTACTTTCGGACGAGGATCTCCCCCAGGAACACGGCGACGTTGATGCCGACCAGCCAGGCTGCCAGTGAGCGGCTGTTCGGTCGAGGGGCCTCCTGCCAGGCGTCGTTGGGATCGGGTTCCGTCATCGTCTTACCACGGGAGTCTCGCACGGGACGGGACTCAGTCGAGGGCCGCCAGGGCCTGCTGCACGCGGTCCATGAGGGGGGCGAGGGTCTGGCGGCTGAAGTCGAACCGGCAGCCGGCCCGCGCGAACAGGTCGGGCAGGGGACGCGATCCGCCCAGCGCCAGGGCCGCCTTGTAGTCCGCGAGGGCCCTGGGGTGGTCCTGGGCGGCGTTCGACCACACCTGGAGCGCACCCAGTTGGGCGATCCCATATTCCACGTAGTAGAAGGGGTAGAGGAAGATGTGGAGTTGCTTGTGCCAGAGGTTCGAGCGCGAGGGCTCGAATCCCGTCCAGTCGATGTCACCCCCGAACCGGTCCATGAGCCGGTTCCACGCTGCGGAACGTTCCGTCACGGAATGGCCCGGGTGGGTGTAGAGCCAGTGCTGGAAGGCGTCGACCGTGGCGATCCAGGGGAAGACGCCGACGATGCCTTCGAGGTGGACCCGACGGGCCCGGCGGGCATCGGGCTCGGAGTAGAAGACATCGAGGTGCGGCGCGCCGAGGAGCTCCATGGCCATGGAGGCGACCTCGCAGAACTCGATCGGGGCACCGCGATAGGCAAACAGGGGTTCGTCACGGGTCGCAAGGGCATGGAAGGCGTGGCCGGCCTCGTGGAGGAGTGTCTCGACGTCGCGCTGGAGTCCGACGGCGTTCATGAAGATGAACGGAAGCCGGGACTCGCTGAGCGTGCTCTGGTAGCCGCCCGGGGCCTTGCCCTTGCGGTTGACGAGGTCGAGGAGTCGCAGGTCCCGCATGGTCTGGAATCTCCGCGCGAGTTCCGGATCCAGCCGGTCGAAGATCACCTGGGACCCGCGCTCCATCTCGGCCGTCTCGGTGAAGGGCTTCAAGGCGGGACGGTTCAGCGGGTCGACTGCGACGTCCCAGGGGCGCAGGGCGGGGACCTGGAGCTGCTCGCGTCGACGGGCCAGCAGTCGACGGAGCACGGGCATCACCTCGGCCTCGATGCCGTCGTGGAACCGTTCGCAGTCGACGGCGGTGTAGTCGAACCGGCCGCGCATGCGGAAGGCGTAGTCGCGGTAGTTGGCATGGCCGGCGTTGGCGGCGATCCGACCACGGAGGACCAGCAGTTGGTTGAGGATCTGCTCGAACCGGTTGGCCTCCTGGAGGCGGCGCGTGGCCACGAGGCGCCAGGCCTCCTCGCGCAGGGGCCGATCGGGCTCCTCCTGGTAGCGTCCCATCTGGGTCAGGGTCTTCTGCTCGCCCCGGAACTCCACGGTGAGGGACCCGGAGAGCTTGTTGTATTCGTTGCCGACCTTGGCCTCCTCGGTCTCCAGCGCGACGTTCTCGTCCCGGTACAGCTCCACCTGGAGGGCGGTGTCGCGATCGAGCACCCGGTAGCGGTCGAGGGGCAGCTTCGGACGCAGGGGCTGGGCGAGGTAGGCCTTGGCGAGGGCGAAGCGGCGGGGCTTGAGTCGGGGCTCGATCTCCTCGACGAACCACAGGTACGCCTTGTCGGCCTCCGGACTGTCGGTGTGGCAGGTCATGGCGATGTACCGCTTGGCCCCCTCCTCCTCGAGGGCGGCCTGCAGCTCGCCGCAGTCCACCAGCCACGCCTCCAGTTCGGACACCGAGGCGAGGTCCCTGGATCGCTCCTCGAGCCGGTCGAACAGCGGGGCGATCTGGTCCCACTGGGCGAGGTCGAGGGTCTCCGGGACGAATCGGCGCGGGGTGGACCGTGGCAGATCACCAAAGGGCAGCAGGCTCATGTCGGACACACCGTGCGGCAGGAACGCCCTGGTCCGCAAGACACCCCCGGTGGTGGAGCGGGCGGAGCGGTGGTCCGGTGTCCCGGCAAAACACTGGATTCCTCGCTGAGCCTGCGGGATCCTGTCGAAGCTTCATGTCGATGCTCCAACGCTTCCTCGCCCACAGGCTTCCCGGTCTTGTGCTGTGCCTGGCCGGCATCCTCGCCCCGGGAGTCCGGGCCGACGTCGTCTATCCACCGGACGCCGGGATCATCAACGTGCGCCAGTCGCCCTACCACGCCAAGGGGGATGGGCTCACGGATGACACGGAGGCGCTGCAGCAGGCGATCTGGGAGAACGGCATGACGAACCGGATCATCTACCTCCCCGAGGGGGTCTACCGGATCTCCGACACACTGCGCTGGCCGGCAGCCCCGGGCAGTCCGCTGCAGGGTCGGACCATCCTCCAGGGGCAGGGTCGAGGGAAGACGGTCCTCCGGATTTTCGACTACTCGCCGGGTTTCTCCGACTCGGGCAAGTCCCGTCCGATGCTGGCGACCGGGGTGGGGACCCGGTTCCTGCGGAATGCCGTCCGGGATCTCACCCTCGACACCGGGATTGGAAACCCGGGTGCGAGCGGCCTGCAGCTGGTGGCCCATCACCAGGGTGGGCTTCGGAACGTGGACATCGTGGCGGGCGGCGATGGCTCCGGCGGGGTGGGACTCGATCTGAGTCCGGGAGAGGACCTGGGCCCGCTCCTGGTCAAGAACGTCCGCATCCAGGGCTTCGGCACCGGGATCCGCACCGGGAACCCCGCCTACTCGGTGACCCTTGAGGACATCCAGCTCACGGGTCAGAAGTCCGAGGGCATCCGGAACGGAGCCCAGGTGGTGACGATCCACCGGCTCCGCAGCACCAATTCGGTTCCGGCCGTCCAGAACACGGACGAATCCGGCTTCGTGACCCTGGTGGACGCGGTGCTGCAGGGGCTTCCGACGAAGCGTGGGGGCCCGGCCGTCTTCAACCGCGGATTCCTCTTCATGCGGGAGGTGGCGGCTCCGGGCTACTCCAACCTTCTCCAGAACTGGTCGAGCAGGCTGCCTCCGGTGCGAGGTCTGGTCGTCGACGAGTACCATTCCCATGGCATGGTCAACATCTTCCCATCCCCCCCGATCACGATGCGCCTGCCGGTGGCGGAGGCGCCAGAGACGCCGTGGGATCCGCTGTCCGACTGGGCGAGTCCAGCCCAGTTCGGGGGTCGCGGTGGCGATTCCGAGGACGACTCCGAGGCGATCCAGAAGGCCATCGATTCCGGGGCGACCACGGTCTTTCTCCCGAACGGGACCTGGAACGTCCGGCATCCCGTCGAAATCCGGGGCAAGGTGCGCCGGATCGTCGGCACCGAGGCGGTTCTCAACCTGGTCGCGGCACCCGGACAGTGCGGATTCCGGATAGGACAGGAGTCGGCTCCGACGCTCTGGTTCGAGCAGATCGAGGTCACCGGGGGCAGGGTCGCGTTCCTGCGTTCGGTTGCGGATCGGACGGTTGTGATCCGGGACTGCTCCGGCATCAGCGTCGACTGGAGGGGCAAGGGAACGCTGTTCCTCGAGAATGTGTCGAGCGACCACCCATGGGTCGTCGACAAGGGGCTGAGCCTCTGGGCCCGACAGTGGTTTGAACGCTTCGGCGGCGACAAGATCGTCAACCAGGGCGGGACGGTCTGGATCCTCGGACTGACGACGGAGCGGCCCGGGACCCTGCTGGCAACCCTCGAGGGTGGCCGTTCCGAGATCCTCGGCGGATTGTGTGAATCGTCCGGCACCTGGAAATCGATGCCGATGTTCCGGATCCAGGATGGGTCCGGCAGCTTCGTCATGGCCGAATTCTCCCAGCAGTCGACCCCCTACCAGACGATCGTGGAGGAGAAGCGTGGCGACCGGTCGCGGCGGCTTCCGAACACCGGGCCCATCGGCGGCGATCCCCTGCCGGCCCGGACCGGCGGGATTGCCCTGACCCTCTTCAGCGGGTATTCGGGGGAAGGCTCCGTGGCGCCGAAGGGAACGGTTCCGACCGTGGCCGATCCCGTGAAGACCTCGCCCTGAACCCCATCCCTCCACGCCATGGCTGACGGCTCCAAAAGCGATCTCTTTGTCGGCGTCGATCTCGGTGGAACCAAGATCCTCGCCGGTGTCTTCGGTCCCCAGCTCCGGCTGCTGCAGACCGCCAAGCTGAGCACGAAATCCAGCCGAGGCTTCGGGTCTGTCGTCGACCGGATCGCCCGATGCGTCCGGGATGCGGTCGACGAGGCCGACATGAGCCTCAAGCAGGTCCAGGCCATCGGCATCGGGGCCCCTGGGGCGGTCGACTCCGAGACCGGGGAGGTCATCTTCGCCCCGAATCTCCAGTGGAAGGACGCCCCGCTGCGGAAGGAGCTGGAGAAGCAGCTCGAGATCCCGGTCTTCGTCGAGAACGACTGCACCGCCTGCACCCTCGGGGTGCACGAGGTCGAGCTCAAGGGACGGACCCGCAACCTCATGGGCGTCTTCCTCGGCACCGGCATCGGCGGCGGCCTGATCCTCGATGGGCGCGTCCACCGTGGCTTCAACGGGACCGCCGGCGAGCTGGGCCACATGGTCCTGCAGGTGGGCGGACCCAAATGCGGGTGCGGCAACAACGGCTGCTTCGAGGCCCTTGCCAGTCGGACGGCCCTCTTCCGGGAGATCCAGCAGCGGGTGAAGGCCGGCGAGAAGACCGTGCTGACCGAAATGCTGGGGGATGGCCTCGCGGAGCTGAAGAGCGGCGACCTCCGCAAGGCCCTGCGCAAGGGCGACAAGCTGGTCGAGGAGGTGGTCGAGAGCGCCGCCGAGTTCACCGGCATCGCCATCGCCAACCTCATCAACATCCTCAATCCCGAGGTCGTCGTGCTGGGCGGCGGCGTCATCGACGCCCTCGAGGACGAGATGATGTCGATCATCATCGAGACCGCCCTCGACTATGCCATGCCCGGCACGATCAAGGGTGTCGAGATCCTCGCCTCGAAGCTGGGTGACAACGCCGGCATCACCGGCGCGGCCGTCCTCGCGAGGTCGCGCCACCGGTAGACCGTCAATCCCTGGCGATCCGTGCTGCCGGCCGGCAGACGGTCCGGAAAATAGGGTCTAGACACCTCGCCGGTGCTCCATAGGCTTCCGGGTCCGTTATGGACTGGAAACCGCATGTGGCTGTGGTGGGCGCGACCGGCGCGGTCGGCGTCGAGATGGTGGAGACCCTCGAGAAGCGCGACTTCCCGGTGGGGAAACTGACCCTGCTGGCCTCCGCGCGGTCCGTGGGCAGGACACTGCCATTCCGTGGCAGGGACCACGCCGTCACCGAGCTGACCCGGGAGTCGTTCCGCGGCATCGACATCGCCCTCTTCAGCGCCGGCGGCAGCATCTCGAAGGAGTTCGCCCCCGCCGCCGCCGCCGCCGGATGCGTCGTGGTCGACAACTCCAGCGCCTTCCGCCAGGACGACTCCGTGCCGCTGGTGGTGCCGGAGATCAATCCCCAGGACATCCCCGGCCACCGGGGCATCATCGCCAACCCGAACTGCACGACCATCATCACCCTGATGGCCCTGTACCCGCTCCACCACGCGTTCGGGGTGACCCGGGTCTTCGCCTCCAGCTACCAGGCCGTCTCCGGCACGGGTGCCAAGGCGATCGAGGAGCTGCAGGGCCAGGTCCGGCAGATCGCCTCGGGACAGCCGGTCACCCGGGAGGTCTATCCCCATCAGATCGCCTTCAATGTCCTGCCCCATGTCGATGTCTTCCTCGACAACGGCTACACCAAGGAGGAGATGAAGATGCAGGTCGAGGGACGCAAGATCATGCACCATCCGGCGTTCAGGGCCTCGGTCACCTGTGTCCGCGTGCCGGTCTACCGGGCCCATTCCATCGCGGTCAGCGCGGAGTTCTCCAAGCCCTTGACCGTCGAAGCCGCCAAGGCGGTCCTCGCCAAGGCTCCGGGACTCCAGATCGTCGATGATCCGGCCGCCAGGCGGTATCCGATGCCGCTCGACACCTCGGGGAAGTACGACTGCGCGGTGGGACGGATCCGTCAGGACGTGGCCCTCGAGAACGGACTCTGCTTCTGGGTGTCCGGCGACCAGCTCCTCAAGGGTGCCGCGCTCAATGCGGTCCAGATCGCCGAGGAACTGGTGCGCCTCCGCCGCTGAGGTCCGCCCCCAGGGATGTTCCGGACCGTGGTGCGGTCGGTGACGGCCATCGCACTTGCGATGGTGCCTTGGCTCCTTAACCTCGCGGTCTAGTGAACAACATCCTCGTCACCGGTGGCGCCGGGTTCATCGGTTCCAATCTCACCCTCGAGCTCCAGGCCCGGTTTCCGGAGGCGCGGATCGTGGTGGTCGACGACTTCCGGTCGGGCGATTTCCGGAACCTCCGCGGGTTCCGCGGGGATTTCGTGACCGCGGACGTGTCCCGACTCGACTGGTCGGCCCAGTTCCGGGACCTCGTCTTCGACGCGATCTTCCACGAGGCCTCGATCACCGACACCACCGTCCATGACCAGGCGCTGCAGTCCCACGACAACATCGAGGGGTTCCGTCGCCTCCTCCGGTTCGCCGAGCCCCACCAGACCCCGGTGGTGTACGCGAGTTCGGCGGCTACTTACGGGATCTGCTCGGGGATCCAGACCGAGGACCAGCCTGCGGCACCGGCGAACGTCTACGCGTTCAGCAAGGTTCAGCTCGACAACCTGGCCCGGGAGCAGGCGCGGCGCTTCCCGACCTGGCGGATCGTCGGGCTCCGGTATTTCAACGTCTATGGGCCGCTCGAGACCCACAAGGGGGCGGCCGCGAGCATGATCTACCAGCTCTACCGGCAGATGAAGTCCGGCAAGCGGCCCCGCGTGTTTCGGGGTGGCGAGCAGAAGCGGGATTTCGTCTACGTGAAGGATGTGGTGGCCCTCACCCTCCATGCGCTGACCGCCTCGAAGCGAAGCGGGATCTTCAACTGCGGATCGGGCCATGCCTTCTCGTTCAACGAGGTGATCGAGGCGCTGAACCGTGCGCTCGGCACACGGCTGGAGCCGGAATACTTCGAGAACCCCTACAGCTTCTACCAGCCCCATACCGAGGCCGACATGCAGCGGGTCCGATCGGAACTGGAGTTCACCCCCCGATTCACCCCCGCCACCGGCATCGCCGACTATGTGGCCCTGCTCGAACGCCCTTCGAACTGATCTCCGATGGACAAATCCCTCTACAAGCCCAAGGCCCGGTGGCCCCTGTACCTCGCCGCGGGCGCTGCGTTCCTCCTGGTCCTCTACGTCTTTGTCACCAGCTCGCTGTTCCTGAAGTGGATCGTCCTGCCCCGGGTGGGTGCCGCGCTGGGGAGCGAGGTGGCCGTCACCCGGATCTCGCTCAGCCCGTTCTCGTCGGTTCGTCTCAGTGGTCTGCGCCTGACCCCCAAGGGTGCCGAGACCCTCGTCGCGGCGGAGGAGGTCCAGGTCCAGTACGACCTCGGTGCCATTCTCGGTGGCACCCTGACCGTCAAGGAGCTGGCGATCCAGGCGCCCAGCGTCACCGTGGTTGAGAAGGCCGATGGCACCAGCAACCTGTCGGTGCTCCTCTCCGCCCTTTCCGGTCCCTCCAAACCCGCCACGCCGTCGGGCCCCTCGGAGCCGACCCGGTTCGATCTCTCGAAGATCGCCCTCCGGAACGGGACCCTGAGGTACACCCGGCATGGGGCCGCCGGTCCGACGGAGGCGGAGATCTCCGGTCTGCAGGTGACCCTCGACCGTTGGGTGACCGGCCAGCAGGGGAAGGTCGCCATCGAGATGGGGCTTCGGCAGACGGATCGGGGCACCAACCAGATCACCGCCAGGCTGTCGGGCAGCGTCGGCCTCGAGCTTGATCCCACGCTGGGTCCCCGCCGGGTCGATGCCGATCTCGCCGTCTCGGGGGTCCAGGGGGAGGGGCTGTTCCGGGAGGCCACGGGCCTTGGATTGCGGATGGAGACGGTGGTGAATCCCGAGGAGCTCCAGCGGTTCCGCATCGCGGTCTCCAAGCAGTCCAGTCCGGCCGGCGAGCTCGTGCTGAGCGGTCCGTTCAATGTGGCCCAGCGCGAGGCCCGACTCGACTACGCCCTCTCGGGAATCGACCGCGTCGCCCTCGGACCCGTCGCGGTCCTGATGGGGATGGACCCGGGCCAGACCCGGATCTCGGCCACAGGTCGTGTGGACGTCACCCGGCAGGGCCAGTGGGTCGCCTCCTTCGGCAAGCTCGCCGTCGATGCGCTCAGCCTGAAGACCTCCGGCGGACTCACACCGGAGATCGACCTGGGGCTCGACTACCGGTTCCGTGTGGATCTGGCCGGGAAGTCTGCGCTCCTCGAGAAGGTGGATCTCGATGTCCGGCAGAAATCCCGCGCCCTCCTCCATGGCGGTCTGGACCGCCCCATGAACCTCTCGTGGGCGGGATCGGTCGCGGGCTTCCGCGAGGCGACGTTTTCCCTCGAGGTGACCCAGCTGGACCTCGCCCCTTGGAGGGCCGTCGCCGGTGCCAACCTCCCGGCGGGTCGGGTCGACCTGAAGGCGGGCCTGACTGCCGACCAGGACGGTCGACGACTCCGGCTGCAGACCCAGGGGAGCGTCGATGGCGTGGCCCTCGACATCGGGGGCGTGTCCGTCCGGGATGTCGCCCTCGCCCTGAACCTGGAGGGATCCTTCGAGGATCTCGAGGTGCTCGCGGTCGATCGTCTGGCCCTCGCCCTCCGTCATCAGGGCAGGACCGTGGCGACGGCGTCGGGTGATGTCCGTGCAAATCGGCGGAGCGGCGAGCTGAGCGCCCAGACCACCGTCGAGGCCCAGATCCCCGATCTGCTTCGCCTCGTGCCCGTCGAGGGTGTGGTGCTGGATTCCGGTGTGCTCCGATGGACCGGACAGGTGGCCACGGCATCGGGAAAGACCAACCTGTCGGCCTCCATCGCCTTGGAGGCGCTCACCGGTTCCGTGCAGGGAGTGGCCCTCAAGGAATACCGTGTCGGCGTCGAGACCCTGGTCTCCGTCTCGGGCACCAAGCTGGCGGTCCGCAAAGGCTCCCTGGCGTTCCGCTCGGGTTCGGCTCCCGGTGGCAGCCTAGATGTGACCGGCGACTATGATCTGGGGCTGCGGCGGGGGGATCTCGATATCCGGACCGTGAACCTGAACGAGAAGGCCATCGGCCCATTCGTGGCGGTGGCCCTCGCGCCGAAGCGGTTGGACTCCGTCAGCCTCGATTGGACCGGCAAGCTGGGCCTCGACCTTGCGGGGCAATCCTCGGCGAAGAGCTCCCTGAGGATCTCCCGGCTACAGGTGACGGATCCGGACGGCGCGCTGCCCGGCACGCCGCTGTCGTTCGGGGTCGACCTCGACGGCTCCCACCGCGGACAGACCCTCACGATCAACAGGCTCCTCCTGGACCTTGGGTCCACCCCGAGGGCGTCGAACCGCATCGAGGCCACCGCCCTGCTGGGCCTCTCACCCCAGAAACCCCAGCCCAGCCGGGTGCGGATCACCAGCGATGGGATCGATCTCGACCCCCTCTACCATCTGTTCGTGGGCGGACGCCCCGCGGCCCGCAAGGACTCTCCCGCTCCCGCTCCCGCCCGGTTGCCCAGCGACTCCTCCGAACTGGGGAAGCCCATCCCGTTGCCGGTCCAGCAACTGACCTTCGAGTCCGAGATCGCACGGGTCCATTTGCGGGAGGTCGCCGTCACGAACTGGGTCACCAAGATCTCGACCGAAGGCAGCCGGATCCAGGTCCAGCCCCTGTCGCTGACCCTGAACGGAGCGCCGGCGTCCGCCGCCGCCAAGGTCGACCTCGGTGTCCAGGGATATCGGTATGAGACGACGGGATCCCTCGATCGCATCCCGGTGGCCCCCACCCTTCATTCGTTCGTCGACCGATCCCTCATGGAGGCCGAGGGGATGCTGTCCGCGACGTGGACGATCGCCGGTTCCGGAGTGGCTCTCCCCGAGCTTCGCAAGTCCCTCAAGGGGAGCGGTCAGTTCGTGGGGACCAACCTGAACTACAAGGTCACCTCGACCCGGAATCCCCTCATCGAGACCCTGGTGATGGCCCTGTCGAGGGCGCTCCAGATCCCCAACCTGTCGAAGATGCCGGTCGACCTAGTCTCCGCCTCGACCGAGGTCGACCAGGGGATTGTCCGGATCCGTTCGTTCGATGTGGGCAACGCCACCTACCTGGCTTCCGGCAAGGGCACCCTCGAGCTCCGGGATGTCCTGGCGGACTCCCGCTATGACATCCCCATCTCCGTCTCGGTTCCCGACGAGCTGACCAAGAAGCGGGAGCCGCTTCCGGACTTCCTCACGATCCGGGGAACCGTGGGCGATCCCAAGGCGGACATTGATCCGGCTGGGGTGGCTCTGGCGTTGGCGCGTCTGCCGGGGCCGCTGGGTGAGCTCGTCAACCAGGGTACCGGCAAGGTCGAGAAGACGGTGGAACGTGTGGTGGGTGGCGCCGGCGCCGCTGTGGACAACGCACTCAAGGGACTGTTTGGAGGGAGCGATTCCGGCGGGTCCACCAACGCGACTCGCAGGGTCACGAATGCCCCCGTCCGACCCCTGAATCCCCTGAAGCTATTCAAATAACCCGTCCGCAGGATCGACATGACCTCCCAGACCCCCATCGAGTACCTTCGTTCCCAGGATGAGCGCCACATCGAGGACCTCCTCGAGTACGCCCGGATCCCGAGCGTCAGCGCCCAGTCCCAGCATGCCGAGGATCTCCAGAAGGCCGCCCACTGGATCGCCAACCGGTGCCGTCATGCCGGTCTGACGGTCGACATCCATGAGACGCCCACCCATCCGATCGTGGTGGCGCGGACCCCCAATCCGGAACCCGGCAAGCCCACTTTCCTGGTCTACGGCCACTACGACGTCCAGCCTCCGGAGCCGTTCGAACTCTGGACCTCCCCGCCGTTCGAACCGCGTCGGGAGGGCCGCAACGTCTACGCCCGGGGCATCAGCGACAACAAGGGCCAGCACCTCGCCCACATCAACGCGATCGAGGCCTGGTTGCAGTTCGGCCAGCCGCTGCCCTGCAACATCACCCTGCTCATCGAGGGGGAGGAGGAGGTCGGATCGACGTCGCTTCTCAAGTTCCTGCCGGAACACGCCCAGGAGCTCGCCTGTGACGCCGTCGTCATCTCCGACAACGGGATTCCCAGCCTGAAGCATCCGACCCTGACCTACGCCCTGCGCGGCATCGCCGCGATCGAGATCCGGGTGGATGGACCCGACCGCGACCTGCACTCCGGGATCTTCGGGGGCAGTCTGGACAACCCGGCGATGGTCCTCTGTCAGATGCTGGCGCAGATGCGCGATACGAAAGGACGCATCACGGTTCCCGGGCTCTACGAAGACGTCCAGAAGCTCTCCGCCTACGAGCGGCGTCAGATGGCCAAGCTCCCGTCCAACCCCGACAAATACCGTCGATTCCTGGGTGTGCCCCAGCTCTTCGGCGAGAAGGGCTTCACGCCGGAGGAGCAGCGGACGGCCCGGCCGACCTTCGAGATCAACGGCCTGACCAGCGGCTACCAGGGCGAGGGCAGCAAGACGATCATCCCGTCCTGGGCCAGCGCGAAGATCACCCTGCGGCTGGTGCCGGACCAGGAGCCCCGGAAGATCATCGCGGCGGTGAAGAAGCACCTCCAGAGGCTGTGTCCCAAGACCGTCCGGCTGACCGTCCGGCATGGACACGGCGGCAAACCGTACCTGGTGGACCCGACCGGTCCGCTGGCCCAGGCCGCCCTCAGGGCGATCCAGGCGGGGTTCGGTTGTGAGGCGCTGCTGGCGCGCGAGGGCGGGAGCATTCCGATCGTGTCGGCCTTCAAGGAACACCTGGGGGCGGATTCGCTGTTGATCGGCATGGCGTTGCCCGATGACAACCCGCATTCGCCCAACGAGAAGCTCTCCCTGGATGCCTATGCGGCCGGGATGCGCATGAGTGTCCATCTCTGGGAGGAACTGGCGGCCGCCATGGCCTGAGAGCGGGTTGCCGGATGTGCCCGGCCCCTGCGTCGATTCCGTCGGGCCTCTAAGCGGGAGCGGGATCCGCAGACGGGGGCCTCCGGGGACCAGGGCGGCCGTGGCCGGGTCCCTGATGCGTTCGATGGGCTTCAGTGATGGGGCAGCCCGGGCGATCCAAGGAATGATCCAGTGCACAGCCGTGGGGTGAAGGTCTCGACGGTCGCCTTCGACACCGCGAGCTTGCGTTCCTCGGGAGAGCTCCGGTCACCGCGGATCCCATGGCCCAGATGGCGGCGCCTGACGACCTCGAAAAGTTGCCGCTGCTCTTCCGGGAATCTGCCGAGCCAGCCCAGCATTGGGAGCGCCTCGGGCACGAGGGACAAATCTTCACCCCGTTGGAGGACCTCCTTCCCACGACTCCGGGGTTCTGGCGCTTCCATGTGCTGCCCCGGATGCAGACCGATCTGGAGGGCGTTCGCCGGTTTCTTGAGGACCCTGCCATGGAGCGGAATGACTATCTCGAATCTGCTGAATCCAATACCGTCCGATCCGAGGATGACGGGCCGCGAGTGTCGGGCCGACACCTCCATGGAGCTGCGAACACCCAGCCGTTGATCCTCCAGAAAGCGCGTAAGCGACCCCGGACCTCAGATGGAAACGCGCCTCCCAGAAGATCCCAGTCCGATCCGAAAGATTCACCTCCACGGATTGAACTCAATTCGATTCCTCTGCGCGGTCATCGTCACGATCAGTCACACCGGAATCCCCTTCCCTGACTGGTTGGAAAAAAACTTCGGTCTCTTCGGCAAACTGGTGGGTGCTCTGGTGGCGAATCTCACCAATCCACAGGCGGCCGTGATGGTTTTTTTGTGGTCTCCGGTTTGTGCATCCACCTGCCGCAGGCCGGGGCTGCGACGCCGTATTGGCCTGCGTTTTTCATCCGTCGATACATGCGTCTCGGTCTGCCGTTGGCAGGTGCACTGGCCTTGGGACTTCTGCTGTCGGCGAAGAACTTTTCCGGGACCAACAGGGTCTCGGCGATGATCTGGATATGGACCCTGCTGGTTGAATTGATTTTCTACTCGATCTATCCGGTGCTCCTGGTGGCTGTACGCCGATGGGGCTGGCGGATGGTCACAGCCTTGTCTCTGGTGCTTTCGGGCATCCTTCTCGCGTCCAACCTACAGGTGCTCCATCCGGGCGAGTTTGGTGTCGTCATCTCGGCGATGATCTACCTTCCCGTCTGGCTTTCGGGCTGCCATCTCGGGGAGAGGCTTGGGACCTGCGGGCTCCCGACGGCGACCCTGCCCCGACTCTGGGGTTGGAGGGCGGCGGTCCTGGAGGGATTCGTCGTCACGAGCCTGGTGCTTTACCACGCGCCGGTGGGATGGCCGCCTGTACGCTACCCTGCGGCCGTGATCGGAGTTGGGTTTCTGGCTTCCCGTTGGCTCGGCTACGAGATGGCCAGATGTTCGACCCATCCCCCTTTTCGCTGGCTCGAATGGTGCGGTTCCTGGAGCTACTCCCTGTACATCACGCATTTCATGTGGTTCGGCATTTGGATCCGGCTCGTGGATCAACCGCTGTTTCCCGGCGTTGGAACGCCTTTGGAATTCTTTCCCCGGCTGGCGTTCATTTTTGCCGCCACGGTGCTGTTCTACTTCGCCTGTGAGCGTCCTTCGCATATTTTTGCCCGCGATGCGGGACGCTGGTTGGACAAATCGTCTCGCAGGAAGCGCTAGGCTGCCCCGATGGGCTCCTCGCGGACGGGTACGAGTCGGACTCCGGCTCTGCGATTCTCCATGTTGGACCAGGTGCCTCTTTCGGGGTTTGCTGTTGGCAGTGCCTCGCGACTACCAGCTCCAGCCCACCTCGGGCTCTGTCAGCCTCCGGATCAACTACGCCGGAGAGCTGAACGCCCAGCAGCTGGCCGCCGTCACCGCCTCGCCCGGACCGACGCTGGTGCTGGCGGGTGCCGGGGCGGGCAAGACCCGCACGCTAACCTATCGGGTCGCCTGGCTGCTCGAGCACGGAGTCCCCGCGGAGCGAATCCTGCTCCTCACCTTCACCAACAAATCCGCCCGCGAGATGATGGAGCGGGTCAACGGCCTGATCGGCGAGGACCTCAGCCGGCTCTGGGGCGGGACCTTCCATTCGGTCGGACTCCGCATCCTGCGTCGGCATGCCGATCGCATCGGCTTCCCGAACGGGTTCACCGTCGCGGACCGCGAGGACGCCAAGGACCTCCTTGCGGCCTGCATCCCCGAGGCGGGGGTGGATCCGAAGGCGACCCGGTTCCCGAAGCCCGAGGTGATCGCGGAGATCTACTCCCAGGCGTTGAACACCGGCCGAACCCTGCGCGAGGTGCTGGAGACGGACCACTCCAGCTTCGTGGAACTGGCCGACACCCTGATCGACATCCAGAAGCGGTTCGCCGCCCGGAAGCGCGCGGCGGGGCTCCTGGACTTCGACGACCTGCTGGTCCTGTGGCTGCGCCTGCTCCAGGACCACGCCGATCTCCGGGAGTGGTACCAGCGGCGGTTCCAGCACGTGTTGGTCGACGAGTACCAGGACACCAACGTGCTCCAGGCGACGCTGCTCGACCTGCTGGCCGGGACGCATCGGAACCTCATGGCCGTTGGGGACGACGCGCAGAGCATCTACTCGTGGCGTGGGGCCAACTTCGCGAACATCCTCGAATTTCCCCGCCGCTACGCCGACGCGCAGGTGTTCCGGATCGAGACCAACTACCGCAGCACGCCGGAGATCCTGGCCCTCGCCAACGCCGCCATCTCGGGGAATGTCCGGCAGTTCCCGAAGGTCCTCCAGGCGGTGCGGAAACCCGGATCCAAGCCCGCCCTGGTGGTCTGCAACGACGCCTCGGAGCAGGCGACCTTCATCGCCCAGAGAGTGTTGGAGCTGCGGGATGAAGGACGTCCGCTCGACGACATCTGCATCCTCTACCGGTCCCATTTCCATGCGCTCGAGCTCCAGCTGGAGCTCACCCGACGCAACATCCCGTTCCTGATCACCAGCGGCATCCGGTTCTTCGAGCAGGCGCACATCAAGGATGTCGCGGCGTATCTGAAGTTCCTGACCAATCCGCGCGACGAGCTGGCGTTCAAGCGCCTCGCCCGGATGCTCCCGGGCATCGGGGGCAAGGGAGCCGAGAAGCTCTGGGAACGCTTCATCACGGAGTGGAACTCGCGGTGTGGTGAACCGATCGGGGATGCCCTCGTGGTCCGCGCCCCGGTGTCGGACCTCGACGGCGAGCTGGAGGAGGTTTCCCCGGTGCCGGAAGGACCCCGGATGCCCGTCGCTCCCGTGATGGCCGCGCTGCAGTCGGCCGTCCCTAAGCGTGCCGTCGTCGCGTGGGCCCAGTTCACCGCGACGCTTGCCCAGGGCGAAGACCCGTCCCGGGCGATGTCCCCGGCCGACCTCATCCGCCATGTGGTCGAGGCCTCCTACAAGGAGTACGTCGAGGCCAACTATGACCGGGCTCCGCGGCGTCTTGAGGAGCTCGAGCAGCTCGCCCTCTACGCGGCCCAGTTCCAGAGCGTGTCGGACTTCCTGTCGCAGCTGGCCCTGCAGACGAACCTCGAGGCCGACGAATCGGCGAAGGAGGGGGACGACGAGGAGCGACTGCGGCTCTCGACCGTCCACCAGGCCAAGGGACTCGAGTTCGGCGCGGTGTTTGTGATCATGCTGAGCGACGGATGCTTTCCGACGCAGCGGGCCGTGGATGCGGCCGATGCGCTCGAGGAGGAGCGTCGGCTGTTCTACGTCGCGGCGACCCGTGGCAAGGACGAGCTCTATCTGCTGTATCCTCTCATGCGGATGTTCCAGGGGAGCCTCGCGCTCCAGTCGCCGTCGCGCTTCCTGCAGGAGATCCCTGAGGAGCTGATGGAGGAGTGGCGTCTCCGCGGTGCGCCGGCCTGGGGGAACGATCCGCTGGGACCGCTGCGGGGGTTGGAGGGCGACGCGGGGGATTCGCCGTTCTGACCCGATGACGCCCTATCGTCAGTTCCTCGAGCGCCTCCGGTCGCCCGAGCCGCTGTTGGCCCTGGCTCCGATGCAGGATGTTACGGACCTGCCCTTCTGGACCCTGCTCCACGCCCGTGGGGGACCGGATGTCTACTGGACGGAGTACTTCCGGGTGACCGCGACGTGGCGGCCCGAGAAATGGATCCTGCGGAGCCTGGTCGAGAACCCGACGGGACGCCCGGCCATCGCCCAGCTGATCGGCAATGATCCGGAGGCCCTCGCCCGGGCGGCCCGGGTGCTCCAGGAGTATCCGGTGGCGGCGATCGACCTGAACCTCGGCTGTCCGGCGCCGGTGGTGTACCGCAAGTGTGCGGGAGGGGGACTGCTCCGCGATCCAGCCCGGATCGATGCGGTCCTGGGGGCGTTGCGCGATGCGGTCTCGGTGGCCTTCACGGTGAAGACGCGCCTCGGATTCGCGGATACCGCCGAGTTCGAGTCGCTTCTGCCGATCTTCGCCCGGCACTCCCTGGACCTTCTGACGATCCATGGACGGACCGTGGCCCAGATGTACCGTGGCGACGTTCATTACGACCTCATCGCTGGAGCCGCCGCCCGGCTGCCGTTTCCGGTCCTGGCCAACGGGAACGTGGGGACCCCGGAGCGGGCCACGGAGGTCCTCGATCGCACCGGTGTGCGCGGGTTGATGATCGGTCGTGGCTGCATCCGGAACCCCTGGCTGTTCGACCAGATCCGGGCTCATCGGCGGGGCGGGACGGTCGTCCCTCCGACAGGCCGGGAGGTGCTGGGGTACATCGACGATCTGTGGCGGGTGACGGAGCCTCCGGAATCCCGGGAACGGCTCCAGGTCGAGCAGATGAAGCGGTACCTGAACTTCATCGGACAGGGGGTGGGCTCGACCCCGGCGGAGGCGGAGGCCTTCCTGCATCGGGTCCGACGCACAACAACGCGCGACGAGTTCTTCGGCGTCTGCCGGGATGTCTTGGACCACAGGGATCCAATGCCCCTCCGTCCGCATCCGGCCGTGGCGGCGGCGAAGAACGAGATGGAGTGCATACCGGTATGTTCATGACCCTGCAAGCGGCCCTGTTGGGATATGGTGATCTCCGACCGCTTTGGTTCGTGTGCGGTCTCCTGGTGTCGATTCTGGCCTCCTGGGTGATCTCCCGAAGGGTCCGCTCCCGGAGGAGTCCTTGGCGCCTCATGGTCGCTTCGGCATTCGTCTTTAGCCTAGGGTTTGTGGTGTTCCTGACGGAGCGAGGCCCCTTCCTTGGAAGGACGCAAAGGAAGGAGTTTCGCATGTCCTGGAAGGTCGAGCCGGTGGAGGCCGACGGGGCGCTCCATCGCATCCAGCAGTCCGGGGTCCGCCTTGAGTTTGTCGACTTCCCGGGACACTTCGTGGTGATCCTGTCCGAAGAACTGCTGCAGCACCTGCGCCAACAGCCTGCGGGTCTGGTGACGGCGACCTTCGACGTGACGTACGACTACGGCAGGGCCAGTGGGTACAACTATGTTGAAGTGGCTGGGCTGCGGGACTGGGTGGAGGAGTTCAGCTGGGGAGGAACGGTAGACAATCCTAGGCGATCGCCTTGGGAGTGAGTGTCAGGATGTCGGGGCCGGGCCCTTGTGGACTTCCTTCTGGATGCGGGAGAAACCGTGCGGGCAACGCCAACGGCGTTGAGGCCTTGAGCCCAGGGTTGGCCCGAGGAACGAGGACCTACCCTGGGGTCCGAATCGGGATGCGGAACAACCGCAACGCGGTTGCGCCATGGGGGCAAAGACGGCCAGGCCGGGGAATGGGCCCACACACGGGAGGGGGAATGGGGCCAGGTCCTTGTTCCACACGGGAGAGGAGGAGGGTCCCACGTTCTGGGGACCTGTCTTTGAGCGGATCCGGTCCGTCGCTTGCCGGTTGGGCCAACATCGCCCACCGTCCCGGTTGCTCATGGGAAATATCGTCGGCATCGATCTCGGCACGACCAACTCGCTGGTGGCGGTTGTGGACAGCGGCATCCCGTATGTGATCGCGGATGCCGAGGGCAACCGTCTCACCCCTTCGGTGGTGCATGTTCCCGGTCCGGACCAGACGCCTCTTGTGGGGCATCCGGCGAACCGTGTCCGGGTGATCCGGCCCCGCGACACGGTCTATTCCGTGAAGCGTTTCATGGGCCGGCGCGGCGCGGAGATTCCTCGGGAGGACATGCTCGTCACCTATCCGGTGAAGGGGGAGGGGGCCGGTCCTGTCACCATCGAGTTGTCAGGTCGGGCCTGGACGCCTGAGGAGGTCTCGGCGGAGGTCCTCAGGAAGCTCAAGCGCGACGCCGAGGTGTCTCTGGGGACCCCGGTGGACAGGGCGGTGATCACGGTGCCAGCCTATTTCAACGATGCCCAGCGCAACGCCACCATCCGGGCTGGTGAGCTCGCCGGACTGAAGGTGGAGCGGATCGTCAACGAGCCCACAGCGGCTGCACTGGCCTATGGTCTCGACAAGCTCGGGGACCGATCCCGGATCGCGGTGTATGACCTCGGTGGCGGCACCTTCGACCTGTCGATCCTCGAACTGAACCAGGGCACGTTCCAGGTCCTGAGCACCCATGGAGATACCCGGCTGGGCGGGGATGACTTCGATCGGCGTCTGACGGAGCACCTGCTCGGGGAGATCCGGAAGGCGGGAGGTCCTGAGGACGGCGGTGACCTGTCGATCCTGTCGCGTGTCCGGGAGGAGGCGGAGCGGGCGAAGATCCGGCTGAGCGCGGAGACCGAGGTCGAGATTGCCCTGCCGTTCCTGCGTCCCGACTTCAGCTTCAGCTGTCGCATCAGCCGGGAAACCCTGGAGCGGCTCACCAAGGACCTCGTCGACCGGACGCGGGCCCACTCTCTCCGGGCCTTGTCCGACGCGAAGCTCGAGGCGCAGGACCTCAACCAGGTGATCCTGGTGGGCGGACAGACCCGGATGCCGTTGGTCCGACGCAAGGTGTCCGAGTGGTTCGGCTGTGCGGAGTTTGCCGAGACCCGGGGGGATGTGCGTCTGGGAGAGGAGTACCACCAGAAGCCAGGCCCGGAGCTGAACACGAGTGTCAATCCGGACGAGGCCGTCGCCCTCGGAGCCGCCATCCAGGCCGAGATCCTTTCAGGTGGGTTCCGCAACCTGCTGCTCCTGGACGTCACGCCGTTGTCGCTCGGCATCGAAACCTTCGGCGGATTGATGAACGTGATCATCCCGCGCAACACCACCATCCCGGTCAAGGCCGGCGAGGTCTTCACCACGGCGGTGGATCACCAGCAGTCGATGCTCATCCACGTGTTGCAGGGGGAGCGCGAGCGGGTGAAGGACAACTGGTCCCTGGGCCGGTTCGAGATCGAGTTCGAGTCCGCCCCCAAGGCGGTGCCGCGGGTGGGTGTGCAGTTCGAGATCGATGCCAACGGCGTGCTCCATGTCCTCGCCCGGGATCTCAAGACCGGCCACCAGAAGGTGGTCGAGATGAAGTCGGCGGTGGATGTCAGCGATGCCGAGGTCAACCGGATGATCGAGGAGTCGGTCGAGAATGCGTTCGATGATCTGAAGGCCCGGCAATGGATCGAGGCCAAGCTCAAGTCGGGCGAGATCCTGTCGGCCACGCGCAAGGCGATGGCCGAATACGATGCGGAGCTGGACGACGAGTATCGTCAGCAGCTGCTGCGGGCGATGGAGGAGGTGGAATCGGTCCTCGCCCAGGAGAATCCGAAGACCAAGACCGGGGAGCCGGCGTGGCTGAAGGCCGCCAACGCGCGGTTGGACGAGGTCACCAAGCCCCTTGCGGACCATGCCATGGACCGCGTGATGGAGGAGATGCTGCGCCAGCGTGGCATGCTGGCGGGTGGAGTGAACCCGGGGACACCGTCGCCGTCAGGCAGCGGGGGGAACGGATAGGTTCCCGAACGGGTTGCTGCCGAACCCGGACGGCTGCTCTGCCGCGTTGATCGGCACCCGGACCTCCCCAGGACGGGACGCTGCAACGGCGGCGGCCATCTGGGCGGGAGTGTCGTTCTCGTGGAGCTTCGAGGCCGTCTCGCCCGTTTCCGAAGGGTTCTTCGCCCGCTTGCTCTTTGCCAGCGGGCTGATCATCACGTTGATGGAGCGTCCAATGAGCTTAGGGGCGAAGTCCGCCTGGCCCCACGGGGAGAGGTCCTTGAGGAACTTGTCCATGACCGCCACGCCGATCTGGGGGCGCGCCATCTCACGGGTCCGGAAGCGGAGAGATACCTTGACCTTGTGGTCTTCGCAGAGGAAGCCGACGGCATGGTCCAGCTTGATGCCGAGATCGTGGGGGTCGATCCGGGGCGATAGCTGGATCTCCTTCACCGAGTGGGCGCTCTGGCTCTTCTTCGAGTCTCGCTCCCGCTTCGCCTGTTCGTACTTGAACTTGCCGAAATCCACGATGCGGCAGACGGGCGGTACGGCGGTGGCGGCGATCTCGACGAGGTCGAGGCCCTGGTTTCGGGCGAGGGTGATGGCGGCCCCCAGATCCATGATCCCGGCTTGGGAGCCATCGGCATTGATCACGCGGACGTCGCGGGCGCGGATCTTACCGTTGATGCGATACTGGGGCTGCGGAGGCCCGCCACGAGGAGGGAAAGGGCGGCTCAAGCGGCCCTCACCGGGTTGGAGTTGACCATGAAGACAGAAATGATTGCGGCGCGATCGAGCGTGCGGTGATGGAAATAGTTCCGGGAACCCGGTCGTCGCAAGGCAAAACTTGGTGGGTGCAGGTCCTGCCAACCGTCTTGGCTGAGGTCCGCGCTTTCCGCAGGAGGGGTGTCGATGTAAACTTCCAATATGGTTTCAGCGACGTACCCACGCCTCCTCCTTGCCTGTGTGTTTCTTGCCTCCGGCCGGGCTGCGTTGGCGGGGAAGGGGCTCCCTACGGGCCGCGTCGATTTCGCCACGGAGGTCCAGCCGATCCTCTCGTCCAAGTGTTATCCGTGTCACGGACCCGACGAGGCGGCTCGCAAGGCCACGCTGAGGCTCGATTCGTTCGTCGAGGCCACCCGCAGCCGCTCCCCCCGGGCGGCCATTGTGCCAAATCACTCCCAGGACAGTGAGATCCTCCATCGGATCCGGTCCACGGATCCCGAGGAGGTCATGCCTCCACCGGAGGTGAAGAATCCTGTGACGCCGGCCGAGGCCGACGTCCTGTCGCGGTGGATACAGCAGGGTGCCGAATATGCTTCCCACTGGGCCTGGACCCCTCCGACGCGTCCTCCCCTGCCACGGGTTAAGGATCGGGCCTGGGCCCGGAATGGCATCGACCGCTTCATCGCCGCCCGTCTGCAGGCCTCGGGTCTGGCTCCCTCGGCCGAAGCGGATCGTCCGACGCTGATCCGGCGGCTGTCCCTCGATCTCACCGGCTTGCCACCGTCCCCTGAGGAGGTCGCGGCGTTCGTGTCGGATCGACGACCTGACGCCTACGGGCAGCTGGTGGATCGGCTCCTCATCTCGCCCCATTTCGGCGAGCGTTGGGCACGGGTGTGGCTGGATCTCGCCCGGTATGCGGACTCCGCCGGCTATGGTTCCGACCCGTTGCGTCCCAACATCTGGCCGTGGCGGGACTGGCTGATCGGGGCGCTGAACTGGAATCTGCCTTACGATGAGTTCACGCGGGACCTCCTCGCCGGGGATCTCGTGGAGAACGCTACAGAGGCGCAGCGGGCCGCCACGGCGTTCCATCGGAATACCATGACCAACACCGAGGGGGGGACCGATGACGAGGAATGGCGCGTCGCCGCGGTAAAGGACCGAGTCGGGGTCACCGCCCAGGTGTGGATGGGGCTGACCATGAACTGCGCCCAGTGCCACACCCACAAGTTCGATCCCATCACCCATCGGGAATACTACGCGTTCTATGCGCTCTTCAATCAGACCGCCGACTTCGACCAACCCGACGAGCGTCCCACGATGCCTGTCTTTTCGGTGGAGGAGCGTCGGCGTCGCGCCGAGCTGACGGCGGCGATCGACCGCAAAGAGGCCGAGCTCACGGCGCCGAACCCCGAGTTCGAGACCGAGCTCAAGGTCTGGGCACGGGAAGCCGCCCATCCGGTGCCCTGGACACCGCTGGCGCCAATCCGGATCACCTCCCAGGCCACCAACGTCCCGGTATTCGAGGTCGAGTCCGACCGGTCCATCCGGGTCGGGGGCCCCACCGCACCTCGGGACACCTACAGTCTCACGGCCCCGGTGACCCTGTCCCGCCTGACGGCGCTGCAGATCGAGGTCCTGCCCGATCCGTCCCTGCCGGCCCACGGGCCGGGCCGTGCGGAGGGCGGGGCTTTTGTCCTGAGCGACGTCCGTCTCGATCTCGTCCCGGAAGCGGCCCGGACCCAGGCGGGACGGTTCGTCCGTCTCGAGGCTCCGGGCAGCAATCGGATCCTCAGCCTCGCGGAGGTTCAGGTGTGGTCCGGAGGCACCAACCTGGCGCTGCGCGGGACCGCCAAGCAGTCCAGCACGGGGTATCTGGGCGATGCGGTCCGAGCGATCGATGGCAACACCGATGGCCGCTATGAACAGGGCCGGTCGACCACCCACACGGAGACCGAGAAGGATCCGTGGTGGGAGGTGGACCTGAGCGGTGAGGTGCCGGTGGAGACGATCGCCGTGTGGAATCGGACCGACGGGTCCGTAGGGGATCGATTGGCCAACACCCGGGTCGTGGTGCTCGACGCGAATCGGCGTCCGGTGTGGCAGGGCCTTCTCGAGATGGCTCCCGCGCCGGTGTCGACCGTGGGGCCTGCCGCCCCGACACCGATCAATCTGACCCGTGCGAGTGCCGATCGGAGAGCAGCGGAGTTCCCTGCGTCCAAGGCAATCGACGCCGACTCCGGGGCCAACTCGGGATGGTCGTCCGGGGATTCCGGAAACGCCCGCCGATGGACCGCCGAGCTCGCCGAGCCGCTGGACCTCAAGAGCCCCGCCAAGGTTCGGGTGACGCTCGCGCAGAACCAGGGGGACCGGAAGGTGTTGGGCCGCTTCCGGGTCTCGGTCACCGATCGGGCGACCCCGTTGCAGACCCAGTCCGAACAGATCTCGCGTGCGGTGGCTACGGATCCGGAGCGTTGGACTCCGGAGCAGCGGCGACTTCTGGCCGATCATCTCCGACCGGAGTCGAAGACCCTGGGGCCGGTGGTCCGGGAACTTCAGGATCTCCGGGGACAGTTGTCGGCCATTCGTGGAACACCGCTGCCGGTGTTGAAGGAGCTGGATCCAACCGGGGCCCGTGTGACCCGCGTGCTCAACAAGGGGAACTTCCTCGACCCCGGCGATCCCGTGGTCACCGGCGTGCCGGGCGGGTTCCACCCGTGGCCCGCTGGGGCCCCGACCAACCGACTGGGTCTGGTGCAGTGGCTGATGTCCCCGGCGAATCCGCTCACCGCACGGGTCGCGGTGAATCGCACCTGGACCCAGCTCCTCGGTCGGGCGCTGGTCGAGACCGAGGAGGACTTCGGCACCCAGGGCACCGCGCCGACCCATCGGGACCTGCTCGACTGGCTCGCGGTCAGCTACCAGACCCCGCGTCCGACCGGAACGAAGGTGGATCCGCTTCGGCCTGAGCTGGGTTGGGATTTCAAGGGGCTGGTCAAGCTGATCGTAACCTCCGCCACCTATCGGCAGAGCTCAGTGACGACGCCCGACCCACTCGAGAAGGATCCACTGAACACCCTGTATTCGAGGGCATCACGGCGGCGGCTGGATGCCGAGATGGTCCGGGACCAGGCCCTGGCGCTGAGCGGTCTGCTGAGCCGCAAGGTGGGTGGGCCAAGTGTCTATCCCGCCCAGCCCGATGGTCTGTGGCGGGCGGCCTTCAACGGGGAACGGTCGTGGACATCCAGCGAGGGGGAGGATCGGTATCGGCGCGGGATCTACACCTTCTGGAGGCGGACGATTCCATATCCCAGCATGGCGACCTTCGATGCGCCCAGCCGCGAGAACTGCACCGTGCGGCGTCAGCCGACCAACACCCCACTGCAGGCGTTCGTCACCCTCAATGACCCGGTTTTCGTGGAATGTGCCCAGGCCCTCGGGCGTCGTCTCGCCCAGGCGGACGGTTCGGTGGCGGATCGGGTGAGGCTGGGTCTGGAGCGGGCGCTCTGTCGCCCTGCCTCGGAGGAGGCGGTCCAGAGGCTGGTGTCCCTCCACGACTCGGAGCGGGCGGGCTATGCGGACCGGACCGACGAGGCCCTGCGTCTGTCGACGGACCCCTTGGGGATGCTGCCGGCCGGTCTCGATCCCGCCGAGGCGGCGGCCTGGACCACGGTGGCCAATGTCCTGCTCAACCTCGACGGCGTCCTGATGAAAAACTGAGCCGGGGAGCCGCCTCGTCGATCAGTTGAAGACGGTCTTGTAACAACGGGTGTCGGGACTCCTGTGGTCGTCCTCGGCCTTGCCGGTGGACCCGTCGATCAATCCGAAGTCCCGCGCCCGAAGCGCCTTCGCCTTCCGGTACTCGGCGTGGCCGTCGACGAACAGATGGTTCCCTCCCTGGTTGTGGAGGCTCGCGTACCAGTCGACGCCGGGTTTGAGGATCACGTGCCAGAAGGTGTATTGCCCGGGGCAGAGTCCGAAGTCGGCTCCGTAGGCGGGGCGCAGTGCCGTGAAGCTGACGAGTCGCGTGGTCTCCTGGCAGAAGATGAGGCCGCTGAGATCCGGGACGGAGTCGAGGGTGCGTTCCATGAACACGGCATTCGGCAGGTATCCGGTGGCGCTGTTCGTGGTGGCGTCGGAGCCGTCGCCTGGCTTCTTCGCGCTGGGGCAGGCGTAGACCTTCGAGCTGCGGCCCTGGGCGGTTCCCTGGAGGTAGGGGGCGATGGCGTACAGGCAGTTGTTCTGCCAGCCCGGCGCCTTGGGATTCATGAAGTCGGGGACCTGGGAGGCCTTCGGGGGCAGGCGTTTGTGGTCACTCTCGTAGAGGAGCAGCGCGATGCCCATCTGGCGCATGTTGTTCAGGCACTGCGTCTGGCGGGCCCGTTCCTTGGCCTTGGCGAGGGCGGGCAGGAGCATCCCGGCGAGGATGGCGATAACCGCGATCACCACGAGCAGCTCGATCAGGGTGAACCCGCTCCTGGCGGGCAAACCGTGCCGTCCGTCACGGGGCTCGATTGTGGCATCCGGTGTGGGACAGGGGGTTCGCATGGGACTTGCGGGAGCATCAATCCCTTCCAGTGGTTGGGTCAAACGCCGGTTCGACAACCGACAACTCGCGTCAAAATGGACATGAGGATTGACGTCGGGGACGCGGTTGATAGCGTCTGCGGCTTGCTCCGGCCGGGAGCCCACTGTCTACCATGAAACGCCAGTATCAGCCTTCAAAGATCCGTCGCGTCCGCCAGCATGGCTTCCGCGCCCGCATGGCCACCAAGGGTGGCCGCATGATCCTCAACCGCCGGCGCCGTCTCGGGCGCAAGCGCCTCACCCCGGTTTGATCGTCCCGAGCTGCGTCATGTCGGCGCCTTCCGTTCCCCGGTTGGGTCTGCAACGAGGGCAGCGGTTGCGGGCCGGCTGTGACTTCATCCGCCTCAAGGAATCCGGTCAACGCTGGGTCCAGGGCTGTCTCATCCTGAACTGGCAGCCCGCTTCCGACCGCCGCTCCGGATCCCGGGTCGGCTTTGTGACCTCCAAGACCATCGGCAACGCCGTGTGCCGCAACCGGGCCCGACGTCTCCTCAAGGAGGTCTTCCGCAGGCATCAGCATGCCATCAGCGTTCCGGTGGACCTGATCCTCGTCGCCCGGAAGTCCATCGTCGACAAGGGGTTCGACGCCGTCGAGGCCGACTACCTGCGCTCTCTGAAGGGCGCCCGACTCGGGCCGGTCCCGTCCCAGACTGCTCCTGTCCCACCCCGATGAAGCGCCTCCCCGCAGGTCTGGCCCGCCTTCTTATCCGGGCCTATCAGGTCGGGGTGTCCCCGATGAAGAGTGCCCTCCTGGGCGTCTCCGAGACCTGTCGGTTCCAGCCCACCTGTTCGACCTACGCGATGGAGGCGATCGATCGGCATGGACTCGTCTGTGGGAGCGCGATGGCGGCCCGCCGACTCTGCCGCTGTCATCCCTGGGGAGGTTGTGGGACCGACCCGGTGCCTGAACGCTGTTGACCTGTCGCTGAATCACTCGCATGGACCGCAAGGGAATTGGAATTCTGATGGTGGCGTTTGCACTCATGTTGGGCTGGCCCGCATTGGTGAACCGCCTGTATCCTCCGTCCGAAAGGTCCAAGACCGCCACCAACGCGATTCCCAGGAGCCCTTCCTCGAACTCCTTGGTGGGAGTGCAGACCGGGTCGACGTCGTCCATCCCGGCGACCACGATCCAGTCGGTTCCGAGTTCGACGGCCCCCCCGGTCCAGGTGTTGTCGGCCACGGCCGGGCAGACCCTCGTTCTCGAGAACACCCAGGTCCGCGCCACGTTCACCTCCCTGGGAGGCGGGCTGAGACGGGTCGATCTCAAGGAATACCCTGCGGTCATCGCCCGAGGGAAGGGGCAGGGGGCCCAGGCCTCGACGGATGTGATGCTGAATGACCCTGCGTTCTCCCCTGCGTTCGTGCATGTGGGGCTCCCGGGTCTCGGTGGCGACCAGGAATTCGAGCTCATCCAGCGGGATGGTGCGGTAATCGCCCAGAAGGACCTGCCAGAGGGGCTCCGGGTCGTGAAGGAGTATCGTCTGGCGAGCAACTATGTCTTCCAGGTGACGATCCGTCATGAGAACCGTGGGAGCCAGCCGGTGGCGCTCCCGTCGGGTGAGATGGTGATGGGCACGGCGTCGACCGCCGACCGCCAGGAGACGGGGGATTGGCTGGGGGCCTATTGGTATAATGGCACGGCGGCGGAGCACGTCGACATGACGTGGTTCGCCAACCGGTTCATGGGATGCATTCCCGGTGTGCCGCGGACGGAGTACGTGGCGGGTGCTTCGAATGTCGCGTGGGCCGCGGTCCACAACCGGTTCTTCACGATGATCGCGATTCCGGACCGTCCGGCGGACCGGGTCGTGGTGCGTGATTTTGCGCTGCCGAAACCGACCCCGGCGGATCGTGATGCGGACGGACGGCTCAATCCGGAACCCCGGGCCTACCAGGCGTCGCTTGTGCTGGCCGGGGGGACTGTGGCCCCGGGCCAGTCCCTGGAGCAGCGATTCAGCTTCTACGCCGGACCGAAGGAATACTTCACCCTGTCCCGGATGCGCCTGGGTCTCGAGGCCGTGATGGACTTCGCCGGCTTCACCGGGTTCTTTGCCAAGGCCCTGCTGCTGTCGCTCAACGGACTCCACCAGTTCATTCCGTCCTATGGCTGGGCCATTGTCGTGCTGACGATCCTGATCAAGGCGCTCTTCTGGCCGCTGACCGCGATCAGCACCCGGTCGATGAAGCGGATGCAGGCCATCCAGCCGGAGCTCCAGGCGATCCGGGAGAAGTTCAAGAACGATCCCGCCAAGGTTCAGGAGAAGACGATGGAGTGCATGAAGCGGCACAAGGTGAATCCGGCCGCTGGATGCCTGCCGATGCTCATCCAGTTCCCGGTCTTCATCGGTTTCTTCTTCATGCTCCGGACCGCGATTGAACTGCGCGGTGCCAGCTTCCTCTGGGTGGCCAATCTGGCCGAGCCCGACACCCTCTTCACCATTCCGAACATGGGTTGGGTGCCCTTCCTCGGCGTCGCAGGTGTCGGGCTTCCATTCAACCTGCTGCCGCTTCTGATGGGCGCGACCTCGCTATGGATGTCCAGTCTGACGCCGCCGTCGCCCCAGATGGATCCCGTGCAGCAGAAGATGATGAAGTACATGCCGGTCTTCTTCGTCGCCTTCCTCTACAACTACAGCTCGGGCCTGACCCTCTACTGGACCGTCCAGAACCTCCTGAGCGTGCTGCAGACGAAGATCACGCGCATGAACGACGAGAAGACCTCGGAAAAGGGCTCGCCACCGGGCCCGCTCGCGCGCAAAAAGACATGAACCAGTCCGTGGAACGGATCCACCCTGGACCCACTCCCGTGAACGACGCCCCCTCCATCGATCCCCAGGCCACGCTTCGGGAGATGCTCCAGACCCTCGGTTTCGAGGTGACCCTCCGTCAGGAGCTCGTCGACGACCAGATCCTCCTCGACATCCAGACGGATGACCCAGGGCGGCTCATCGGTCGGTCGGGTCAGACCCTCAGCGAGCTTCAGTACCTGCTCAACCGCCTCGTCTTCCACCAGGACACCAAGATTCCCCGGATCATCCTCGATGTCTGCGGGTACCGCCAGCAGGCGAAGGAACTCCTGGTGAAGCGGGCCGCCGAGACCGCCGAGAAGGTTCGCCGTTGGGGGGATGTCCTCGAGCTCGAGCCGATGAACGCCTACGACCGCTGGGTCGTTCACAACGCCCTCAAGGACGATCCGGACGTGGAGACCACGAGCGTCGAGGTCGAAGGCAGTGACAAGAAGGTCATCCTCGTCCGCCCCCGGCGTCGCTGATCGACCTTGGAATAGGGCGGAACGGAAGGCTTGGGAAAATCGGAGGTCTTCCTCTCCGTTCCTCCTCGCTTCTGCTCCCTTCTTTTCCCCTGAGGATGTCCGGGTCTAGGCGACCCTCTCGTAGGTGAACCCCTTGAGATATTCCGTCTCCGGGATCGACGGCACCACGGGGTGATCGGGCGACTGGCTGTGGCTCGCCACCCTCCGGAGAATGACTCGGGTATCGATCGCCGCCGCGAGGATGACGTCCTCGAAAAGCACTCGGTCGACATGGTGGGAGCAGCAGAAGGTCGATAGCAGGCCACCCGGTTTCAGGAGGCGGAGGGCCCGGAGGTGGATCTCCTTGTAGCCGCGAAGCGCGTCGGGCACGGAGGATCGATTCCGGGTGAACGACGGAGGGTCGAGAATGATGAGGTCGTAGCGGGGGATGACCTTCTCGCTGGGTCCGACAGCGGTCCGGGCCTTGAGCCAGTCGAAGACATTGGCGGTCTCGAATTCGACCCGGTCTGCGAGGCCGTTGGCCGCCGCATTGCGCTGGGCCGCGGCCACGGCGTCGGCGCTCTGGTCCAGCGCATGGACCCGCTTGGCCCCCGCCCGGGCGGCGTGCAGGGCGAAGCCGCCGGCGAAGCTGAAGCAGTCGAGCACCTCGTGGGCCCCTTTTGCCAGATCCCCGACCGCCGCGTAGTTGGCCTGCTGGTCGAGATACATCCCGGTCTTGTGGCCCTCCGCAAGGTTCGTCAGGAACCGGATGCCGTTGAGATCCACCTCGATCTCGCCCACGGGCTCGCCCCAGATCAATCCCTGGGCCTCCGCGAGGCCGTCGAACTTCCGCGAGGCCGTGTCGCTGCGCTCGAGGATCGCCCGAGGATCCAAAAGGTCCTTCAGCACCTCCACGATCGTCGACTTCCTGAGCTCCATGCCGAGGGAGCTGATCTGGATCACCAGGACGTCGTCGTAGCGGTCCACAATCAGACCGCTGAGGAAGTCGCTTTCCGCGTTCACCAGACGGTAGGAGGTCGTCCCCGGCATCCAACGCTGGCGGTGCGCCAGCGCCGCTCCGATCCGCTGGCGGAAGAAGCTGTGGTTGGGCTCGATGCGGTCGCGGTCCAGGAGTCGGACCACGATCTTAGACCGGGAGTTGTAGAAGCCCGTCCCGAGCAGGCGCTGCCGGTGGTCCTTGACCTGGACCAGGTCGCCGTCGGTGACGGGCGCGGTCAGGCGCAGCACGGAGTTGGAGTAGATCCAGGGGTGGCCGGCGACGATGCGGTCGGCCTCACCTGGCTTGAGCAGGACAGAGACGAGGGACATGGCTCGTAGACAGGATTCCGGAGGCATCCGGAAGAGGGAGGAGAATACGCGAGGACCCGGGGGGACGGGAAGGGGCATTCGGGGTGGTGGCCGCGGCGGGCTTGGGTCGGAGGCGGGACATCGATCCCTTGTACGACCCAACCCGTGCCAAACCCGGGCTTCCCATAACTCACGGGGATCGATAGACAGCCGGGCCATGGAGTCCCACGAGGTGCTGCGCGAGGTGATCAAGGAGACGAGCCCGAAGAAGATCTCGGCCGACCTCAACGTCTCGATGTCCCTCATCTACAAGTGGTGTGAGAAACCGGCCGAGGACCAGGGAGCCACGGGGGCCAATCCTCTGGACCGGGTGGACCAGCTCATGCGTGCGACGGGCGATGCCCGGATCATCCACTGGCTCTGTCACCAGGCTGGGGGGTTCTTCATCCGGAACCCCGAGCGTCGGGAAACCCATCCCGAGTACCTCATCCCGGCCACGAACCAGATCGTCCGGGAATTCGCCGACCTCCTCGCCGCCATCACCGAGACCTCCGGGGGGAACCAGGTGGGCCCCAAGGAATCCGAGGTGATCCGGCGGCGCTGGGAGGAGCTCAAGAGCGACACCGAGACCTTCGTCGCCCTCTGTGAGGCCGGGAACTTCAGTGGCGTCCACGAGGCCGCCAAGGCCTTGGGCTCTGCGCGCACGGCTCCGGTCGGTGGAGCCATGCCAGGTGCCGGCGTCCGCCCGGCGCGCTCCTGAGTTCCGGGGTTGGCGGCCAGCTCACGGCCACGGGAAGCTGCCGTGTTTCGACCGCAGCTGCGTCCGGAGTGTGGGGTAGGTCTTCGATCTCCACTGTGGAAAATCCGTCGTGGTGCCCAGCCGCTTCTGGTCGGGCGCAAGCAGCACCAACGAGACGGGCAACCGCCCCTCCGCGATCCGGGGATGCTCCTTCAGTGCGAGGCAGTCGGTCACTCGGACCTGCAGCTCGGGAAACGTCGATTCGTCGGCGTCGGTCGACGGATCCGGGTAGACCAGCTTCCCGCCCAGACCCGTTCCCGTGGGAAGGACCAGCGGCATCAGCTCCTCGAGGAATCCCCGCTGGGCGGCATCAAGATGCCGCTCGAATGCCGGTGCGAGGTCGATCGACTGGGCGTCCTTCACGAGCGTGACCCCATGGAAGGCCCGGGCGAGCGCGCCACGCAGGGCGGCACCGTCGAACGGTGGGATCTCCAGTTCCGGCACAATCCTCGAGAGCAGATGCACCCGGGCGATGAACTGTCGGATCCGATGGTTCAGATTCGGAAGGTCGAACCAGCCCGAGGCGAAGGCGTCCGCCAGCGCCATACCCGCCGCGGCGGGGTCGATGTCCCGAGCATGCTCGCGACCGATCACCAGATCGAGGAACCGGCGCTCGCGGATCGCCGCCACCCGCTTGTGGACGCGGTCGACCTCGCAGCCCGCCCGCTCCGAGAGGTGCTGCGGATAGAGCTCGGTCAGCCATTCGGGTCTCACCGCCGTCGCGAGGCCCAGGAGCGTGGTCCGACCGTGTCGCCCGTCCACCTCGCGCACCGATCCCACCACCAGGAGCGGTGCGTCGACCAGGCTCTCCCGGACGAGGGTCCCCTTTCGGCCCTCGGTCAGACGGCAGTCCAGCGTCCCCGAGTTTTCGCGCACGGCAAGTTGGTCGATGAACCCCGCCGTCAGACACAGCAGCAGCGGATCGGTTGCCTCGACAGCCTTCCGGTGCGGCGTCCCCGAAGCCGTCGTGGAGAGCCCGCCGGAACCGGTTTCGGCCTGGGAATCCGTCTCCGGTTCCTGGTGGAGACCCTGCCGTGTCGCGATCGATATCAGCTGACGGTAGGTGTCGTCGATCTGTCGGGCCGTCTGCGCATGGATGCCGTGGCGTCGGCAGGAGACGACGTCGAACCGCTGGCTGCGGGCGAACTGGAAGGCGCGCATCAGCGTGTGGAAGTCGCTGTGGCGGCTGGCCTCGAACAGCTCCCGGGCCTCCCGGACGGCTCCGTCCTCGCGGCCGAGCCGCACCAGGAGGTCCCGCCCGCCGGTCAGCGCCGCGCACAGTGCGGCCGCCGGCACGCAGCCGCGTCGGGACGCCTCCACCAGCAGACGGGAATAGCGGGGATGCATCGGCAGCCGGAGCATCTGACGTCCGATCGGTGTCAGGTCGCCGCCGTTCCCGGAGGGGTCCGATCCAAGCGCCCCGAGGATTCGGAGCAGGCCCTCCGCACGGGCGACGGCCTCGGCATCGGGACGATCGAGCCAGTCGAATCCAACCGCATCCCGGATTCCGAGCGAGTGCAGCAGCAACACCACCTCGGCGAGGTCTGCCCGCTGGATCTCCGGGGTGTTGCGGGGGGGGCGGTCCAGGTGTGCGCTCTCGGTCCAGAGCCGCCAGCAGGTGCCCGGTGCGGTCCGTCCCGCCCGCCCTGCCCGCTGGTCGGCCGAGGCCCGGCTGATGGGTTCGATCGCCAGTGTCTGGACGCCCCGCTCGGTATCATGACGCGCAATCCGTGCGAGACCCGCATCGACCACATGGCGGATGCCGTCGATCGTCACGCTGGTCTCCGCCACGTTCGTCGACACGACGATCTTCCGCTGGTGGAACGGGGCGAAGGCCCGGTCCTGATCCTCCGGCGACAGGTCGCCATGGAGAGGCAGCAGGACGCAGGGCGAGCCCAGGTGCGCCGCGCGCAACGCGTTCAGGGTGGCGAGGATCTCACCCATGCCGGGCATGAAGACCAGGATGTCCCCCTCGGCCCCGGACCGGACCAGCCGTTCCACGGCGTCGGCCGCCTGTTCGGAGGGCGGTCGGCGATCCCCATACTCCGCCCATTGGATGTCGACCGGGTAGGTCCGTCCCTCGGAGACCAGGATTGGGGCGGGTTTCCCCGGTTCGGCGGCCAGGTAGCGGGCAACCGGCTCGGCGTCGAGGGTGGCCGACATCACGACCAGCTTGAGGTCGGGACGACGGGTCTGCTGCAGGCGCTTGGCGAGGGCCAGGGCGACATCGCTCAGGAGGTTGCGCTCGTGGAACTCGTCGAAGACGAGGATGCCGATGTCCCGGAGCTCCGGATCGTCCTGGAACCAGCGGAGGAGGATCCCCTCGGTAACGAAGGCGATGCGGGTCGTGGCCCCGATGTGGTCCTCGAACCGGACCTGGTATCCGACCTCCGTGCCGAGCGGCTGGTTGCGTTCCCAGGCGACGCGGGTGGCGACGCTGCGGGCGGCGACCCGTCGGGGTTGGAGGACGACGATGCGGCGCTCCCCGGCGAGGCCGGCGTCCAGGAGCATCTGGGGGACCTGGGTCGTCTTTCCGGATCCGGTCGCGGCCACGAGGACCAGACGGTTGCGAGGGTTGAGGGCGGACAGGATCTCGCCGTGGAGCTGCCAGACCGGGAGGTCGCTGGGAGACATGAGGGTCGGGAGCGATCAGGGCTTCCGGATCAGCGCCCAGACCAGGCCGGCAGTCAGGAGGGTGAGGATGAGCAGCATCCCGGATGGCATGAACTTCCGGGTCGCTGCCAGCCGCTTGGCGAAGATGACCACGAGGCTGCCCAGGACGAGCGGCACCACCCTGAAGGGAAGGAGCCCCGCCGCGGCGAGGGCCAGAGGGATGGCCGAAGCCACCGAGGCGATCAGGGAGGCCTTGCTCCGGGCCTTGAGGAAGCCCACGACCCCTCCGACGATCAGCAGCCCGGTGAAGGCCCACACGACTTGGTTCCAGCTCATGACCGGATCAGCCTATCGGGTGGACCCGGTCAGGGAACGTCAAAGTGGGGCTAGTGCGGAAAGTCATCGGGGCCAGCCGATGTCCTTCACCGTATCCCCTTCGATGCGGAGACGGCGCGCCCGGATGTCGGATCCCTCGCCCTCCTCGTAGTAGACGATCAGCAGGGACCCATCGCGGAGGTTCACGATCGAGGGATAGGCCCCGATGACCGGATCAATCCGGGTGGCCTCCGACCACGACCGGCCTTCGTCGCGACTCACCCGCAGTGCGGTGCCGCGGGTCTCGCCGGCAACCGGTTGCCGGTAGGCCAGGACGATCTCCCCTCCTGGAGCCCGATGCAGATAGGGACAGTGTCCGACAAACCCGAGGGGTTCGGCCGGGATCCAGTGGGCACCCCGGTCCTGGGACCGGCTGAGGTTCATCGGAGCTCCCTTGCCACCACGAAGCGCGGCCAGGAGTCCGCCATCCTTCAGCTCGATCACATCCGTCTCGGCATCGAGGAACTGCCCACGGCTGTCGATGGGCGCAGGTGGTTCCCAGGTCCTTCCGTGGTCGAGGCTTCGCAGCGTGGCGCCATGGGCCGTCTGGGCATCCTCGAAATACACCCCGAGGATCAGGGTGCCGTCGGACAGCTCCCGGACCGGGGTGCTGACACCGAGGCGGGGTCCGATCAGACGAGGCGAGCTCCACGGCCCGGAAGGCCCCTGGGCCTCGGTCAAAAGCGTTCCGGCCGTGGTGAAGAAGCTGCAGAGAAGCCGGCCGTCCCGGAGCTGGGTGATCGAGGGATCCCGGTCGTCCACCGGTGTGTCGAGGAGGGTTTCGGGGGGCGTCCAGGTGCGCCCTTCGTCGCTCGACCAGCTGGCGACGATCCGGCCGCCCAGAGGCCATTCCGGGGAGGGCACGCCGACGTGGGTGTAGGACGCATAGGTGATGCACTGAAGGCGTCCGTCCCGGAGCCGGCAGACGTCGGGAAAGGCCTCGTAGCGTCCGGCTCCCCCGTCGGAGAACACCGTCACGAAGGGCCGGGGAGACCGCGTGCCGACTTCCCCGGTAGGAGTGGATTTTTGGAACCGGAAGGAAAACAGGTCGGCGTCCTTCAGGACGAAGCGGATCTGGACCGGCTTCCCGGCGATCTCACGCAGCCGTGCCCCGGAGGTCCAGGCCACCGGTCGGGACAGCGCGTCACCGATGAGTTCCGGGCAGTCGGACAGCGCAAATCCGGGGAGTGGCGTGCCTGCGTCGTCCTGGATCTCCACCCGCACGAAACCCGCGGCGCTGGTCGAGAGGTTCAGTTCTAGGACGTCCCCGGAGAAGGTGATGGGTCGCGTGAGGCATTCACCCCGGGTGTATCCGGCGTGGAGGGAGGCGAGGCCGTCCGGGCGCAGCGTAAGCCGCTCAAGGTGGATCGACGGCTGGCCATAGTGTCGGACCACGTACAAGGACAGTTCGTCGGGCGCGGTCTGGAGGAGTCCGAGCGCGGGGTAGTTGGCCCGCGCCACCCAGTTCCTCGGATCGAGTCCGGGTCGGAGGAAGCTCTCGAGGAATGTCCGATCATACCGTCTCCCGCCCCGGCTCGTGAGCAGCACGGCGTCGGAGTCGTCCTGTCTCAGCCCCGGATAGTTCCAAGGCGCCTCGAGGTCGAGGTCCCGGACCTGTCCCGGGGTCAGTGCCTGTCGGCCCGGATTGAACCGGGCGGCGATCCCCACGTAGAGGTGGGGGGCCCGGGCATAGGGCCGGGTCTGGTTGATGTAGAGATGCTCCGGCGGGGCGTCGCCGAACTCCATCGGCTCGGGAGCCGTCCAATCGAGGAAGTTGGTCGAGGTCGATCGGGCGATCCACCGGACGTCGTTCGTCCAGGTCCGGAAATAGCAGCAGTAGCGCTGTTCGGGTTCCGACCAGAACACGACGTTCTGGGAGTCGAACTGCCCCTGGGTGATGAGCGGGGTTGGCCTGACCGGCCGCCAGTGTCGTCCGTCCGCGGACTCGTAGCCGAAGAGTCCGCCGGCCCCGGTGCCGCCCACCGCCTTGAACCGCTGGTCGGCCGGAACTCCCGGACGCCGGTCGATGAAGGGACAGAAGTTGTGGGTGACGGTCTTGGGCTCGACCAGGAACACATTGTTGTCCCGGGTGCCCGCCACCTCGAACAGCCCGAGGTTGGGGCGGGTCCAGTGGACGCCGTCCAGGCTCTCCGCAACGCAGGACACCTCTCTCGCCTCGTCGCTGGCGTCGGCATGCGATGTGGACGGGCGACCCCGGTAGTAGAGGAGGAACCGTCCCGCGTCCTCGAGGACCGTGACATAGCCCGACACGATGCCTTCCCACGGCCGATCGAATCGGAACACGACCCCGGCGGGACGTGGGGTCTGCAGACGGAGCTCGGTGCGGTCGAGCCGTTCGATCAAGGCCCGATCCACGAAGAGCTCGCGTCGATCCCCAAGGGGCGTGACCTCCGCCCTGGCGAACAGTTGAAGCAGGGAGAGCACTGTCAGCAGACGGGCACAGCGTGGGGGCATGGGGGAAGGAGACCAGAGTGCGGATCCCTTGTGCAACGTGGGTCCTGCGGGCGTGGGGTTGAGACTCGAGCGGTGCCGGCGGGTGGCTGTCGTTCCGAACCCTTCGCGTGGAACTCGTGCCTCAGCGTTTGGAACTCTTCCTTGCCCGAGGATGCGCCCACCTTAACCTGCCCGCCCATCGTATGGCTGAACTGACGAACGAGGAGATCCGACGCTATTCCCGACACCTGATCCTGCCCGAGGTTGGCCTCGCCGGTCAGAAGAAGATCCGCAACGCCTCCGTGCTGTGCATCGGCGCCGGCGGCCTGGGGTCGCCCATTGCCATGTACCTCGCCGCCGCGGGCGTCGGAAAGCTGGGCATCGTGGACTTCGACACGGTCGACTACTCCAACCTCCAGCGGCAGATCCTCCACACGGATGCCGACGTCGGGGTCTCGAAGGCCGAGTCGGCCAAGGTCACGCTCAACGCCCTCAATCCCAACACGGAGGTCGTGCTTCACAAGACCCGGATCTCGTCGGAGAACGCGCTCGAATTGATCCGCCCCTACGACATCGTCGTGGATGGCACAGACAACTTCCCGACGCGCTATCTGACCAACGATGCCTGCGTCCTTCTGAAGAAGCCGAACGTGTACGGCTCGATCTTCCGGTTCGAGGGGCAGGCGAGCGTCTTCGCGCCGCAGATGGGCGGACCCTGCTACCGCTGCCTGTATCCCGAGCCGCCCCCGCCGGGCATGGTTCCAAGCTGCGCCGAGGGTGGAGTGCTGGGGGTGTTGCCGGGGATCATCGGCTGCATCCAGGCGACGGAGATCCTCAAGCTGATCCTCGGCAAGGGGTCCCATCTCACGTCACGGCTGCTGCTCTTCAACGCCCTCGACATGAAGTTCCGCGAGCTGAAGCTCCGTCGGGATCCGAAGTGCCCGGTCTGCGGGGATCATCCGACGATCACGGAGCTGATCGACTACGAGCAGTTCTGTGGAGTCGTGCCGGAGCCCGTCGTGGCGGGACAGAATCCCGACGAGGTGACGGTGCAGGACATGCAAAACGCCCTGAAGTCTCCGGAAAAGGGGATCCGGGTCATCGACGTCCGGGAGCCGGACGAGTACGAAATCGCCCGCGTGGCGGGGGTTCCGCTGTTTCCGCTGAGCCGTCTGAACCAGCAGTTCACGGAGCTGGATCCCAACCAGCAGATCTACATCCATTGCAAGGCGGGCAAGCGGTCGATGAAAGCCCTCGAGTTCCTGCGGCAGCAGGGATTCAAGTACGTGAAGTCGGTCAAGGGCGGCATCGATGCGTGGTCCGACCAGATCGACCCGGGTGTCCCCAAGTACTGATCCCCTGGCACGCGTGTCCCGTCCGCGGGTTGCAATGCCTGTCCTGCCCCACCATTCTCCCGCATCCCATGAAATCGAATATCACCCGTCGTGAGGCCCTTCTCGGCCTCGGTGTCCTGGCCGGTGGTTGGCGTCTCGTAGCCGCCCCGGTGACGCTGCAATCCCTGCCCGCGGGCGCCTTCCAGGCGAAGGCGGGCCCGACCAACGCCCCCATGACCCTCGACAAAGCCTCCTTCGGAAAACTGCCCGACGGGTCCGAGGCCGATCTCTTCACGCTGAAGAACGGCCGTGGCGTCGTCCTCAAATTCACCAACTACGGGCTCATCGTGACCGAGTTGTGGGCCCCTGACCGCAACGGAAAGACGGGCAACGTGGTGCTGGGGTTCGACACCCTCGCCCGCTATCTCCAAGGCCATCCGTTCTTTGGAGCCATCGCAGGTCGTGTCGCCAACCGCATCGCCAAGGGATCCTTCACCCTGGAGGGCAAGACCTACACTCTCGCGGTGAACAATGGTCCGAACCATCTCCATGGTGGGGTGTCGGGTTTTGACAAGAAGCTGTGGACTGTGGAGGGCTATGAGCTGACACCAGATCGCGCAGCAGTCCATTTCCGCCGGGTCAGTCCCGACGGGGAGGAAGGGTATCCGGGCAATCTCGACTGTCGCGTTACCTATGCGCTGAACCAGAAGAACGAGTTCGTCATCGAGTACGACGCGGCGACCGACCGGGCGACGCCGATCAACCTGACCAACCACAGCTATTTCAACCTGGCTGGCAAGGGGACGATCGACGCCCAGGTGCTGCAGGTTTTTGGTGCGCGATACACGGCGACCGATGAGGGGCTCATTCCGACCGGGGAGCTGAGGGCGGTTGCGGGGACACCGATGGACTTCACCAAGCCCCAGCCGATCGGCGCACGGATCAATAAGACCGGGCTTGATCCAGCCGGCTACGATCACAATTTCGTTCTCGATTCTCGGGGTAGACGCAAGGCGCTCGCGGCTCGGGTGACCGATCCCGCCAGCGGACGTGTTCTTGAGGTCGAGACCGACCAGCCCGGAGTGCAACTCTACACGTCGAACCATTTCCCGAAGGAGGGCATTACCTGCACCGGTGGCGTGACCTTCCCGGCTCACGGGGCGTTCTGCCTCGAGACCCAGAACTTCCCGGATGCGGTCAACAAGCCGTCGTTCCCGAAGTCGGTGTGGCGTCCGGGTGAGGCCTACAAGACGACGACGATCTACCGGTTCGCCACCCAGGGCGCCTGAACCGAGGGACAGTTCATGGTGACTTGCGTCCCCGGGCACTGGGCCGTTCGGCTCCTTCCTCGGGATGGCTCACGGGTTGGATTTCCGAACCGACGAGAGTCCGGGTTCTGCAATCTGCTCTGATTCCTGATGGACCCTATCCCGCAGCCTGCGCCATGCCTTCGCCGGCCGAAGGTGTCGGTGGTGATACCGGCATTCAACGAGGAGCGGTTGCTCCCGGCAACGCTCGGGGCCATCCGGGAGGCGAGCCGGGGATTTGGGGACCGAGGGTGGACTCACGAGTGGATCGTCTGTGACAACAATTCGACGGACCGGACTGCGGAGATTGCAGCCGCTGCCGGGGCTCGGGTGGTCTTCGAGCCAGTGAACCAGATTGGTCGTGCCCGGAACGCCGGGGCCCGGGCGGCCACGGGCGAATGGATCCTGTTCATCGACGCGGACTCGAGGCCGACACGGGAGCTTTTCGCCGACGCGGTCGCGACGGCGTCCCGTCCTGGTGTTATCGCGATCGGAAGCACAATTCGACTGGACGGCGGTGGCCTCTCCGCTGCTGTTGCTGCCGAAGGATGGAATCTCGTGAGCCGTCTTGCCCGCCTTCTCGCCGGCTCCTTCATCATGGTCGAACGGCAGGCGTTCGAAACGGTTGGCGGATTCAGTCTCGAGTTCTACGCAGGTGAGGAGCTCGACTTGGTCAGACGCCTGAAGGCCCAAGGGAAACAGGATCATCGGCGGATCGTCATCCTGCATCGGAATCCCCTGGAGACATCCGCCCGAAAAGTTCGGCTCTACGGCCCAATGGAGACCTTCGGTTTCCTCCTGCGGGCCGTCTTTCGCCCGCGGAGCACGCTCCGGAATCGTGACTCGTGTTTCCTCTGGTACGATGCCCGACGATGAATTGGACCCGACGTGTGATGGAATTCGTATCGAAATATTTAGTGCGCTGTGTTGACAGCGCTTAAATGCCTTCTTAACAAAGATTTAAGTAGTTACACGTCAAAGGGTTCAGAGTCGCTAGACTCTGGAGGTGAGCGGGAAAAGGTCGGGCCGCCTTTTCTGGAACAATGGAGAGAGTTCGTCTCATCGAGGCGATTCTCTCCAGAACTCTTTATGCTGACGTGGGGCTCTCAAGAAAGTGTGTGGGGTCACCGGATTGTTTCCGGGGATTTGTCTTGGCCGAGGTCTGTCGTGAATCGGGGTGGTCTTCCCTGGATGGGGACCTAAGGGAGGCTTCATGAACCCTATCTTCTGGTTGTTTGGTCGTTCGGGTGCCGGCAAGACGACCTTGGCGAACTGTCTTCGGCAGGGTTTGCGGAATCGGGGTCTTGCTGTGTTCTTCATCGATGGCGATGAGGCCCGGGGCGGGCTGAGTTCAGATCTCGGGTTTGGGTCCGATGCCCGCACGGAAAACCATCGGCGGGTTGCCGAGGTGGCGCGCTTGGCGTCGAGGCAAGGCATTGTCCCAATCGTGGCCACCATGGCCCCGGAGCATGCGCAGCGAGATGTGGTGAGCCGTACCCTCGGAGAGCGCATCGTCTGGATCTTCGTGGACGCACCACTCGATGAGTGTCTGCGAAGGGATCCGAAGGGACTTTACCAGAGGGCCAAGGAGGGGCAGGTGAGGGGCTTTCTCGAATACCCGTTTGACGCCCCACGGCAGGACGAACGGGGTCTGACAATCCGCACGTGCGGTGTCGGGATTGAGGAGAGCTACCGTGAGTTGTTGCAGGAAGTCCTGGCCCGTTTGGCGGACTACAATCTCTAGCCGGTTGCCTTGGAGAGGGCTGGAAGCCAACGCGGATGGTCGATGCCGGTTCCGTCTGGATCCGCGACGATCTCTTGGGCGGCGCTGCCTTGGGAGGCTTGGATCCACAACGATGGCAGGCTCCCGGTGGCCGCTCGACAGAAGGTGATCCAGTGGCCGTCCTCCGACTCGCTGCAGCGGAAGTCCCAAACTCCCTCCGCGGGTTTTGTGACAGGCTCGGAGTCCCCGGTCCACGGGTCGATTCGAGCGATCGAGGTGCCTCCCTGGGCCGCGTCGGGTTGGAAACTACGGTTGAAATGATCCGTGTCCGGCCGGTTGGGTTGGAACGGCCACGGCACCTTCGATCCGGGAATGCGTCGAGGGATCAGAAGTCGACTGTCGCGGGTCCAGGCGACCACGTTCGACCCGCCACCATGATGGCGGGCATTGCCGTAGGTGGCGGCGAACCACATCGCCTGCCCGGTGGTGAGGGCCCGGCTTTCCCGGCCGTCGGGACGCCCCACCCAGACGTCACACCAGTCGTGTCCCGGGTCCTTTTCCGGAAGGCAATCCGCGTAGGCCAGCCACTCGCCATCGGGGGACCACTGCGGACCAAAGAACAGATGCCCCGCATCGCCGGCCACCCGGATCCGATGCCCACCCCAAGGATCGCTGGTCCAGATCTCGTAGCCTCTGGGGCTGGCAAGGTGGAACGCGATGCGGCCCCCATCCGGGCTCGCCGAGAAGCCGTAGGGCAATCCCTCTCCCTCCCGCGTGAAAGGACGGGCATCCGACCCGTCGAGGTCCATGTTGTAGATCTGTCCGACCTTCCCCCGCACGACCTGAACGAGAAGCCGTCCATCTCGGAGCAGAAGCTGGGGGGTGTAGAAGACGGCGAGTCGATCCCGATGGGCAACCTCGACGAGATCCCCTGAATCCAGGTCAAAGGTCCACAGGTGGGTGGGGGTCTGGGTGTAGAATTCCTCGATGGTCGTCCGGGCCCGTCCCGACGCGGTTCCATGCTCAGAAGCAGGATCCGTCTGCCGTCAGGAAAGAATGCCGAGGGCTGCCAGGTAGCTTGATTTGGGACGTCGAAGGTGAGCGGACGTCGCCCCGTGCCGTCCGCACGGATCAGTTCGGTCCGTCCGCGCGTCACAAAGGCGAGTCGGGGTGGTTGTCGATCCGCCCAAGGGGTGTGTGCACAAGAGAAACCCAGGAAAATCGGGCCGGCGGCGAGGGCCCGGCTGAGGAAGTCACGACGGGACAGTGGATCCTGGCCGGGGTGCAGGGAGGTCATGACGGGAGCCTGCAGGGATCCCACGAGGCGGTCCATTTCAGCCTGCGGGCTTTCCGTGAGTCCAATCGGCCTATGGTGATTTGCCGTCGTGGGACAGCTTGTCCCCGGAGAGGTCGGACGCGGTCGCAGCACGGTAGTCGGCCAGCGCCCTGAAGACATCGACTGACGCGTCGACATCCAGGATTCGGGCATCGAATGCAGCCTGTTCCCGGATCTGAAGCGCCAGCAGGTCACTGATGCCGAGCTCGAACCGGGACGCTTCCGCAGAGAGCAATTCCTGAGCGAGCGTGACGTTCAGGTGAGTCTGACGGGTCTGGTCAAAGGCGGCCCGGTAGGCCGAGAAGGCGTCCCAGATCTCGTTGCGGATGCGATCTTGGGCGAAGCGCTGATCGTTTGTGAGCTGGCCCAACTGTCCGGCGAGCTCATCGAGGCGTCCACGGGCCTCGCGACGCTGAAGGGGGATCTTAAACTCGAGCCCGGCCTTCACCTGGGGATCGACGAGGTCGAAATAGATCTGTTTCCCAAAGTCATTCATCACCATCGCCCCGGCGTTGAGGCTGGGAAGCATTTGGTTCCGGGCAAGCCGGACGTCGACCTCAAGCTTCTGCCGGTTGATCTGCAGACGCCGCAGTTCGGGGCGCAGGTCCATGGCCCGATGGGAAGCGATGCCGACGGTGGCCTCGTCCAGCTCGGTGGGCGCTGGAAAGGCGGGAGGAACGCTGTCGATCGGGGCCACGATGGGAGCCCCATTGCCGTCCCGATAGGACAGCGACAGAGTCAATGATGCGGCCTCGAAGCGTCGACGGGCCTGGACATGGCTCAGTTCGCGGGAGACCACGAGCCGCTGGTTGTCGGTGAGAACGATCCTGGGCAGCAGCCCGGCCTCGAACTGGTTGGTGAGTGCGACGTTCCGGTGGAGGGCGAGCCGAAGCAGGTTGGAGGAGATAGTCAGCTTTTGGCTGTTGGCCGCCCAGTTGAAGTAGGCCATGGAGCCGGCCCGGGCGAAGTCGAGGCGCTGACGGTCGATCACCGGCTGGGCCAGCTTCTGGTCCAGGCGCGTCTTGAAAAGCGCGGCGCGGCGTTTGTCAATGGACCCGTCCTTCAGAATTGGAAAGTCGAGGCCGAACCGGACCTCGCCATCTCCCTCGGTTCGGTTGTTGTAGTAGGTGGGCAGCGTGTCGCCGCCCGTGTACCGGTAGCCGCCGAAGATCGTGCTGCCCCAGATGCCGGTAAACTGCTCGAAGCCGATATCGGCCGTCCCGTATTGGTAGTAGCCCGCCGGGGGCCGAAGACCTTGGAAAAGGCGTTGAAGTCGAAGATTCCCTAGACACTGCGGAGTCGTCCGTTGGCGACATCCTGTTCGATCTGGGCGGCGAGGAGCGGCGGGTACTGGGATAGGATCGAGGCGACGACATCCTCGAGGCGGAGCGGTGTCGGGACGGGAAAGGGGGAGCTGGGAAAGGTCTGGCCGCGGGCCGGACCCGAGAACCACCCGGTCGAGATCAGGGTCGCGACGAGGAGGATTCGGAGGATCATTTAAGGCCTCCGATCTGGTCCTTGGTCAGCGCGGGTGGGAAGCCGTTCAACTGCCGCCAGATCTCGAACCAGAGCGGGACCTCCTGGAGCAGGACCCAGCTGTTGGCCCGGATCCCCTGGCGCAGCCATTGGCTCTCGGGCCAGTCCCGGATCTCCATCGCCTTGCCAGCCCGGGTCACGACGTCGGGCTTGGGTCCGACCAGGATCCGGAACTTTCCCTGACCGTTGTCGGTTGGATCCACGAGCATCACCTCTCCGCCGAAGGTGCCCACCGCGAGGCTGGGCCAGCCGATCAGCTGGAATGCGGGCCAGCCCCCGAATTGGAGTCGGACCGGGCTGCCGTAGGAGATCACATTGCCCCGTTCATCCGAAACCCGGGCCTAGATCAGTGGCATGTCGTTGCCGCTCACGTAGAGCTCGATCCGGGGCTCGGAGGTCTGGGGAATCAGGGTGCAGAGCGGCGATCCGGCCCTGAGGAATGGACACTCGGTAGCCTGGAGGCGCATGATGCAGCCGTCGCGCGGGGCGAGCACCTTTTATTTCTGGGTCTGGCTGACCTGGATCTCTAGGGAGATGGAGGCTTGGTCGGCCGAGGCGAAGTCCGCCTTGGCGCTGTCCCGCGAGGCCATGGCGGAGTTCATGGCTGGCCCGGAGGTCGATCTCGGTGCGGCGCAGCTCGATCTCGGAGCGGGCGAGGTCCGCGGCGGTGCGGTCCCGGTCCAACTGGGCCAGCTCGAAGTCCCGCTGGGAGGCGAGTCCACGCTGATCCTTGACGAGCGATTCGATCCGATGGAACTGCTGCGAGGCCGTCGCAGCGCTCACGCGGGCGACGTCGAGGCGTGCACGGGCGGCCTCGATCCCCAGCGGCATCGCCCGTTCAAGCTCGGAGACCTGCCCGTTCAGGGCTTCGAGCCGTTCCTTTGCGGCATCCCGGCGCTGACGGGCCAGCTGGAGCTGCTGCTGTAGGTTGGCCAGCAGGTTCGGATCGTTGTCCGTCAGATCGAACAATAGGTCCCCCTGCCGTACGTACTGCCCCTCCATCACGTGGGATTTCTGAACCCTTCCGGCAAGGGGGGCCTCGATGGTTGTGGTTCGCTCCAACGGATTGTAGGCGATCACGCAACCTCCGCCCTGGACGAACTGCCGCCAGGGAAGAAAGGCGACCGCGACGATGCAGAGGATGAACAGGAAAGTGAGCGCCTTGCTCAGGAACCGGACGCGTCGGAGGGAACTCGGGAGATCTAGCGCATGGAAACCCGCCCTGTCCGACAGAAACGGCATCGGATCGTCCACGCGGTGATGGGGGTCAAGCGCGGGGTCGCTCATGCGGTGGGGAGCTTGGGGGAAGGGGCCGGGATCCCGTGGACATCCCCCAGCCGAAGGACCTGGTCACAGCGCTGGATCAGGTCGGGATCCCAGGTCACCAGGATCAGGGTCCAGGGGTTGTTGGTCGCGAAGAGGAATGGAGCCAACTGCTCTACCGATGTGTTGTCGAGACCCTCGAGGCATTCGTCGAGCACCAGCAGGCGGGGGCGACCGACCATGGCCCGCGCCAGGACGAGACGGACCCGCTGGGTGCTCGTGAGCGGCCTTCCGCCCGCCACGAGGGGGGGTGTCGACGCCGGCGGGCCATTGCAGGATCGCAGGCAGAAGACCCACCGCTTCCAGTGCGTCCCGAACCTCGGGCGGTCCGATGGCCGTCCGCCCCAGAGAGACGTTCTCCAGGATCGTCCCGCTGATGATCTCTGTGCCACGGACCAGCGCGACATCCTCCCGCAGGGCCTTCAGCGGCCAGTGTCGGAGATCCACCCCGTCCACCAGCAGCTCCCCCTGGTCGATGGGGCGAAGCGCGAACATCAGGTCGAGAAGGGTGCTGGATCCATAGCCGGCGGCGCTGACGATCGCCACCCTGGACCCTGCTGGGAACCGGAAGGAGAGGTTCGTGGAACAGCGGTGGGGCATCCGGGTAGCCGAACCCGAGGTGGCGTCCTTCCACCGCTGCAGGGCGTTCCCGCCTCACCTGTGCGGTCTGACGGGGTGGCTCGACCGGCAGGTCCACCAGTTGGCCCAGCTTGTCCGAGGACGCGAGGGCGTCATACCATGCTGCCAGTTGTTTGCTCGGCTTGGCGATCGAGTCGAGGATGGCGGTCAGGATCAGCTGGCTGGCGACCAGCTGGCCGAGGGTCAGTTCCCCACGGAGGACCAGGAACGTTCCAAGGGTCAACATCGCTCCGCTGGCGACGGCCTGGAGGGTGAGCAGACCGATGATCTGTCGGAGGAGGATGCTGAATTGCGTTCACGCTTGAGGAGATAGTCCTGCGAGAGCGCGTCGGCCTTCCTGCAGGCGAACTCGGCTGCCCCGGTGCCCTTGAACAGGGTCGGGTAGCGGGCCAGCTGCTCCAGCCAGTCCACGACGGCGTGCTTGGCGTAGGACTTCTCGATGCTGGTCTTGACGCCGTTGTGCCCCAGAGGGCCCAGGATGGCCACCAGACACGCGATCTGGACCAGGGAGAAGGCCAGGAGATAGGGGTGGTAGAACGAAAGAACCAACAGGCCGATCACGGTCGACAGTGCCACATTAACACCTTCCAGCAGCAGCGTGGACGTGACCTTCTGCAGGGTGATCACCTCGAAGAATCGGCTGATCATCTCTGGTCCGAGCAACCGCTCGAAGTCCCCGGTCCTGCAGTGGGGAATCCTGTAGGACAGGTCCGCGGCCACACGCACGAAGAGCCGACGCTCGATCGTCTTCATGACGTAGGCCTGGGTTCCCCGCATCAGGGCGCTGACCCCAAGGAACATCCCCAGGGCGATGGCAATGATGATGAGGGCCTGGAGGTACACCTTCTGCTGGCCGCCGAAGGCGATGTTGTTGACCACGGCGTCCACAGCCATCGGCTGTGCGATGAGCAGCACGCCGTTCATCAGGGAGAACAGAAGCAGGACTTCGATGTCCCGGCGTTCCGGTCTGAGGATGCCAAAGAACCGTTGCCGAGGGGACGGATGGCGATGAGGTGGGGATCCCGGGTGGCAGTTGAGGTTCATCCGAGGACTCGTCCGAAAGCGAGCCGTACGTAGTTCCCGCCGTTTGGCAAAGGGCGAGGACCAAGGTGAGGACATGGCGGGATGCCGGCCAGGTCGGCCAGGGCATGAACCCGCTCAGAGTCGGGTTCCTAGGGCAGCCCAGCCAACAAGCTGTGAACAACGTGGCTGGTGGTCTGCTGCGTGCAGTCTAGCCTGAGGCGTTCCGACTGGATTCCCACCCGGAGTCGATCATGTGCTGCCCTTTAAAACCACGGCCTGGATTGGCCCATCATCCACCCCCCGTCCTCCAACGGAACCGCCGACCCCGGTGCCGCCCTCTCCGCGGCGGGCGTCGTCGGATCCGGACTCTGGAGGAGTGGATCGAGAAGGCGGCCCAGGACCTCGCTTCGGTCGTTGATGCGGAACTCGGTCGGCGATGATTCGGTGCGCCGGGAAACCCGTCGGCGGGGTATCGGGTCCAAGGTTGGAGCCCGTGGGAGGAGGCCTCAGGAGGGGGGGAACTGTGGCGTTGGCGGCCGCGACCATTCCAGCCAGAAGGAGAGCACGATCAGGGTCCAAAGGGCCCGTCCGTGGTCGGCACGCTTCGCAAGGTGCTCCTCGAACACTGATTGCGCGGCCTTGCGCGAGATGCCCACCGAGTCGAGGGCGCTGTCGGAAAGCCGATCTGCGGCCCAGGTCTTCAGAGGTCCCCGCAGCCAGGCCGCCAGCGGTACCGACAACCCCCGCTTGCGGCGGTGCACGATGGAGCGCGGGAGGTATCGGAGGGCGTAGTCCTTGAGAAAGGCTTTCGTGGTCAGCCCTCTCACCCGATCCGAGGCCTGGAGGGTCGCGGCATAGTCCAGGACCCCGAGGTCCAGGAACGGGGCACGCAGCTCCAGTGCGGAACTCATGCCGGCCCGGTCCGCCTTCGTGAGGAGGCCCTCGGCAAGGCTCGTCTCAAGATCCAGCTGCTGGACCCGGTCCAGGAGTGCCGGTCCCTCGGGAATCGGACCCGGGAGGGGCACTGGGTCGATGCCGAGACGGCGCAGAAGAGCCGGAGGGATGTTCGAGTTCCAGATCTGGTGACGCGTGATGCCGTCGAGGTCGGCACCGGCGACGAACCGCTTCAACAGGAAGGAGAGAGTGACCTTCTTGTCGCTGGGAGGCAGGGACTCGACGATCCTCTTGAACAGGGTTCGGACGGATCCCGGAAGGCGGTTGAAGGTCTCGGCCGCCCGGACACCCAGATAGGTGGGATACCCGCCGAACAGCTCATCGGCTCCTTCGCCGACGAGGGTCATCCGGAAGAATTGGGCGGCGGTCCGCGACAGCAGTGCCGCAGGAAGCCAGGCAGGATCCGCCAGCGGTTCCCCGACACGCCTTATCAGAAGGGGGAGTTCCCGGGCGAAGTCCTCGGGTCCGACCCAGATGGATTCAGCCCGGACACCGAGACGTTGGGCCACCTCCAGGGCGACATCTCCCTCGTCGAACGAGGCCTCCCCGAAGCGAACCGTGTAGCCGACCAGAGGTTTGGAGGGGTGGAGGGAGCGGGTCACGGCGGTGACCAGCGACGAGTCCAGGCCGCCGCTCAGGAATACGGCGAAGTCGATGTCGACATCGGTCTGTCGACGGACCGCCTCCCGAAAGACGGTGTCGAAGCCATCGACCGATGCGGCCTGCTTCGGCTGCTGGCTCATCGACCAGCGCCAGTACCGTCGGCGTTCAACCCGGCCCTGTTCCACGACCAGTCTCTCGCCGGGACCGATCTTTTCGACCTCCGTAAACGGGGACCTGGGTGCGGCAAAGTTACCGAACTGGAGATAGCTTCGGATGCCGGTCCCGGAAACGGTCAATGGCCCGGATCCCGACGAGGCGAGTGCCGCGATCTCGCTGGCGAAAGTCAGACGATGGGCATCCTGGCGGAAGAAGAGGGGACGTTCCCCGGTGCGGTCCCGGGCGAGGAGCAGCCTGCCGCGGCGGGGGTCCCAGACGGCTAGGGCGAAGGCCCCAACCAGACGTTCGAGGAACCCATCCCCCAGCTCGAGGTACATCCCGGGCAGGACCTCGACGTCGCTTCCCGGGGGGACGGAACGTCCCCGGGCCTCCAGCCAGGCTCGAAGCTCCCTGTGGTTGTCGATCTCGCCGTTGCAGACCACGACGACGCCGGATGTGGGGTCGATCGAGGGCTGGCTGGGGTGGTCGATGCCCCGGACGGCTAGACGGGTGGCCCCCAGGACGACCGGGCCGGACGCCGCCGAGCCGACAGCATTGGGTCCCCGGTGCCGAAGTGCCTCCAGCATCGTGTCCACCCGTTCCTGGAAGCGGTCGGATTTCGCTGCGGCCTCGAGGCCCAGGATTCCACAGATCCCGCACATTTCAGAGGGTCTCCTTCGGTAGGATCAGGGCCCCGTGATATCCCTGATAGAATCTCTGGAGCGTGGCGCCATGGCGGGCTGCTAGTTCCTTCAGCCAGGGTGCGTCATGGCGCTGGACGACCACATAGACGGGAGTCTTCACCTCGCTGAACCAGTCGAAAAACCGGTCCACATCGACGATTCCAGGCGGGCGCTCCGGCCGCTGTGCCAGGCTGTACTTCACGTAGTTGCTGGCGAGTTCGCCGCCGTCCCGGGTCACCAGGGTGCCTGTCCTTCGAAGGTAGAAGGGAAGGCCGACTGGCATGCAGTGGTAGAAGACAATTTCCGTGTCGTCCGGGAGTCGGGGCATGGTCATGGACATCCTCCGAGCCGACCGGCTGTCGTAGACCGCCATCAGCACGTCCGATCCCAGCGTGATCGCCAGCATTGGAAACGCGGCAAACGCGACGGCCGACCAGGCCGGCCTCCGGATCCACCAACCCATGATCGCGATGAATCCCACGAGGCCGGTCAGGCCGAGGAGGGGCAGCCAGACGGCCTGGATCCGCCCCGGGTCGATGTCGGGATTGGTCCGGATCGTCCGCAGGATCGGTTCCCCGAAGAGACCGATGACAAGGGTCGCGACAAGCGTGATCGAGGCCAGCGCCAGGGTTCCGGTCCGGACGAGGCGTCGTTCGGGACCTGACGGGTCGGCAATGGCCCGGTCGATGATGCGGCCCACCAGCCAGCCCCAAGGGACGGCAATGCTCATGACGTACCCGGGCAGCTTGGACTTCGACAACGAGAAGAACCCCACCACCACGAGAATCCAGACGATCGCGAACCGGGTCACGGGGCCGAGGGGTCTCTGGCGTCGGACCCTCAGGAGGATCGCCCCGGGCAGCATCAGGCTCCAGGGGAGGAAGGTTGCGGGGACGACCCAGGCGTAGAAGTAGAAGGGCTGGGTGCGATGGAACTTCGCCGTTGTGAACCGGTTGAAGGTCTCCTCCACCAGCCCGTAGTGGGGGAAGTCGGGCTGGGCGATCGAGACGCCCACGAACCACGGCAGGACGACCGCCAAGAAGGCGGCGGCATTCATCGGGTGGAGCATCCGGAGGATGGCGCGGGGGCGTCCCTCGACCATGTGGTGGACGATCAGCACGAGGGCCGGTACGGCAAAGCCCACCGGTCCCTTGACCAGCGTTCCCAGACCCGCGGCGATGGCCGCAACGAGGAGCCAGCCCCTGCGTGGGCCCCCGGGTGAGGCCTCCGCGAGGTGTCCGGCCAGGATGGAGCCGCAGACGAACAGGGTAAGCGCGACGTCGAAGATGATCGTGCGCGCATGGATGACGAAGAGAGGTGTTGTGGCGGTGACCAGCACCGCGATCGCCGCGGCTCTCCGACCGAGGCGTCCTCGCGCGAAGAGCCAGGAGATTCCAAGTGTTCCGAAGGCGAAGAGGACCGATGGCAGACGCGCTGCGAATTCGGTGTCACCGAACGCCGCCAGCGAAAGGGCGACGGCCTTGAAGTAGAATGCGGGCTTGTCGAGGTACACTTGCCCGTTGTGGGTGGGTACCAGCCAAGCGCCACGCTCCTTCATCTCCCGCGCCACCTCCGCGTTCCGGCCCTCGTCGGGCTGGATCAGAGGTAGGCTCCCCATCTGGAACGTGATCGTCAGCAGCGCCACCACGAGGGCGAATGCAAGCCAGATCCCGTCGTTCCGCGACGGTGGCGGTGACGTCATCGCATTGATGATGAGAGCCTAAATTGATGCCGCACCGTGGCAATCAAATCCCGGTTTGGAGACCCCTCCGGCAGATGGATTCCCCGCGTGTCTCCCGTGCGCCACGACGGCCCCGGCGTTCCGGCGGGGCGTGTCCGTGTCGAGACCAATTTTCGTCCACTTCCTTGTTGACCGTCATTGGGGGCAACAGAGAGAAGATTCAGTATTACATCCGTCGCCTTTCCGACATCGCATGCCTAGAGGTTCCAGAACGACCCGTCCTGCCAGCCGGCCCACCGCCGCCAGCACCAAGTACGACGCCCACCATCGCGTCCTCAACACGACCTATGGATCCTTCGCGGATCTTCGCCGGGAACTGGCGGACTCCCGGGAGAAGGTCGCCGAGCGTGAGGCGGTGCTGAAGCTGCTCGGATCCTGTGGGGACCCCCAGCGGGCCTACCTCCTGTTCGACGACTACCTCGAGAAGCTCGCGCTGCGGCGGGGTGACTTCGGTGCCACCGACTGGTGGTCGAGAATCCAGGGGGCCGAAGGCAAGGGTCGTCTCGAGGAGGTGGCGATGCTGTTCCTCCGGGCCAATCGTTCGCTGCCGACCGAACTGCTTCCGTACGCCAATTTCGAGCGCTTCCAGGAGGTCGAGCAGTCGGAGAAGGAGATGCAGTTTGTCCAGGAGCTCGAGAATTGGCTCCTGCCCGCCACCCACACCCATCTCGATGCGCCCAAGGCTGCCCTGCGGGTCCTCTGCGAGACCCGCCGTGTCCAGGATGACGCCAATCAGTGGCAGCTGGTCGTCAAATTCCTGTTGTTCCGCTCCAGATCCGGCGAGAAGGAACGGTTCCTGTCGGACCTCTGCGAGCTGCGAACCCGGGCCGCCCACGAGGCCGAACTCTTCCCGGCGGACGACTGGGCCGTCATCGACTGGCTCCACGACAACTGGTCGCATCGCACCAAGGAGGGTGAGCCGTTGGTCCTCGAGGGCGCAGACCTCCTGACCTGGTTGGCCACCTGGGGCCATGGGACCCGCCTGGAGCTCACTGGACGCGCCACCAGCCTCGAGTTTCATGGACAGATCGCGGAGCTCAAGCCTCACCTCGACACCGTCGACGGCGACCTGAGTTTCACCCATCTTTTGGCGCTCCCTGATGGCTCCGCTCGCCCACTTGCCGGGTGCCAGTTCTTTGTCGGGCAACCCGTCCTCGTGCTGGTGGACAGCGAGGTCTACATCCTCAGGAACGCGCCACCGGTCAGTCTCCTGGGGCCCTGGGCACAGCGCCCGGTCCTCCCGGTCAAGAAGCTCTCCCACAGGCTGTTGACCGAGCTCAGGAAGTCCCAGACCCGTCCTGCGAAGGGGGGCTCCGCGTCGCAGACCGGGTCGCCTGAGACCGCGCCGCGCGTTGGCGGTGCGACGGCACTCCATGAGGCGGACTGGAGCCAGCTGTGCATCTCCCATCCGGCGCGGCCTCGGTTTGTGTTCGAACTCGCCGACGAGGTGGTCCGTCTCCGCCTGCTCTGCGTGAGCGACCGCGACCAGTCGGAATGGCAGTGGAACGGGCATGAGTGGTCGCGGGTCACGGCCAGCCGGACCCGGCAGGCCGACCGGCCCGAGGTGATCGACGACGCCAGGATTCAGGCCGCGATCCAGTGGCTCCAGCAGCTCGACTGGTTCACGCCGGAGCCGGGGCTCTGGGTGGGTGACGCCAACGAGGTGTTCCTCAGCGCCCTCGCCACGGCGTGGCCGGACAAGCCGAAGGATGCCGATTTCCTCGGGAATCCCTCCTTCCAGCGGCTCTTCCTGAGCCGTCGACTGGTCAAGCCGAAGCTGGTTCTGAAGGGCTCGGGAATCGACTGGCTCAGCGTGAGCGCCGAGTGGGAGGCCGAGGGCATGCGCCTGAGCATCGCCGACCTTCAGCGCCTCGCGGCCGCCACGACCCGCTTCGTCAAACTGCCCGATGGCGGTTGGGTGGAGCTGGATGTCGATGCCAACCGCAAGGCGCATGAGACCGCGGCGACGCTCGGCCTCGATGGCTTGAGCCCCGACGCCCAGAAGGCCTCCCTGCTGCATGCCACTCAGCTCGACGAGGGAACCCTCACCGAGCTCGGCACGGCCAAGGCCATCGCCCAGCTCCGGGAGAAGCTCGCGAATTTCAAGGGCGTACCCGACACCAAGGTTCCCGAGAACATCCACGCCGACCTTCGCCCATATCAGCGCGATGGGTTCAACTTCCTCGCGAACATGTCCCGATTGAAGCTCGGCGGCATCCTGGCCGACGACATGGGCCTCGGGAAGACGCTCCAGACGCTGTCGTGGCTCACCTGGCTTCACGATCAGCACAAGAAGGACCGGAAGCCGACCCTCGTCCTCTGTCCAGCCTCTGTGCTCCACAACTGGCGTCGTGAAGCCGAGAAGTTCACCCCGCACTTCAAGGTGCTCGTGCTCCAGTCCGGACAGGCCCGGCACAACCTCCGCAAGCACATCCCGCAGCACGACATTGTCGTCACCAACTACGCCATCCTCCGTCGGGATCTCGAGGAGCTGTCGAAGTTCGACTTCCGGTCGCTGGTCCTCGACGAGGCCCAGTTCATCAAGAATCCCAACGCCCAGGTCACCTTGGCCGTGAAGGAGATCCAGGCCGGGCAGCGGCTCGCCCTCACGGGCACCCCGCTGGAGAACCGGCTGCTCGACCTCTGGTCGATCGTGGACTTCATCCAGCCCGGGTACCTCGGAAGCCAGGCGCATTTCCACGAGACCTATGAGCCCAAGGGGGACGGTCCCGAGTGGGAACCCAGCACGGCACGGCGACGGCTCAGCGCCCGCCTTCGCCCGCTCATGCTCCGTCGTCTCAAGAAACAGGTGGCCAAGGACCTGCCCGACCGGATCGAGGAACGTCGGGACTGCGAGCTCGACGAGGAACAGCGCAAGCTCTACCTCGCGGAGCTCCGTCGCAGCCGCGACCAGGTCATGAAGGCCCTCCAGGAGAAGGGTGTGGCCAAGTCGAAGATGCACGTCCTGGCCGCCCTCACTCGTCTGCGCCAGATCTGCTGCCACCCGAAGCTCGTCGGCAACGACAGCGCCAGCGGCAAGACCGACACGTTGTTCGAGCTCCTGGAACCCATCCTCCAGTCGGGCAACAAGATCCTGCTGTTCTCCCAGTTCGTGGAGATGCTCAAGCTGCTCGAGGGCGCCTGCAAGGAGCGGGGGATCAAGACCCACATCCTCACCGGCGAAACCAAGGCCCGTCAGGAGGTGGTCAACGCCTTCCAGGCCGAGACCGAGTCCTGTGTCTTCCTTCTGTCGCTCCGCGCCGCAGGCACCGGGCTGAACCTCACCACGGCCAGCTACGTCGTGCTCTACGACCCCTGGTGGAACCCGGCCGTTGAGGCCCAGGCGATCGATCGATCGCATCGCATCGGCCAGACTCGGACTGTCAACGCCTACCGCCTCATCACTCCGGGCACCGTCGAGGAGAAGATCTGGGAACTGCAGCAGAAGAAGTCCCAGACCATCTCCGACGTCCTGGGTGAGGAGGGGTTTGCGAGCAATCTGACCAAGGACGACCTCGAGTACCTGTTCAGCGAGGACTGAGCCACGCCGCGCCGGCCGGGAGGGCCGGGTGGATTTTCCGCCAAAAGGAACACCGCCATGCCCCCCCGATCCCAGCAGAAGTCCGAGGATTGGAGTTTCCTGGGACGGTTCCGCCGAAGGGTTGGACTCGCCCTGCTGATCGGCCTGGTCGACTTGGGCCTCCCGAGCGACTCGTTTACCGCAGAGGCTCCCCCTCGGCGGGTGGAGGCGTCGCCTTCGGGATATCACCTCCATCCGCTAGAGCAGGCTTCCTCGATCGAGGTGGGGTTCCGTTGGCGTGCCCCAGAGGAAACCGGCGTGGTCTTCACCAACCGCCTGGGCGTCGAACGCTCCCTCACCAACCACGTGCTCCTGAACGGTTCCGGAGTCGCCCTCGGTGACGTCGATGCCGATGGTAGATGTGACGTCTTCCTTGCGGGACTGGGTGGTGGCAGCGCGTTCTTCAGGAATCTCGGTGGTTGGCGGTTTACCAACGCGACGGCTGCGGCATTCGGCTCTGGCACAGCCTTCGACGGGATGGAGGCCACCGGTGCGGTGCTCGCGGATCTCGAGGGCGACGGCGATCTGGACCTCCTGCTGAATTCCATCGGGGGAGGCACCCGATGTTGGAGTAACGACGGCACCGGCCGGTTCAAGGAGGTGACCGCGGAGGTCGGTCTCGTCGGGCGCTCCGGGGCGAGTTCGATGGCCTTGGCCGACGTCGATGGCGATGGCGACCTGGATCTCTACCAGGTCAACTATCGGACCTCTACCGTCCGCGATGAGTTCCAGCAGCGGTTCGAGATCCGGATGGTGGGTGGCCGTCCGACTGTGATGGCGGTCAATGGGAGGTCGGCAACCGAGCCCGACCTGATCGGTCGGTTCTCGGTGGATGCCGAGGGACGGGTCACCGAGCACGGGGAAGCCGATAGCCTCTACCTGAACCGGGGCGACGGTCGATTCGAGGCGGTTCCGTTGACCTCCGGACGGTTCCTCGACGAGTCCGGCCAACCGCTCAAGGCCCCGTTATATGATTGGGGACTGGCGGCCCAGTTCCGGGACCTCGATGGGGATCTCGCCCCGGATCTCTATGTCTGTAATGACCTGGGGTCGCCCGACAGGATCTGGCTGAACGACGGCAAGGGAGGATTCCGGGCGCTGCCGCGCACCCATCTTCGCAAGACCAGCTTCTTCTCCATGGGAGTGGACTTCGGGGATCTCAACCGCGATGGCCTCGACGACTTCTTCGTCACCGACATGCTGAGCCGGGATCCGGTTCAGCGTCAGGTGGAGGCAGCGCCCAGAACCGCCGATGCGGAGCCGTTCTCCGGAATCGAGGCTCGTCCCCAAACGGCCCGGAACACGCTGTTCGCGGGACGCGGCGGCACGTGGTACTCGGAGATCGCCTGGTGGGCTGGGATCGAGGCGTCGGATTGGTCATGGTCCCCGGTCTTTCTCGACGTGGATCTCGACGGTCTGGAGGACATCCTGCTGTCCACCGGATTTGAGCGGAACGTCCAGGACGCGGACGTGGCGGATGAGATCGAGGCGATTCGGATCCGGGAGAAACTGACCGATGCCCAGGCGCTTCAACTCCGGCGGCGGTTCCCGTCGCTCGCCCAGCCAAACCTGGCCTACCGCAACCAAGGGGGATTCCGATTCGAGGAGGTGGGGAAGACCTGGGGTTTTGATCAGGTCGGCGTCTCCCAGGGCATGGCCTTGGCGGATCTGGATCAGGACGGGGATCTCGATGTGGTTGTCAACAACCTCAACAGCGGTGCGCTCCTCCTGGAGAATCGAGCCACCGCACCTCGGCTCCAGGTTCGACTTCGGGGCCGTTCCCCGAACACCCTGGGCATTGGGGCGCAGATCACCGTGCACGGAGGGCCGGTCCTCCAGCGCCAGGAGATCGCCAGTGGCGGGCGCTACGCCTCGGGGGATGATCCAGTCCGGGTCTTTGCCTCGGGATCCAGTGGAGCCCGACTCCGACTCGAGGTGTTGTGGCGGAGTGGACGCCTCAGTGTGGTGTCGAACCTCCCGCCCAGTGGAGTGGTGGAGGTGTTCGAGCCCGACTCGGCACCGGTCCAGCGGGCCACGCCCCCTCCCACCCCGCTTTTCGCACCGGTCAGGACCGGATTCATGCATCGACACCGGGATCCGGTGTTCGACGATCTCTCGAAGCCGTCCCTGTTGCCCCGGTCCCTGGCCAACCTCGGACCCGCGGCGTGCTGGGGGGACCTGAACGGGGATGGATGGGACGATCTGGTGATCGGCAGCGGTCGGGGCGGACGGATCGCCGGATTTTTGAATGATGGCCGTGGGAATCTGGTTCCCGATGGTCGGTCGCTGTTGGAGCGGCCGACGCCCCTCGACCAGATGGGGGTCCTGATCCAGCCCAAGCCTTCCGGCGCACCGGACCTTCTGGTGGCCTTCAGCAACTACGAAGCCCCCAAGGCCTCAGGTGGGGTGCGGATCCTCGACCTGCAGTCGGGAGGGGTCCGTCCTGGCGGTATCCCGCTGGGTGCGGTTCCAGGACCGCTGGCGATGGCGGATGTGGACGGGGATGGATCTCTGGAACTCTTCGTGGGGGGACGGGTGATTCCCGGGAAGTACCCCGAGCCGGCTCCCTCCGGACTGTTACGTCAGACGACCCTCGGGTGGGTTGCCCTGGACGCAGACTCGCCGATTTGGAGGCAACTGGGTTTGGTGACCGCTGCGACCTTTAGCGATATCGATTCCGATGGGGACCCCGATCTGATGGTGGCGACCGAATGGGGGCCCCTCCATTGCCTCCGGAACGATCGGGGGCGGTGGACCGATTGGGATGTCCCCGTTCTGTGGGAGGAAACCGGGGTCACGAATCGTCTGAGCCCC
>VHCG01000013.1 GCA_016871805.1 Verrucomicrobiota bacterium
GAACGAGTTCATGTTCTTGATCTCGATCTTCGCCCCCAGCTTCTCCGATCCCCGGGGGCGGACCGAGACGTTGACGTCACACCGAACCATTCCCTTCTCGAGGTCGCAGTCGCTGATGTTCGCCCGGGCCAGGATGTCGGTCAGGGCCTTGAGGTACGCGTAGGCCATGTCGGGGCCCTTGAGGTCGGGTTCCGACACGATCTCGAGGAGCGGCACGCCGGCTCGGTTGAAATCCACGCCGCTGTGGCGGTCGAAGTGGTTGTTCTTGCCGACGTCCTCCTCCAGGTGCGCCCGGGTGATCCGGACACGCTCGACGCCGGTTGGGGCCCCATCGAACTCGAACTCGACCCAGCCGTTGGCGGTGCTGGGACGATCGTATTGGGTCAGCTGGTAGTTCTTGGCGGAATCCGGGTAGAAGTAGTTCTTCCGATCGAACTTCGCAAAGCGCGGGATCTTGCAGTTGAGCAGGTAACCGGTCAGGACGGTCAGCCGCAGGGCCTCCTCGTTGGCCACCGGCAGCACACCGGGCATGCCGAGGCACACCGGGCAGACGTTGGTGTTGGGCGGCGCCCCGAACTCGTTGGGACAGCCGCACCACATCTTGGATCGGGTCTTGAGCTGGACATGCGTCTCCAGACCGATGACCGCTTCGTATTCCATGCTGGAGGCGAGCCTGCCCGACGCCTGCAAAAGAGAAAAGGTCGGGGTTCAAACCCGTCGGGGTTGTCCCTACGCTCGTCCACACCATGAGCGCCGAGACTCGCATCACCCAACTCAACCTCACCCTCCCGAAGGCCCCGAAACCGGTCGCCGTCTACAAGCCCCTCGTGATCGTCGGCTCCCTCGCCTACGTCTCCGGACACGGCCCCGTGCGGACCGATGGCACCCTCATCGCCGGTGTGGTCGGACGCGATCTCGACCTCGAGGCCGGCAAGCAGGCAGCCCGCCAGGTGGGTCTCGCACTCCTGTCGACCCTCCACGAGCAGCTGGGCTCCCTCGACCGTGTGAAGCGGGTGGTCAAGCTGCTCGGCATGGTCAACTCGGCGCCCGATTTCTATGACCATCCCAAGGTGATCAACGGCTGCAGCGAGCTCTTCGCCGAGGTGTGGGGACCGGACCACGGCATCGGCGCCCGCAGCGCCGTCGGCATGGGGCCCCTCCCGGGCAACATCGCGGTGGAGATCGAGATGATCGTGGAACTGGTCTGATCCGACCCAACGCAGCCCGGGATCCCGCCACCGGTTTGCGTTGTCGACCGCTGTTTGCGACCCTGACCTCCCGTGACGATCCAGGAAGAAATCGCCCGCCGCCGGACCTTTGCGATCATCTCGCATCCCGACGCCGGCAAGACGACGCTGACCGAAAAGCTGCTCCTCTACGGCGGGGCCGTGCAGCTGGCCGGGTCCGTCACGGCCCGCAAGAACCAGCGGGCGACGACGTCCGACTGGATGGAACTCGAGAAGAAGCGCGGCATTTCCATCAGCTCCACGGTCCTGCAGTTCGACTACAGCGGGTACCGGATCAACCTCCTCGACACCCCGGGTCACAAGGATTTCTCGGAGGACACCTACCGGGTCCTCACGGCGGTCGACGCGGTGATCATGGTGATCGACGCGGGCAAGGGCGTGGAATCCCAGACCCGGAAGCTGTTCGAGGTCTGCGCCCGCCGGGAGGTGCCCATCTTCACCTTCATGAACAAGATGGATCGGCCGGCCCGCGATCCGATCGGTTTGATGGACGAGCTGGAGGCCGTGCTGGGCATCCGGTCGGTCGCGATGAACTGGCCTCTGGGCAATGGCACGGACTTCAAGGGCGTCTATGACCGGTCCGAGCGGGCGGTGCACCTGTTCGAGCGTGTGGTGGGCGGCAAGTACCGGGCGGCTGTGAATGTCACCGGGCTCAACGATCCGATCGTGACCTCCGCGCTCGATGAACAGACCTACAAGATGGTGATCGAGCAGATCGAGATGATCGAGATGGCCGGCTCGGAATTCGATCCAGAGCGGGTCCTCGCCGGGAAGCTCACGCCGGTGTTCTTCGGCTCCGGGGTGAACAATTTCGGTGTGCAGCTGCTGCTCGACAACTTTCTCCGCTATTCGAGCCCCCCTCTTGGCCGCCCGGTGACCGCAACCGCCTGAGGTCCGGCCCGTGCTCCGCTTTGATTCCTTGTTCGATGCGGCGGACTCCCTAGTGTCTCCGGACCCGGTCGGACGCCTCCGACCTTCCTCCCGTTGATGTACGAACCTGCCATCACCGCCGAACTCGTCGCCAAGCACAACCTGACCCCCGACGAGTACCAGAAGATCCTCGAAATCCTCGGGCGGGCGCCGTCCTACACCGAGCTTGGCATCTTCTCCGTGATGTGGTCGGAGCACTGCTCCTACAAGAACACGCGGCCGGTGCTGAAGACCTTCCCAACCCAGGGCGCCTCGATCCTGGTCGGCGCCGGCGAGGAGAACGCGGGCATCATCGACATCGGCGACGGTGTCGCCATCGCCTTCAAGATCGAATCCCACAACCACCCCAGCGCCGTGGAGCCGTTCCAGGGCGCCGCCACCGGCGTGGGCGGGATCATCCGCGACATCTTCACCATGGGTGCCCGTCCTGTGGCGGCCCTGAATTCCCTGCGCTTCGGTGAGTTGTCGAACCCTGAGGTCCGACGCCTCTTCTCCGGAGTCGTCTCCGGCATCGCACACTACGGCAACTGCTTCGGCATCCCGACCCTCGCCGGCGAGGTCTATTTCGACAAAAGCTACGAGGGCAACCCGCTCGTCAACGCCTTCGCCCTCGGGGTGCTGCGCCACGACCAGATCACGCGCGGCGCCGCCAAGGGCGTCGGGAACCCGGTCTTCTACGTCGGCCCGGCCACCGGACGCGACGGTCTGGCCGGTGCGGCCTTCGCCTCGCAGGACCTCACCGAGGAGTCGGCCGAACAGCAGCGCGGAGCCGTCCAGGTGGGCGACCCCTTCATGGAGAAGCTGGTCTGCGAGGCCTGTCTCGAACTCCTCGCCACCGGATGTGTCGCCGGCATGCAGGACATGGGGGCCGCGGGTCTGACCTGCTCGACCTGCGAGACCGCAGCGCGGGCCGGGACCGGGATCGAGATCGAGCTGGACCGCGTGCCGCAGCGCGCACCGAACATGTCCAGCTACGAGATCATGCTCTCCGAGTCCCAGGAGCGCATGCTCATCGTCGTCCAGAAGGGCCGCGAGGAGGAGGTGAAGCGGATCTTCGACAAGTGGGATCTTCCCTGGGCCGAGATCGGTGTCGTCACCGACACCGGTCGCATGGTGGTCCGCCACGGCGGCACGGTCGTGGTCGATGTCCCCGCCAAGAAACTGGCCGACGAGGCCCCCATCTACTTCCGGGAATCCCGCGAGGCTGCCTACATGCAGGACGTCCGTGCCTTCCGCCTGGATGGCATCCCGGACACCTCCAACCCCACCTCCGACCTCAAGCGCCTGCTCGCACAGCCCACCATTGCGTCCAAGAACTGGGTCTACGGCCAGTACGACCACATGGTCCGCGACGGTTCCGTGGTCTGCCCCGGCAGCGATGCCGCCGTGATCCGGATCAAGGGCGACTCCCTGCCCATCACCAAGGCCCAGTATGCCGAGGGTCAGGCCTCCCGGATGTCGAAACCGGTCGTGACCCCCGACAAATACGTGGCGATGTCGGTCGACTGCAACGGGACCCATGTCTACCTCGACCCCTACGAGGGCGGTAAGGCGGCGGTCGCGGAATGCTGCCGCAACCTCGCCTGTTCCGGCGCCATTCCGCTGGGGTCCACCGACAACCTGAACTTCGGCAATCCCCACAACCCGGAGATCTTCTGGCAGCTGAAGGAATCGGTCCGGGGCCTCGCCGAGGGCTGCCGGGCGTTCAGCGCGCCCGTCACGGGTGGCAACGTCTCGCTCTACAACCAGCGCGGCGCCCTCGGGGCCATCGACCCCACGCCGACCGTCGCCGTCGTGGGACTGATCGAGAAGCCCGAGCACATCACGACCCAATGGTTCAAGGATGCGGGCGACGTGATCCTGCTTCTCGGTTCGCCTATGGACCTCGACGACCCCCTGCAGGGACTCGGTGGCAGCGTCCAGCTCCAGGCGGCCCATGGAAAGAAGACCGGCCTCCCGCCGAGGGTCGATCTTGAGGCCGCCAAGACCCTGCACACCTCGCTGCTCGGCCTCATCCGAGAAGGCGTGGTGAAGAGTGCCCATGATTGCAGCGAGGGCGGTCTCGCCGTGTGTCTGGCCGAATCCTGCATGAGCCAGCAGATCGCGCGCGGCACGCCGCGGCTGATCGGTGCCCAGGTGGAACTCCCCGCCCCGGCCGCAGGGTCCCCGGCACCCCGCCTCGACGCCCTGCTCTTCGGCGAGACACAGAACCGCATCGTGATCACGGTGGCTTCCCAGGATGCCGGACGGGTTCTCAAGCAATGCGGGATCCTCGGCGTCCCGGCACAGCGACTGGGAACGGTGGGCGGCGACATGCTCTCGATCCGCTCCGGAACGACGACGCTCGAGTCGCCTGTGGCGGAACTGCACGACATCTGGTGGAACGCCATCGCCCGCGCGATGGGTTGAGGCGGCCCAACCCCATCCCCAGCCTTGCCCGGGATCCAACGCTGCCCATTCTCGGTGGATGGTCGGAAGGAGGAGACGTCGGCTTTGGTTCTGGATTCTCGGGCTCGCGATCGCCCTCCCGTCGGCAGGACTCGCCGTCCTGACCGGGATTCTCCTGTCCAGTCGAGCCCTCCTGGATGGCACCGTGTCCGGGATCGGCGTCCAGGAACACGTCGAGATCGATCGCGACGCCATGGGCATTCCCACTCTCCGGGCGGGAAGCCGGATCGACCTGGCCTTCGCCACCGGATTCCTCCACGCCCAGGACCGGTTCTTCCAGATGGACCTGCTCCGTCGCAACGCGGCCGGTGAACTCGCGGAACTGCTGGGTGTGGCGTTGGCCGACTATGACGGCGAGATGCGACGCCACCGGCTGCGGCAGACCGCCCAGATCGCCCTCGCCACAGCTCCCGACCGTCAACGAGCCGTCGTCGACGCCTACACCGAAGGGGTCAATGCCGGGCTTCGCTCGCTGCGGGCACGACCCCCGGAGTACCTCCTCCTGAACCAGGTCCCGCGCGCCTGGGATCCGGTCGACTCCCTCCTCGTGTCACTCCTCATGTCCGAGCGGCTCCAGGACGCCGAGGGTTCGAACGATCAGCGTCGGGGGCTGCTCGCGGAGGTCCTCCCGGGGGAGGCCCTGGCCTTCTTCGATCCGAGTGCCTCCGAGTGGGAGGCGGCACTGGATGGTTCCACCAGCCAGATCGCCCCCATCCCCTCGCCCGGGACGATCGGGTTCCGGACGGGTCCGGCAACCACCGCGGGGGCCTTCGACTGGGAACGTCCGCTCATGCCCGGCAGCAACAGCTGGGGCGTCGATGGCTCCGTGTCCTCCGATGGCGGAGCCATTGTCGCCAACGACATGCACCTCGACCTGGGCGTCCCGAACATCTGGTACCGCGTCAGCGCCCGTTGGACGGACGACGGCCAGTCCCGCCAGTTCGATGGCGTCACCCTGCCAGGCGCTCCGGTGTTCATCATCGGCAGCAATGGCCGGATTGCCTGGGGATTCACCCACGCCGCGTTGGATGTGACGGATGTCATCCTCGTCGAGACCGACCCCTCCAACCCGAGGCGGTATCGGACACCGGACGGATGGCGGGATCTGGAGTCCGTGACGGAGGAGATCCGGATCGCCGGGGCTCCTGCGCGGACGATCCACCACGATCGGACCCTCTGGGGTCCGGTCCTCGGCACCAACCATCTGGGCCAGACCCTCGCCCTGCGGTGGGTGGCGCATCAGCCGGAGGCGTTGAACCTGCAGCTGCTCGAACTCGAGACGGCGGGTTCCGTCGAGGACGCCGTCCGCATCGCCCCAACCTGTGGCATCGCGGATCTCAACCTCCTTGTCGGGGACCGTGAAGGCCACCTCGCCTGGACCTTGGTCGGCCGCCTGCCTCGACGCATCGGATTCGACGGCCAGGTCCCGGTCTCCTGGGCCGACGGTTCCCGTCGATGGGACGGATGGAGAGAACCTGCAGCGTATCCGGTGGTCCGCGGGCCCCGTCTCTGGACTGCCAACAACCGCATGAGTGGCGACTCGAACTACCTGTCGGCCGGGGTCCAGCAGACCGACCTTGGAGCACGGGCCACCCAGATCCGGGAGGATCTCCAGCAGTTGTCCAAGGTCGACGAGACCGGCCTTTTTGCGCTCTACCGGGATGACCGGGCCCTGTTCCTCGACCGCTGGCAACGGCTCCTCCTGGGGACCCTCGACCGCGGACCGCTTGGCACCAATGAGGCCGCCTGGACACAACTGCGCGGTGCCGTGGAGAACTGGGGTGGCCGGGCCTCCACGAACTCCGTGGGCTACCGGGTTGTCCGGGCCTTCCGGTTCAAGGTGGGTGAACTGTTCTTCCAGCCACTCGTCGCCCGCTGCCAGGAATCAGGATCCGATCTGCCGATCGACAGTGTCCGCTGGGAGACACCGCTGTGGACCTGTCTGACCCGGAAGCCACTCCATCTGCTGGCCCCCCGGTTCACGAGCTACGAGGCGCTTCTTGCCACGGCGGTGGAGTCGGTCCTCGCCGATCTCCGGGCCCAGGGTCTGACCCTCCCTGAGGCGACCTGGGGACAACGCAACACCGTCCGGATCCAGCATCCCATCAGCCGGGCCCTTCCGAGGATTTCGGGCTGGCTCGACATGACTCCGCGTGCGCTGTCGGGAGACGATCACATGCCGAAGATCCAAGGGGTCCGGTTCGGTCCGTCCGAACGGATGGTGGTGGCTCCCGGTCACGAGGAGCGGGGCATGCTCCAGATGCCTGGAGGACAGAGCGGCCACTTCCTGTCGCCATTCTATCGCAAGGGACACACCGAATGGGAGGACCTGACCCCAACCCCATTGATGCCAGGCCCGACCGAGCATCGATTGGTTCTTTCACGGTAGGGGACTCACGCGGCGACGCGGCGACACGGAGGAAGACCGGAGAGGGTGAAAACAGCCAAAACTTGCCGGGCTCAATCTGGACCGAGTCTTTGCGCTTGGCTTTCGGCACTGTGGCCTGAGCTGCTACCTCCATGGCCTCCCTCCGATCCATCCTGTCGCTGAAACTCCTCCTCCTCGCCGCTGCCATCAGCCTGCCAATTGGCGAATCCCGGGGAGCCACCCCTCCGGTCCGGGTCCTGGTCTGGGATGAACGACAACCCCAGCAGAAGCAGGCCTACACCCATTGGCTTGGAAACCAGATCGCCCAGCATCTCCGGACGGTTTCCGGCCTCAGGGTCGTGTCGGCAGCACTCGATGATCCCGGGCAGGGGCTTGCGACGCTCGATCAGACCGATGTCCTGGTCTGGTGGGGCCATGTCCGCCAGATGGAGATCGAGCCGCCGGTGGCGAGGGACATCGTCCAGCGCATCCTCGACGGACGCCTTGCGCTGATCGCGCTCCACTCCGCCCACTGGTCGCGTCCCTTCGTGGAGGCCATGAATGAGCGGGCCCGCCAGGACGCGGTGAAGGGCCTGCCTCCGGCGGAACGGGCTGGAGCTGTCCTCGTCGAGACGAACCTCCTTCCCCGTCCGCTGATGGTCCCCCGGTACACGGAACGCCTGTCGCCCTCGGTCACCTATCACAAGCCGATCGAGGGCCCGGTCCGGATCGACCTCATCCTGCCGAACTGCTGCTTCCCCGCGTATCGCGGCGATGGAAAACCCAGCCAGATCCGGATCCTGAAGCCCGATCACCCGATCTCGAAGGGGGTGCCATCGGTCTTCCAGATCTCACAGACAGAGATGTACGACGAGCCGTTCCACGTACCGATGCCCGACGTTGTGATTCTGGAGGAACGCTGGACCACCGGGGAATGGTTCCGTTCCGGCATGCTCTGGAACCTCGGGAAGGGCCGGGTCTTCTATTTTAGACCCGGACACGAAACCTACCCCGTATACTTCAACCCGGAGGTGTTGAGGATCCTCGGGAATGCCTGCCTGTGGCTGGGCGAGGGGAGGCGTTGAGCGCTGGGGAACGCGGAGGGGGAGAGGGGGAAGGAGGCTCACGCGGCGACGCGGAGACACGGAGGAAAGGGGAACTGAGAGTTGAAACTGGCAGCGAGGTGGGCTGAGGCGATGGAGGGGGCCGGCTGCGGTTGTGGGTTTTCTGCGCGTGGCGGGTTTAGATGGGGACCTGAGGGACCAGGTCCCTACCGGGGAATGGGTGCTGTCGCACCCAGTGATGCAGGGCACTGCCTCACCCACCCTTGGTCGTCGGTGGCTTCCGAAGACATGTGGGGCCGGGGCTGCTTCTCTCAACTCTCGACTCTCAACGCTCCACTTCTGCAGGGCGGGACTCACGCGGTGACGTGGAGGCAGTTGGGAGTTGAGCGAGAGGAGGGTTGAAGGCAGTTATTGCCGACACCTTGAACACTCCTGCATCCCTGAACCGGTTCGGCTGGATCATTGCCCTGTTTTCCATCGTCTATGGCGCCCTGGGTCATGGGACCCCAGGCGACTATGAGCGGGCCCTGAGTCTTTCCCGGCGCACCGAAAACACGGTCTTCCGGACTGCCGTGCACCCGAGGTGGCTGCCAGGCCACACGCGTTTCACCTACCGCGTCCAGACCGGTCCGGACTCCTTCGAATGGGTCGTGGTCGATGCGGAGAGCGGGACCCGGACCGCCACAAACAGACCCCCCGATGAAACAATTCAAGACATTGCCCTGTCGGCGGGAGGCATCGGGGCCCGGACCCGACGGACCGGACAGGAGACCGTCCTGATTCTCCACAACCCCACCGGATGGGACCTCGATCTCTTCTGGGTCGATTCCGAGGGTCATCGCAAGGCGTATGGACGTGTCCGGGCCGGAGCGGAGCGGAGCCAGCACACCTTCGGCGGGCATGTCTGGCTCCTGACCGATCCGGCAGGGACCGTGGTCGGAACCTTCGAGGCACCGGATCAACCGGGGCGTGTGACCCTTGGGACGGAGGCTCCAAAGCCGCCTGCCGAACCCACGCCGGCACCGCTCCCGATCCGGGAACCCGGGGAGTCGCCCGATGCCCGTTGGGTTGTCGTGGTCCGGGATTCGAACCTCTTCCTCCGCCCGAAGGCCTCCACCGCCTTGGAGCGCCTCACCACCGATGGCGCTCCAGGAGAGACCTACGCCCCGGAGGTCCACTGGGCTCCGGATTCCTCCGCCTTCATCGCCCGGAAGGTCCGGGCGGGATCCGATCGAAAGGTGTCCTTCCTCGAGGTTGCACCGACCGATCAGGTCCAGCCCCGTCTTCACACCCAGACCTATCTCAAGCCCGGGGATCCACTGCCCAGACCCGTTCTCCATCTCTTCCGCGTCGCCGATCGACGCGGCAACCGTATCGACGACACCTTCTATCCCAATCCCTATACGGAGGACGGTGAGCTCGACCTCCACTGGGCCTCGAACAGCCGCGAGGTCTTCGTCGCGTACAACGAACGCGGTCACCAACGCTATCGGCTCCTGGCAGTGGCCAACCCCAAGGAGGGTCCGCTCGGGGGAACCTCGACCCCTCGGATCGTGGTGGAGGAGAGCTCCCCGACCTTCATCGACTGGACCAACAAGACCTGGAGGCATTGGCTCGAGGGGACCGACGAGCTGATCTGGATGTCGGAACGGGATGGCTGGACCCACCTCTGGCTCATCGATCGGAGGACCGGGGGGGTGAAGAACCGCATCACCCGTGGGGACTGGGTCGTGAGGGAGGTCCTCCACGTGGATGAGACGCGTCGAGAGGTCTGGTTCCTGGCCGGTGGAGTGCGGTCCGGGGAGGATCCATACCATCGGCACCTGTGCCGGGTAGGGTTCGATGGTTCGGGATTCCAGGTCCTGACCGAGGGGGATGGAGACCACCGAGTGGACTTCTCACCAGACCGCCGATGGTTCCTCGACACGTGGTCCCGGGTGGATCAGCCGCCCGTCTCCGAGTTGCGTCGCACCTCGGACGGAAGGCGTGTCGTCGAACTCGAACGGGCCGATGCCTCCACACTCCTCAAGGCGGGCTGGACCGTGCCAGAGCGGTTTGTCGCGAAGGGACGGGATGGCCAGACCGACATCCACGGCATCCTGATCCGCCCCTCCACCTTCGATCCCTCCAGGCGGTATCCGATTGTCGAGGAGATCTACGCCGGGCCCCAGGGGGCCTTCGTGCCGAAGGAATTCGGACGCCTGCTGCGGCAGCACGCCATTGCGGAACTGGGCTTCGTGGTGGTCCAGATCGACGGCATGGGCACCAACTTCCGTGGAAAGAAGTTCCACGACGTCTGCTGGAAGAACCTCGCGGATTCCGGTCTGCCGGATCATATCGCCTGGCTGCGGGCAGCCGCTGCGACGCGACCGTGGATGGATCTCGGGCGGGTGGGGATCTATGGCGGCAGCGCCGGGGGACAGAGTTCGACACGCGCCCTGCTGGACCATCCGGATTTCTATGGGGTGGCGGTCAGTGACTGTGGGTGCCACGACAACCGCATGGACAAGCTCTGGTGGAACGAGCAGTGGCTCGGCTGGCCGGTCGACGAGAGCTATCGGCGATCCTCCAACGTGGAAGATGCACCGAAGCTGCGTGGAAAGCTGCTCCTGACTGTGGGGGAACTGGACACCAACGTCGACCCGGCCAGCACGCTCCAGCTGGCGGCCGCCTTCGTGCGGGCGGAGCGGGATGTCGAGCTGCTGGTCCTTCCCGGAGCCAACCACGGCGCCGGGGAGACGCCCTATGCGAGCCGGAGGCGGATGGACTTCTTTGTCCGACACCTCCTTGGCGTCGGGCGTTGATCCGGAGTCCCTTCCCGGAGGGATCGCGACAAACGACTTCGTCGCCAGACGGCTTTGGTGTTTCCTCAACCCGTGAGCGTCAGGGACTTCCTGTGGGTCGGCCTCGGGGGAGGGATCGGGTCGATGGCCCGGTTCGGCGTGGCCTCCCTTGTGGCCCGATGGCTGGGCGAACGCCTCGGTGAGACCCTGCCCTTTGGAACGATCCTGGTGAACGTCACCGGATGCTTCCTCATCGGCCTGGTTGCCGGGATCGAGGATCCCAGCCTCGGATGGATCAATCGGCCCTTGGGACGACAGTTCCTCATCGCCGGGTTCTGCGGGGGCTACACAACGTTCTCGGCCTTCAGCCTCCAGACCCTTCGACTGATCCAGAACAGGTCCTGGACCCTTGCGGTCCTGAACGTCCTGGGCTCCATCCTCCTCTGCATGGCTGCGATCGCCCTCGGTCACCTGTGCGCCGTGGGGTGGTCCGGGCGCAAGGCCGGATGAAGGCTTCCGCTCCGAGGCTCGTCCGGGATCGACACGGAGTCCGGTTGGTCCACCACGGCGTCCTGATCAGCGATCTTCGGACCTCGGTGCGGCCGACCCACGGTCTCTACGACATCCTGGCCGCCGTCGCACGCCTCGCCTCCGAGGACGCTCCGAGGCACATCGCCCTGCTCGGTTTTGGTGCCGGCGGGATCCTTGCCCCATGGAACGCTCTGGGTTGGACCGGGTGCCTGAACGCGGTCGACACGGATCCCGACGCGTACGCGCTGTTTCGTCGGGAATGCCCCCTGTGGCGCGACCAGGTCCGATGGACCCAGGCGGATGCCGTCGAGTGGCTCGTCCGGGAGCGTCGACGTTTCAGCCTCATCATCGAGGATCTGTCGATCTCCACCGGGAGCGACATTGAGAAGCCCGGAGCCACCTGGAACCGTCTCCCGGGACTCCTCCGTGATCGGCTTGCCCCGGAGGGCATTGCGCTCTTCAACCTGCTGAAACCCCAGGGTGGGACCTGGCGCCAGGGTCTCGACGCGGTGGGTGGACGGTTCCCCCGGAAGCTCCTCGTGCACCTGGAGGACTACGAGAACCGGATCCTCATCGCCGGTCGATCGCTTCCGGAGGCCCGGACTCTGTCGGCAATGATCCGACGTTCGCTTCGATCCGTGGGCTCTTGTCAGGCCGACCGGTTCCGGCTCGAGACCCTGGGCTGAGCCGCGCGGCGGAACAGTTCAGACGCAGTACTTTTCGAGCACCTGCTGCGGGATCGGCATGGGACGTCCCGAGTCCACGCCAACCAGGGTGAATTCGCACCACCCGTCGCAGCAGAGCTTTCCGGGAGTTCCCCGCACGATTTCGAAGCAGACCCGAACATCGGTCTCGGCCACGGCGTCGACCCAGGTGCGGACCCGGAACGCATCCCCGAGCCTGAGGGCCCGCTTGTACTGGAGGTGGGCGACCCTGGCGTACCAGGTCAGTCCCTCGGCGAGGAACGCCTCCATCGACATCCCATAGCAGCGGGCCATCTGGTCGTATCGGGCGGCGAGGACATAGTCCTGATACCGGCTCGCATGCACGTGCCGGTTCATGTCGATGTCGTCGGGACGGACCTGTAGCCCGGTCTCAAAGACGGTCCGGCCCAGGACGATGTCGGTTCTCCAGTCGCGCACAGTGGCTTCGTTTCCTGGGAGGAAAGCCGATTGCCGGAGCAACGGAAAGACCACGGATGCGACCAGAGTGGTTTCGGCACCACCAGCCTGAAGATCGTTCCACCCGGACCGGTCGCCTCAAGGTCGAGGAGGGCTCCCGCCGCCCGCGCGAGCTGTCGGCTGAGGGCCAGCCCGAGGCCGGAGCCTCCGACTTTTCCGGTGCGGCCCGGCTGGAACAGGTGGGGCACCAGAGGGATTGGGACTCCGTGGCCCTCGTCGTGGACCCGGAAGACCAGTCCCCGGGGTTCCTCCACGAATGACAGGACGACGACCCCCGAGCAGGGACTGGCCTCGACTGCATTGGCCACCAGGTTCTCGAGGATGACCAGGACCAGGTTGGCGATGTGGTTGTCGACGGGCCGGAGCGCTGAGGCCTCACACTCGATCCGAACCCCCTTCTCCGCGGCCATCCGATGGAAGCGACGGCAGAGATGATCGAAGATCTCCGGGGGTGAAAGCTCGTAGCCCGGCAGATCCGAATCCTCCCGAAGGATGCGGGTCACCTCCTCGATCAGGGACTTCATGCGCCGGGTGGATTCCGCGGCCGCGAGCCAGTCGGACTCCTGCACCGTCTGCGGACTCCGATTGGCGACGACGTGGTGAAGTCCCATCACAGGATTGCGGAATCCGTGGAGCAGGTGCGCCGTCAACGTGCCCAGGGCGGCCGTCCGGGCCGCGAATCCCAGCTCTCCCTGGGCGGCACGGAGATCCCGGCGCATTTTCGACAACCGGACGGCGAGGAACGCCATCGCCATGGCCAGCAGAATCCCCACCACGATCGCGCCTGAAAGAGTCGGCAGGGAGGAGGGAACTCCTGGGGCCTCAGACCCTGCGACCGGCACCTGACCCAGCAGCACCCACCCTCCGACCCAGGCAGTTCCTGAGGACTTCCCTGTCCGCTGAAGCCGTTGCTGGCCTCGGCATCGAGACACCCAAGTTGATTTCATCACGGGGGTCGCGGCCGAATCTCCCGAGGGGATTGGGCCAGATCGCGACGGTCTTCTCGGATCCAACGATCCGCTGGGGGTTGGAGGCGCTCACCGGTTCTCAAGACGAGGAATCCGGCCGGTATCTTACGAACGCCGATCGAGGCAGAGCCCCGGGCTCCTCCTCAGAGACGCAGCGGGATCTGGTCGGTTCTCGGCTCCGAAACGTCCGGGTCCATGGACGGACCCGACGCGGATCTGGAGCCGTCCTTCCACCCTCCCAGACGGTACCGGAGATAGTCCCGGGACACCCCCAGCAGGCGGGCGGCGGCGGAGACGTTGCCGTGCGTCTGGGCGAGTGCGTGGTGGATCAGACGCAGGATCGCCTCCTCCAGCGAGAATCCCTGGTTCGGGAACCGGAACAGGGGATTGAACCAGTCGCCAGGCACCGTGCCGGAGACCGGGACCGGAAGATTCAAAGGCCGGGTCTCCGCGGGACCGGACGGACTCGCCCCCATCAGCTGGTCGAGGTTCAACGCTTCGCCGTCCTCGAACACGAGCGCTCGTTCCAGTTCATGGGCGAGTTCTCGGACGTTGCCCGGCCAGCCGTAGGCGAGGACCCGACGCCGGCCCGTTTCCGAAAGCGAGCGGGTTGGAAGCCGATGACGTCGCGAGAGCCGGGCGAGGAGTGCGTCGGCCAGGTGCAGCACGTCGTCGCCCCGATTCCTCAGCGGTGGAAGGTGGATGCGATAGAGATCGAGTCGATGATACAGATCCTCCCGGAAGCGTCCCTCGCCGACGAGTTCCTTGAGGTCCCGGTTCGCGGCCGCGATGACCCGGATATCCACCGGGATGTCCCTATTGCCGCCGAGGCGTCGCACCTTGTGATCCTCCAGCGCCGTCAGGAGTTTCGCCTGAAGGGGAAGGCTGAGCGAGGCGAGTTCGTCCGGGAACAGGGTCCAGCCGTTGGCTGCTTCAAAGAGGCCCATGCGGGCGCTGCGGGCATCGGTGAACGCCCCGCGCTCGTGTCCGAACAGCTCCGACTCCGCCAGTCCGTCGGGGATGGCGGCGCAGTTGGCTTCGACCAGGGCCCCCCCGGATCGGGGTCCTTGTCCGTGGATCCAGCGTGCGACCGTGGTCTTGCCGGTACCGGTCTTGCCCTGAATGACCACGGGTGGCAGGTGGGCTCCGTGGGAATGGAGGCGCTGGTCCGCCACGAGGATCCGCTGCAGCTGGGTCTCGAGGGCCGCCAGTGAACCGTCAAAGAAGAAGGAGGTCTCCGGGGAATCCCTACGCCGGTGTTCCGTGATGCGGGCAGCCTGCTTGTGCTGGCGGGCGCGGGTCATCACCAAGGCCAGGGCCTTGGGCTCGAACGGCTTGGTCAGATAGTCGAGGGCTCCCAACTTCATGGCCTCGACCGCTCCCGCGACACTACTGTCCCCGGTCATCACCACGGTCTCGGTGTTGGATCCCAGCACGCCCTCACGGAGCAGATCGATTCCACGGCCGTCAGGCAGATTCACGTCGATCAGGACGAAGTCGAAGCTCAGGTCCTGCGCCATCTGTCGTGCCCCCCGGATGGAGTCGGCACCGGAGACGTCGGCCCCCAGACGCTCGAGGGAGGAAGCGATGTGACGGCGCAGCAGGGGTTCATCCTCCACCACGAGGATGCTCAGGCCGGACAGGACGGGGGGTCGCCATGGGACGCCCATCATGGAGGACGATTTCGGGCCCAACAAATCTGGTTGAGCCCCCGCCGCCGGAAGCAGGGACCCCTGGGGGAAAATAAAAACGGCGGCCCCGCCTGGGGCCGCCGTTGTGGGATCGGAGGGTTTCGATCAGGTCAGTGCGCCCCGGAACCTTCGATCGCGACCGGTTTGTAGCCGCCGATTGCCTTGAAGTAGAGGAACAGCAGCAGGTAGATGACCGCCATGGTGGCCGGGATGAAGGAGTCGGCCTTCAGGGTCCGGCGATCGCCGGCAATGCTGGCCTCGACCACAGCCTTCTGCTCGGGGGTCTTGGCCTCGGCGCTTTGGGCTGCGGAGAGCTTGGAACCGTCGAGGCCGTTGACTGGATCGAGGAAGAGGAAGGAGCTCTTCTTTTCGGCCTTGTAGGTTGCGTAGAGGGCAGGATTGGACCTCTGCAGCTCATCGGCGGCGAAGCGATCCTTGGCGTAACCGAGTCCGGCAGAACCGAGCAGTCCGGCCGACATCATGCCGCAGCCACCCATGATGGAGATGGCGATGGCACCGGTGCGAGGGAAGCGGTCACTGGTGACGGCCAGCATGGTGGGCCAGAAGAAGGTCTTCCCAAACGCATAGACCGAGAGGGCGATCATGGCTCCCACGAAGGTGGTGATGCCGCTGACCATGTTCAGTCCGATGCAGGCGAGGACTGCGCAGATGAACAGCAGTCCGATTGGCGAGATCTTCAGGCTCTTCTCGATGAAGTGGGCGCAGAACCGGAGCGCGAACATGAACATTGAAGTGTAGACGAACAGGATCTTGCCCTGGCTGGGGCTCAGGATGTTGCCGGTGATGTTCTGGATCCAACCATCGGTTCCCAGTTCCACCGCGCCGACCAGGGCGTGGGTCACGAGGAGCACGAACAGGAGCCAAGCGCCGATGGAGAATCCGGTGATGACCGCGACCGCCGCCAGGATCACGCCACCCATCGCATAAGCAGCCACAGCGGGCAGCTGGAGAGCGTTTTGGAAGAACAGCACAAGAAGGTAGCACGCGACCGCACCGCCGAGGATACCGACGTCCTTGAGCATCTCGCCGAGGCTGAGACCCTTCGCAGACGCCTCCGACTTCGGGAAGGTCTGACCCATGAAGAGCAGTCCATAAAGGACGGTCGGAACGAGGAACAGGCTGAGCTGCAGCTTCCAGCTCATGGCGTTAGCGCCTTCACCGAGGTACCAGCCCACCAACCCACCGATCACAAGACCCGCCGGCCAGCTGGCGTGCAGGATGTTCAGGTAATGGGTGCGGTTGTTCGGGAACAGCGTCGCGACGAGCGGATTCGCCACGGCTTCAAGCGTTCCGTTGGCGAGGGCGAAGATGAACGTCCCCCAATAGAGATAGTTGTAGGCGACCTCCTGGGCCTGCCCCTTCGAGGCGGCGAAGGTGACAAACGCCGAGAGGACGTGGAACAGGAAGGCGGCGACGACCAGCTTGCCGTAGCCAATCTTGTCCACCACGACACCACCGATGATGATGCCGAAGCAGAATCCGGTGAAACCGGCGCCACCGATGTCACCCAGTTGGGCTCCGGTGAAACCAAAATCGGCAGCCCAGTTGGCCAGGATGCCGCCACGGATCCCGAAGCCGATTCCCGCAGCCAGAATGGCCATGAAGCCGGCGAAAAGAAGCCGTTTGGCATTGGATGCGATGCCTGCGTTGTTCACGTTACTCATTGTGGAATTCCCTTGTTGGTTGGAGGTGGAACCCGGGCAGTAAACCCGAATCCGCACGGGACGGTCCACAAAAGGTTTTGATCGAACCCAGTAGTCGGGGGCGAGTTGGAGGTTGTGCGCGGCGTCCTCTGAGGGTCGACTCGGTGAAGACCATGCAGATCCAGTTCCTCGGCGCGACCCGTACGACCACCGGGTCGATGTACCTCCTGACCGTGAACGGCCAGCGGATCCTCCTGGAGTGCGGCCTGTTCCAGGGACGACGCGGCGAGTCCATCGAGCGCAACCAGACCTTCCCGTTCGACCCGCGACAGGTCGATGTCGCCATCCTGAGCCATGCCCACATCGACCACTGCGGCAACCTGCCCAACCTCCACAAGCAGGGCTTCCGGGGGAACATTTACTGCACCTTCGCCACGCGGGATCTCGCCGCGATCCTGCTGTCCGACTCGGCCCACATCCAGCAGTCCGACACCGAGTTCCTGAACAAGCGCCGGGCCCGTCGGGGCGAGCCCCCGGTAGCCCCCCTGTATTCCGTCCACGAAGCGGAACAGGTGGTCCGCCAGTTCGTCGCGGTCGGCTATGAGCGACCCATCCCGGTCGCCGACGGTGTCACGGCCACGTTCCTCGATGCCGGCCACATCCTCGGCTCCGCCCAGGTCGTGCTCGACGTCCGGGAGAACGGACGGCGCTTCCGCTACCTGTTCACCGGGGATGTCGGACGCGGTGGTGATCCCATCCTGCGCGATCCGCAGCCGGTCGAGGACGTCGACTTTCTCCAGATCGAGAGCACCTATGGCAACCGGCTCCACGAGGCGCGCGGTGTGGACCCCTGTTCCTTCCAGGACGTGACCGAGACGCTCAAGGAGGGTGGCAAGGTCATCATCCCGGCCTTTGCCGTGGGCCGGACCCAGCAGATCGTGTACGCCCTCAAGCGCTGCATGGAGGGCGGCCGGATGGCCACCGCACCGGTCTTTGTCGACAGCCCCCTCGCGGTGAACGCCACCGAGGTCTTCCGTCTGCACCCGGAGTGCTTCAACGAAACCACCTACGAGTTCCTGCTGCACGAGGGCAGCCCGTTCGAGATGGCCAACCTGACCTACATCCGGAACCTCGAGAACTCCAAGCAGCTGAACGAAAAGCCCGGCCCCATGATCCTCATCAGCGCCTCCGGCATGGCGGAGGCGGGTCGGATCCGACACCACCTGCGCAATTCGGTCGGGGATCCGAAGAACCTGGTACTCTTCGTCGGCTACTGCGCCGAACACACCCTGGGGGCCCAGCTACTTGCCGGACGCAATCCGGTGAACATCTTCGGGGAGCCGGTGGAGGTCCGGGCCAGGGTCCGCTCGATGGACGCCCTGTCGGGTCATGCCGACCGCAACGAGCTGCTGGCCCACCTCGACCACATCCAGGGATCGGTCCGCAAGGTGTTCGTGGTGCATGGCGAGGAGGACCAGTCCCTCGCGTTTGCCGAGGCCATCCGGACCCGTCGACCCCAGGCCGAGGTGACCGTCCCCACCCGGGGCCAGATCGAGGAAGTGGCATGAGGGGAGCGATGGGAGATCCTCCGATTCCGGCCGAGTTTTCGGATTCCCTCCGCCTCGGCCCCCGCTAGCCTGACGGCGCACAGATGAAGCAGAAAGCCTACGCCGCAGCAGGGGTCGACATCGATCTCGGCAACCGGGTTAAGAGCACCCTCCCCCAGCTCCTCGCCTCCACCCACCGTCCGGAGGTGATGGGCAAGGTCGGCGGTTTCGGAGGTCTGTTCGCCCTCGACACCCGCAAGCACCGCCAGCCCGTCCTGGTCTCGTCCGTCGACGGCGTCGGCACCAAGCTCAAACTCGCCTTCGCCCTCGATCGCCACGACACGATCGGCGAGGACCTCGTGAACCACTGCGTCAACGACATCGCAGTGCTGGGGGCCGAGCCGCTGTTCTTCCTGGACTACCTCGGCACCGGAACGCTCAAGCCGCATGTCTTCACCGAGATCATCCGGGGATTCACACGGGGCTGCGCCGCCAACAACTGCTCGCTGGTCGGTGGCGAGACCGCCCAGATGCCGGGGTTCTACCAGACGGGGGAATACGACGTCAGCGGCACCATCGTGGGGGTGGTGGAGAAGTCGAAGATGCTGAACGGGCAGAAGTCCGTGAGACGGGGTGACGCCGTGATCGGCATCGCCTCGAGCGGCCTCCACACCAACGGATACTCCCTGGCCCGCAAGATCTTCTTCGAGACGATGGGTCTGAAGCCCAAGAGCAAGGTGGCGGCGCTGGGCAACACCATTGGCGACGAGATGCTCAAGGTCCATGTGTCGTACGGACCCCTCGTCCAGTCCCTGCTCAAGCGCTTCAATGCCCGGGCCACCACGATCCGGGCCATCGCCCACATCACGGGCGGCGGATTCGTCGACAACATCCCGCGGACCCTCCCGTCGTCGTGCGACGTTGTGATTCGGAAGGGCTCCTGGGATATGCTGCCGATCTTCCAGCTGATCCAGGACAAGGGTCAGGTCGACGAGGCCGAGCTGTACCAGGTGTTCAACATGGGCATCGGCATGACGCTGACCGTCGCGCCCGAGTCGGTGGACGCCGTCCTCGCTGCCATCGCCAAGGCGAAGCACCAGGCCTGGCTGATCGGAGAGGTCGTGAAGGGCACTGGCGAGTGCCGGGTGGTCTGATCCTTCGACGGGTGAACCCGAGGCCCGAGGCCTGGGTCAACCCATCGGAGAACCCCACCCGACTCGGCATTCCACCCGGTAGGACTTGAACCGGCGGGTATCGCAGTGCCCTGCGATACTGGGCGCTCTTGCGCCCACGCACCCAGGCTTCACCCCAAACGAGGCTACTGCGCCCCGTGAGTCCCCCCGAAACTCATCCGGCTGCCTGAGTCTCCGCTCCGGAATGACCCAAGGCCGGCTCTCCGGCATCTTTCCTCGCCTCGACGCCCGACTCTGCGGTGCCCGATCCCGGAGCCGGAGCGCCTTGGACTGACACCAGGATCCGACGCAGCGGCTGGCCCTGGTAGGTGAAGCCACAGGCAATCGTGCCCTCCACCGTCGATCCGGTCGGCGGGGTCTGGCCATCCGGAGTCTGATGGGCCTGAGGATCGAAGGGATCGCCCGGACGCGCCTCGTAGACGGAAAGACCGATGCGACGGGCGGCGTCGAGACACGCGCCACGGAACTGCCCCAGCTGTTCGACGACGGCCGGGATGCCGCTGCGGGAGCCCGCCTGGTAGAGGGCATGGATGTGGTCCAACGTGTGGACGATCACCTGGAGGTGCTCCGTGTGCCCGCGCCGCATCTTGTCGATCTCCAGCTTGAGCGCCGCCTTCTCCTGGTCGTTGGTGCGCGAGAGGAACTCCGAGAACGCCTTGGTCTCGGCCGACACCCTCTCGGCGGCGGCTGTCGAGGTCGCCGCGGTCCGGGTCACGATGTCGTTGATCCCCTGCCATTGTCCGGTCGCCTGTCGGATCTGCTCGGCGACCTCCGACACGGCCGAGAGCTGCTGCGCGGCGGCCGCGAGATTCGCCTGCTCCCAGAGCTTCACTGCTGCCGAGTGTTCCCGCAGGAACGGGATGAGTCCGATCCAGCAGCCGATGACCATGCAGGGGGCGGCGGCCATGATCTCCCAGCGGCTCAGGGGCCAGGTCGCGGTGAGGATGATGAACCCGGCCATGCCCACCAACAGCAGGTCGGCGAGGACAAACGGCCACACGGTCATCCGGGGGACTTCCTTCTCAGGCATGCCTGAGAGCGTATCCGGAAGCCCGCCCCAACGGAAGCTCTCCGCGGAGGGTGTCAACGAGCGACGGTGGTGCGCTCCTGGATCCACTTCAGATCCCGGCTTTTGGGAACCGTGAGATTGTGGTCGATGCGCTGTCCGAGGGTCGCCTTGCGGAAGGTTCGGGCATCGAGCCACCGATGGGGCTCGGAGTGGCCATCGGCGAAGCCTACCACCCCGCCAGAGTTGTGGTGGACCGCCGGCAGATGGAAGAACTGGTCGCTGGAGTTGCCCGGCATGAGGACGATGAAGGCCGGCGTGCAGAGACTCTGGGGTGAAAGGTCCTGGGTCAGGAATAGATTGGCCGGTGTTCCGAGGTCCGAGGTCTTTCTGTAGACACTGTACCGGGAGGACAACCGGTTCTGCATGTCGGCATTGGGACCCATGTACAGGTTCATGGCATAGCTTCGGACCTGCGGTATGGGACGGCCTCGGGACAACATGAAGGTCGACGTAGACCTGTCCCCGGGGCACTTGTAGGTCTCCTTCGACCGGATGTAGGTGGCGAATGCCGCATAGCGGGGATCGATAAGGTAGGCGGGGTTGGTGAAGGCGGCGGTGAAGTTGTGATACCCACCCATCACCCAAAGCCGGGGTCCACCGACCGTGGAGGAGTTGACCTCGCCATTCGGCACGAGGGTGTCCGCGGAATCCCCGGCATACAGGATGCCCGCCAATCCCAGCTGGCGCTGGTTGTTGAGACAGGTGACCCGCTGGGCCTGTCCCTTGGCGCGGGAAATGGCCGGCAAGAGCAGTCCAGCCAGGATCGCAATGATGGCGATCACCACGAGCAGCTCGATGAGCGTGAAGCCCATCCAGCTGACCGATCCGGTCGGTCTCTGCAACACGCTGTCCGGGATCTGATGCGGGGTCTTCACTTGGTGGGACATCGCCTCGATGCCCCGGTGTGGGGAATCCAGGCCTGTTGCATTCGACCCGCACCGTCCGCTTCCGGTTACCCGACACAACCCGGAATCTCCGATCCTAGAATATACGTGTACGTACTTTCCGGATCCGATAGTCTTTTCTGAATGACGCCCTTTGACGTCTCGGTCCGATTCTTCATCCAGCTGGCGGTCGTTCTGGCGGCGTGTCGTGTGGTGGGACGCGTGGCGCGGCGGCTGGGTCAGCCGCAGGTGGTGGCGGAGATGCTGACCGGCGTCCTGCTGGGCCCGTCGGTCCTGGGCCTGTTCGAGGCGACCCGTCCCTTCCAGCATTGGCTGTTTCCACCGGAATCAAAGGTGGTCTTCCTGTCGGTGTCCCAGGTGGGTCTGGCCCTCTACATGTTCCTGGTCGGGGTCGAGTTCCGCTCCGATCTCTTCCTGGGCCGGGCCCGGGCTACGGCACTGGTCTCGGGGGCGGGGATGGTGGTTCCGTTCCTCCTCGGGGCCGGCCTGGCACCGCTGCTGATCCCATTGAAGGGGCTGTTCTTCGCCCCGTCGGTCCAACCGTGGGAGGCGATGCTGTTCCTAGGGGCCTCGATGTGCATCACCGCGTTCCCGATGCTGGCAAGGATCATCGTCGAGCGGGGTCTGACCGGGACGGCGCTCGGTGCGCTGGCTCTGGCGGCCGGTGCGCTCGATGACGCAGCGGCATGGTGCATCCTTGCCGTGGTCCTGGCGAGCTTCCAGGACGACCCTTGGATCGCGATCCGGGCCATCGGCGGGGGCATCCTGTACGCGACGACCGTGCTGACGCTGGGGCGGCGACTCCTCCGGGGACTTGGATCCTCGGCCCATCCCGACGGAACCCTGCCGTCGCCGGTGCTCGCCGGGGTGCTGATGCTGGTGATGCTGGGGTCGTGGTTCACCGACGCGATCGGGATCTACGCGGTGTTCGGGGCCTTCATCCTCGGCTGCGCGATCCCCCGCGGACGTCTCGCGGAGGCGTTGACCCGGCAGGTCGAGCCGTTTGTCACGGTGTTCCTGCTGCCAACCTTCTTCACCTATTCGGGTCTCAACACCCGGCTGGATCTCGTCAACACCCCGCAGCTCTGGCTGATTGCCCTCGTCGTGCTGCTGGCGGCATGCCTTGGCAAGCTGGTCGCCTGTTGGGCTGCGGCCCGTATGAACGGCGAGGACAATCCGACGGCGCTTGCGGTGGGGACCCTAATGAATGCCCGGGGCCTGATGGAGCTCATCATCCTGAACATCGGCCTGGACCGACGCCTGATCACCCCTCAGCTGTTCTCCATCATGGTGATCATGGCGGTGGTGACGACGCTCATGGCCACACCGCTGTTCGAGTGGGTCTATCGGGGGAAGTCGAGAGCCGCGGTCTGAGATCCCCGCTCCCCAGGCCTGCTCCCTACCGACGACCCTTGAGGAAATAGGTCCGGACCTCGCCGATACCCTTCACCTGGGTGATTCCTCTCTCCTCGAGGTCGAACTCGGCCTTGAGCGCCTCGAAGGTGCTCTCGGAGACATGGACCAGGCCGGGGACGCCCGACGACTCCATGCGGCTTGCCAGGTTCACGGTGTCGCCCCAGAGGTCATAGGTGAACTTCCGCTTGCCGATGACGCCCGCGACGATCGGTCCGGTGTTGATGCCGATGCGCACACGGAGGTGGGTTCCCTTGTCGGCATTCAGTGACGCGAGGGTCTGGATCATCTCCAGCGCGATGTCGGCCACGGCCTGGGCGTGGTCGGCACGGTGGAGCGGGATCCCACCGGCCAGCATGTAGCTGTCGCCGATCGTCTTGATCTTCTCCAGCTGATGCTTCTCCACCAGGAGGTCGAACGCCGTGAAGATTCCGTTGAGAAGCGAGACGAGGTCGGCCGGCGACGTGCGACGTGCCAGTTCCGTGAACCCGACGAGATCGGCAAACAGCACGGTGACCGTGGCGTGGCCGTTGGCGATGGTCTGTTCGCCTTGCTTGAGACGGTCGGCAACAGCCTTGGGCAGGATGTTGAGCAGGAGGTTCTCCGACTTGTCCTTCTCGATCTGCAGCAGCTCCTTCTCCGTCTGCAGCTGCTGGAGGCGCAGCCGGTCGAGGTCGCGCAGCCGTTTCCTCTCGATCGACGAGGTCACCCGCGCACGGAGCAAGGTGGGACTGAACGGCTTCGGCAGGAAGTCCTCGGCACCCAGCTCGATGCATTGGACAGCGTTCTCCACCTGCTCGGCCCCCGAGACCACGATGACCGGCAGGCCGGAGAGCTCCGGCTTGTCCTTCATCGCATTCAACACCTCCATGCCCGTCATTTCGGGCATCTCCATATCGAGGAGCATCAGGTCGAAGGTCTTGGCCAAGGCCAGCTCGAGGGCCTGTCGACCGTTGGCGGCCTCGGTGATGTTGCGGAAACCCAGCCCGTTGAGGGCCCGGATCAGCGCCAGGCGCATCATCCGGCTGTCGTCGACCACCAGGACGGACGCCTCCCGGAGGGAAGCGGCGTTGAGCGGCGTTCCGGGATCGAGGGAGACCTGGGGGACCGGTGCAGTCGATGGCAAGGGTGGATTCAAGGTGCGGGGGGCGGTGGGGAGGGTGGGTCCCAGGATTCAGGGCGTCTCGGGCGGACGCGGACTCAGAGGGATGATCCGGGAGGCGCGGGCCAGCAGATCCTCATCCCGGAACGGCTTCGTCAGATAGTCCCGGACACCCAGTCGGGCGAGCGGGGCCAGGGTCGCCAGACCCGCCTCGGCCGTGAGCATCATCACCGGGGTGCGGCGCAACTCCTCGATCTCCCGCATCCGATGCAGCATCCCGAGCCCGTCGAGGATCGGCATGTTGTAGTCCAGGATGATAAGGTGCGGGCGCGTCTCGGCAGCACGGACCAGCCCCTCCTCGCCGTCGGCAGCCTCGAACCACTCGCAGAGATACGGTCGGAACAGCCGGGCCAGCAGGAGCCGGGTCGTACGGCTGTCATCCACGCTGAGGATCTTCGGGATCATGTGGGGTGTTCGGTGACGAGGATGTCGAGCGTGAGCGGGTGGTCCCAGAACCGCCAGTGGCTCCGGACCAGTCCCGGAGGGTGGCCGGGAGGCGTCTCCAGACGCTGCACCGCCGGGGTCTGCAGGGTGAAGCCGAGACCGTGGGAGGCGAGGCCCGAGGCGATGCGACCCGCGACAAGATTGGCGAACTCCCCGGTCAGATCGGCCGGGTCCGCGATGCCGGGTCCAAACAGGTGGTCGGCCGCACGGCAGGCGAGGGTTTCGGGCAGCGCAACCCGGACCCAGCCCGATCGCTGCTCCGACACCAGTGACACCTGTCCGACCAGCCAGACCGTGATCGCGGCGAGCTCTGACTCCTGGGGCGCCACCCTCTCGGTGGCGTCCAGCGCGAGGAACCCCGACAGGACCTCGTCAAGGGCCCGCCGTCCGATCCCGTCCAGATGCTGGGGGTCCAGGGGGGCGCTCATGGGGTGATGGGTTCGGCCAGGGTCTGGAGAAGGACCTGGGGCAGTGCCTGGAGGTTCGCAACACGGTCGACGGCCCCCACCTTGATGGCGGCCTGGGGCATCCCGAAGACGACGCAGCTCTCCTCGTCCTGGGCGAGGGTCCGGGCTCCGGCCTGCCTCATCGCGAGGAGGCCCCGGGCCCCATCGGATCCCATGCCGGTCATCAGGAGTCCCACGGCATTCCTGCCGGCGTGCTCGGCCCCGCTGCGGAAGAGCACGTCGACGGCAGGCCGGCAGTGGTGGATCGGGGGGGACTGGGTCAGACGGGTCCGATAGCCCCGGGGCGAGGGAACCAGCGCAAGGTGGTGGTTGCCCGGGGCGATCAGACACAGGCCGTAGCGGAGTTCCTCGCCGTCGGTGGCCTCTCGGACCTCGAACGCACAGAGTTTGGCGAGGTTGTCGGCCATGATCCGGGAGAACTGCGCGGGGATGTGCTGGACGACCGCGATGGGTGGCAGACCGGAGGGAAGGCGGGGGAGCAGATATCGCAGGGCCTCCACGCCACCGGTGGAGGCCCCGATCAGGACAATCCGCCTCGGGGCGATCGGGGAGGACGGCAGGGGCTCGCGGGGTGGGGCGACCGTGGACCCGGCAGGGCGGGCGAGGCTCGTGATGCGACGCGAACGCGCAACCGCCTTCACATGGAAGGCCAGCTGGTAGGCCAGTTCACCCAGGGTCTGGCTTCCATTGGGTTTGCCCAGAACATCAACGGCCCCCGCCTCGAGGGCCTCCATGGCCTTGGCAGATCCCTGCGGGGTGAGCGAGCTGACCACGAGCACCGGGAGCGGATGGTGCTGCTGGAGGATCCGGAGGAAGGTCAGGCCATCCATCCGCGGCATCTCGAGATCCAGCGTGATCATGTCGGGCGACAGCTGGAGGATCTTCTCCCGGGCCACGTAGGCGTCGGGCGCCACGCCGACCACCTCGATCTCCGGATCGCCGGACAACGCCTGCGTGATCGCCTGTCGGGCCAGAGCGGAATCGTCCACGACCAGCACTCGGATGGGGCGTGGGGAGGTCATGGGCGTCGGTAGATGCCGTGTTGGATGGACTCCAGGTCGTGCGGGATCCCGAGAAGGCTCTCCGAGTGGGCGACAAAGAGGTACCCTCCGGGCACCAGATGGCGAGAGAGATGTCGGACCACCTCGACGCGGGAGTCGGCGTCGAAATAGATCATCACGTTCCTGCAGAAGATGACGTGCTGCTCCCTGGACACCGGGTAGTCCGGCTGGAAGAGGTTGATGCGATGGAACCGGACCTTCTGGCGGAGGTCCCGCTTGACCCGGATCCTGCCGGCCTGGCTGTCGATGCCCTGCTGAAAATACCGTTTGAGGAGATCCGATGGGATCTGGGCGCTGGCCTCGGTGGAATAGATCGCCGCCTCCGCCCGATGCAGGGCACGCCGCGAGATGTCGGAGGCCTCCAGCTCCCACTGGAGCCCGGGGTGCTGGCGGAGGTGCTCGGAGACGATGGTCCCCATCGAATAGGGCTCCTCGCCGGTGGAACAGGCAGCCGACCAGAGCCGAAGGGGGAGGCCGCGCTGGGGGAGCTTCCGGGCGAATTCGGGCAGGACCCGGTCCCTCAGGAACTCGAAGTGGTCCCCCTCCCGGAAGAAGAAGGTGTGGTTGGTGGAGACGAAGTCGACCAGGTGTTCGATCTCCTCCGGATCCCGGTTCGACCGCAGGAGGTCGCAGTACTCGTCGAACGAGGCGAGGCCCAGCTCGGTGAGCCGACGCCTCAGCCGGTTGGTCAGCATCGGCTGCTTCTCGTGTCCGACCCGGATCCGACTGTGGCGATAGACCAGGTCGGAGAGGGTCCGATAGGCCGCATCGGACAGGGGGACTGGAGAGAAGGCGTCCATGGAGGGTCCCCGTCGAGACGGGCCGGAGACTCAGAAATCCCTGAAGTTCCTGTCCTCGGCATCACCGGCATGTCCGTCCCCGGGCATGGGGATGGCCTTGCGTCCCGAGGCCGGCAGGGTCCTGGGGGGCGAGGCGGGCGTCGCAGGCTTCTTGCCGGAGCCCGGCGGAAGGGGGGATTCCACGACGACGCGACGGGAGGATTTTGCCGACGGCTTCGGGTCCGGCCGGGCACGACCGGCCTCGCCAGCTCCGCCGATGAGATGCTGGAGGCGGTCCACGATCTCGCGGAGCGCCCCGGCCTGGGTATGGAGTTCCTCGGCGGCGCTGGCGCTCTCCTCGGCGCTGGCCGAGTTGCCATGGGTGACCTTGTCGACCTCCGCGATGCCCTGGTGGATCTGCTGGATGCCCTGGGCCTGTTCCTTGGCGGAGTTGGCGATGTCCCCGACGAGGGCGTCGGTTGCCGAGACCTTGTCGGCAATCTGTCGGAGGTTCTCGCCCACCCGCGTGGAGCACTTCGATCCGTTCCTGCTGCTTCCGATGGCGGCTTCGATCTTCTCGGCGGTCTCCCGGGCCGCCGCGGCGCTGCGTTGGGCGAGGGAGCGGACCTCGTCGGCGACGACCGCGAACCCGGCGCCGGCCTCGCCCGCCCTGGCGGCCTCCACGGCGGCGTTGAGGGCGAGGATGTTGGTCTGGAAGGCGATTTCGTCGATGTTCTTGACGATCTTGGCCACCTCGGCACTGGAGACATCGATGGCGGCCATGGCCTGGGTCATCTCGACCATCGTGGCCGATCCAGCCTGGGCCACGGCCCGGGCCTCGGAGGCGAGCAGCTTGGCCTTCTGGGCATTCTCGGCGGTGAGCTTCACCATGCTCGACATCTCCTCGAGGGAGGCGCTGGCCTCCTCGACCGAAGCCGCCTGTTCACTCGAGCCCTGGGAGAGGGTCTGGCTCGACGACGAGACCTGCTTCGCCGCGGAGGCCGTCTGGCCTGCGCCATGGGCCAACTGGTCGGCAACAATGCGCAGAAGCCGGGTCGACGAGGTGGACACCGCCCATCCGAGAAGCGCCGCGACTCCCAGGGAGACGGCCAGGGCCGCGACGATCAGATGGATGGCCCGGTCTGCCGAACGTTGGGCATCGGCGGCATCGGCATTCCCCAGCTTGTGGTTGTAGCCGATGGAGGCCCGGAGGGCCTGGACCGACCGTTCGTAGGCAGGAATGAGACGATCCATCAGGGCCTTCTGCTGCTCGGGACCCGGCGGAAGCTTCGCCAATGCCGTCATGGCCTCCCTGAACTCCCCGCGATGCCGCTTCACCTCCTCGAAGAGACGACGGTCCTCGTCATCGGAGATCAGCCGGTCGTAGCTGGTGAACAGCCGGTCGACCTCCAGTCGGTTGGCCACGATCCGCTGTTCAAGCTCCGCCCGCTTCGCATCCGAATCGGCCATCGTGAACTGCAGGGCCGCCGACAGGTTGTCCCGGATCAGCGAGGAGCATTCACCGAGCGCGATCACGCTCGGAAGGGTGTTCACGTTGAACTCTCCGATGTCCTTGCGGAGGCGGTCGATCTGCCTCAGGGCGAACAACCCGAGGAGGGCGGTGAGCGCCAGGAGGACGGCGAAGCCGGTGACGATGCGGCGCGAGATGGTCCAGGAATGCATGGCGGTCGATCAGGACTGGGGTTCGGCGGAGGGCGGCAGGGCGAGCGTGCCCTCCTCGAGGAAGATCTTCTTCGGGTCCAACAGCGTCTTCACACCGCCCTTGATCGTGGCCATGCCCAGGATGTAGCGGGTGTCGGGCGCGCCCCCGAAATCCGGCGCGGCCTCGAGGTCCGCGGCGTTCAGGCCCACCACCTCCTCGACCGCATCGACGATCGCCCCCATCAGGGTCTGGGTCGTCGGCGAGTCGCCCACCTGGACGACGATGATGCAGGCCCGTTCGCCGTAGTCGCCCGTGGTGATCTGGAACTTGGCCCGGAAGTCGAGGATCGGGATGACCTTCCCGCGGAGGTTGATCACACCCCGGATGTAGGCCGGCATCCGGGGCACCGGCGTGATCGGACAGAGACGGATGATCTCGCGGACGCTGAGCACCGGGAAGCCGTAGGACTCGGCACCCAGGGTGAACGTGAGATAGCGGCCAGGCTGGGCGGCCGAGCCGGCTGGGGCTTTGGGATCCGGGGTCGTGGCCATGGTGTCAGGGATTGTGGGCGCGGACTGGGGCGGCGCCCTGGGGGCGGCATTTCACGAGGGTGTCGACATCGAGGATCAGACCCACCCGGCCATCCCCCAGGATGGCGGCACCGGCGAGCAGGTTCTGGTTCCGGAAGGTCTGGCCGAGGTTCTTGATCACCACCTCCTGCTTGCCGATCAGCTCGTCGACCAGAAGACCGCGAGCGTCGTCACCCGACTCGACCACCACCACGATCCCTTCCGACGGATCATTGGACCGGGTCGGGATGCCGAGATGGCGTCCGAGGCGCAGGATGGGGGTGAGACGACCGCGCACCGTGACCACCTCGCCCTTCTCGTGGACGGTCTTCACGGAGCCGGGTTCGGGTCGGATCGATTCGCGGACGGCGAGGGACGGAACGATGAACCGTTCCTCGCCCACACCCACGATCAGGCTGTCGATGATCGCGAGGGTGAGCGGCAGAAGGATGGCGAACGAGGTCCCCTTTCCCTGGGTGGACTGGATCTCGATCTTGCCGTGGAGCTTGTCGATGTTGCGTCGGACAACATCCATGCCGACGCCCCGTCCGGAGAGGTCGGTGATGGTCTCGGCCGTCGAGAATCCGGGCGCGAAGATCAGGGCGAAGATGTCGGGATCCTCCAGGACGGCATCCGGCGCGATGAGCCCCCGCTCCCGGGCCTTGGCCAGAATCCGTTCGCGGTTCAGTCCGCGGCCATCGTCCTCGATCCGGATCACGATGCCCCCGCGCTGGTGGGCGGCCGACAGTCGGATGGTTCCCTGCCGGGGTTTGCCGACGGCCTCGCGTTCGTCGGGCATCTCGATGCCATGGTCGGCCGAGTTCCGGATCATGTGCACCAGAGGGTCGGCCAGCTCCTCGACCAGGTTCCGGTCCAGCTCGGTCTCCTCGCCGTCGAGGACCAACTGGAGCTGCTTGTGCTGCTGGGTGGCGAGGTCCCGGACCAGCCGGGTCATCTTCTGGAACGTGCCGCGGATCGGCACCATCCGGAGGGACATCGCGTTCCGCTGGAGCTCCGAGGTGATCCGCCCGAGGGTCCGCAGGCTTCGGGAAAGACCGCTGTCGGCCAGCCTCTGGATCTCCGGATGCTGGACGACCATCGACTGGGCGATGACGAGTTCCCCGACGAGGTCGACCAGGGCGTCGAGCTTCCGGGTGTCGAGCTTCACGAACCCGGAGGCCCCATCGGCGGCAGCCGTATCCCGTCGGGGAGCCGCCCCGCCCGGCTCCGCAGCTTTCGGGTCCGCGACCGGAACGGAAGTCGCGGCCACGGGACCCGTCGGGGATGGAACCGGGACCGGAGGTGTCGCCGGAACCACCGGGGCCACCGGGGCTACCGGGGCTACCGGGGCCACCGGAAGCGCCGGAACGACGGGGACCGATGCCGATGCCGATGCAGGAACCGCCTCGCCCCGGAGCGCCGCCTTGAGCCGCTGGGTGAGCTGCCGGGTCGGCACCACGATGGGCGCACCCGCATTCGTGCCCTGGATCTGGACCCCGATCTCCGCCGTGTACTGCCGGAGCGTGTCGGCACCGGCCAGGATCAGGTCGATGATGCCCTTGTGGATCTGGAGCTCGGAGCGACGGACGGCATCGAGCAATGACTCCAGGTTGTGGGCGAGATCCCGCAGGGCGTCCAGGTGGAGGAACCCGGCCCCTCCCTTGAACGTGTGGAAGGCGCGGAAGATGGAGTTGATCGTGTTGGCGTCAGTCGGTCGTTCCTCCAGCACGAGGACACCCTGTTCGATGTTCTTTTGAAGCTCCTGGGATTCCCCATGGAATTCCCGCAGAAGGTCGGCGTCATCCTTCAGGTTGAGTCGGATGGCCGGCTCGTCCCCCGCCGCCGCGGCGGCGGGGGAGGACGGCGGGGAGACGACCGGAGCGGAAGGGGGGGTGGGTGCCACCACGACAGGTGCCGACGCGGTTGGGACCGCAGGCGTGGGTTTCGCCACCGGCGAGGGGGCGGACGGGGCGGTGCTGGGGATCCATTCCGGGGGACAGGCCGGCAGGGCCGCCCCCTTCTTCCAGACCCCGAGGGCCTCCGTCATCCAGGCATGCCACGCATTCAGGTTCCGGATGTCGTCGACACCGAACACCCCGGTGCCGTCCAGGATCCTCTCGAACCAGCCCCGGGCGGTCCCGATGCCCTGCACCAGCTCGGGAGGCGCCACGGGAACGGTGAACTCCTCCAAGTCCATCAGGAGGCTGTTCAACGGCAGCAGGCCGCTGTCCCTGCCCTCCTCCACGAATGCGAGTTCGAACCCCATCTTCCCCACGATTTCCGACGCCATCTCGGTGGCGTCCGGGTTGGGTCGGGCAGGGTCCATTGCCCGGTGAAACTAGCCGCGTCCCACGTCGTGGATCGACTTTTTTGTGCCGCTCCAGGGAATGGTGAAGGCACACGGCATCCGGTCCAGGACGGGCCGCCGCTCAGCCGGCGGCTCCGAACCGCTCCGCCATGCGTCTCCGGACCTCGTCGTCCATGCGGATCAACGGCGGCCAAGGCCGACGGAACCCTTCCCCGGGGATCTTGCGGGTGGCGTCGAAGCCCATCTTGCCACCGACCGCGATCTCGCTCGTCGCATGGTCCAGGACGTCCGCCGGTCCGCGGGTGATGAGGCTGTCCCGCTGGGGGTCGGTGTCGGCGAAGAGATGGAACAGGACCTCGCTGAGGTTGTGCACGTTGACGTCGGCATCCACCACGATGATGTACTTGGTGAACATCATCTGACCCATGCCCCAGAGGCCGTGCATTATTTTGTAGGCCTGCATCGGGTAGGTCTTCCGGATGCTGACCACGACGAGGTTGTGGAAGGTGCCTTCCGCCGGAAGGGCCATGTCCACGATCTCGGGGAAGTTCATCTGGAAGATCGGGAGGAACAGCTTCACCGAGGCCGCGCCGATGTAGAAATCCTCCATGGGGGGGATGCCCACGATCGTCGCCGGGTAGACCGCGTCCCGACGATGGGTCACGGCCGTCACATGGAACACCGGGTACGGCTCCGGGAGGGTGTAGTAGCCGGTGTGGTCCCCGAACGGACCCTCCATCCGCAACGGCTCGGTGGGATCGACGTATCCCTCGATGACGAAGTCGGCGTTTGCCGGGACCAGGAGGTCGTTGGTCTCGCACTTCACCAGATCGATCGACTTCTTCCGGAGATATCCGGCGAGCAGGAACTCATCGAGCCCGTCCGGCAGGGGTGCCGTGGCCGCGAACGGGAACATGGGATCGCCGCCCAGGAAGATAGCGACGGGCATCCGCTGGCCGGTCTCGTAGTAGCGACGGCCATGCCGTGCGGCCACCTTCTGCAGCTGCCAGTGGAGGCCTGTCGAACGGTCGTCATAGACCTGGATCCGGTACATGCCGACGTTGCGGTCCCCAGTGTCCGGATCCTGGGTCACGACGCACGGCAGGGTGACGAACCGGCCTCCGTCCAGCGGCCAGCACTTGAGGATGGGGATGTCCTGGAGCGTGGGCGGAAACGGATCCGTCCCCTTCCTCCAATCCGGCGCGTCGGGCCAGGCATCCGTGCGACCCGCGGGGGCCTCGTAGCGGTGGATGACGTCCTTGCAGGGTCCCGACCGCACGGTCCGGGGTCGTGCATGACGAAGCTCGAGGGCGGTCCCGAGGATCTTCATCGCCTGCTTCAGGGTCGCCGGGGGCTTGGCCTTCATCAGGAACCCCAGCTCCTGGGCGGCGGCATCGACCGTGTCGCGCCCCATGCTCAGCGCCATCCGCTTCCACGATCCCAGCGTGTTGACCGCAACGGGGAACGGGGAGATCCGCCCCTGGATGGTGGGCTTTTCGAACAGGAGGGCCTTGCCACCCCCCGGCTTCTTCATCTCGAGATCGGCGATCGCCGTGATCTCGAGTTCGGTGGCCACGGGCACGGAGATCCGCATCAACTCACCCGCTTCATCGAGATGCTGAACCCAGTCGCGGAACGATTCGAACGCCATGAATCGACGGTATCGCGGGTTCGCGGGAGGGAAAACGTTAGACCTTGATTCTTATCATATCCCGGATCTCGCGTTGGCGTTTTTGAGAAACCCATCTAATATTGAAATACTATGACTATCCGAAACAAGTTGTGCTGGGTGGGGATCGCAGCGGCGTCGCTCTGGATCACCGCAAGGGCAGGTACCAACGGCTTCTACATCCCCACCTTCCGGGGCGGGCCGGGGACGACCTCCTCCCTCTGGGAAACCTTCACGGTGCCGACCGGCGCTCCGGGCAATCGACCCAACGCCGGCACCGATCTCTCGCCGGTGCTAAGCCAATGGGCCCAGGGAGCTCTCATCACCGGGACGGGCAATATCTACAACATGACCGAGGCCGGGATGTTCACGATCAGCTACTCCTCGCCGATCTCTCCGCTCGGGCTCGTGGTGCTCCAGATGCGCACGTTCGGCACGGAGCTGGACTACAACAGCGTCCGGTTGTCCTACGACGGTGGAGTGCTGTTGACGACGCGGACGGAGACCGATCGCGTCCGGGTCGGACAGCCTGGAACCCCAGGAAGTGGTGTGTTCGTCTCCTCGGCCTGGCAGTGGGACCTGTCCGGTCGCAACATTAGTCAATATTCGATCTCGTTCAACGCCGCGGAGCACAGCCTGAGCTTCGACTCCGGGCTGCTAGACGTGCAGGCGGTGCCCGAGCCAGGAACCCTCGCCCTGATGGCCATTGGGGCGGGCTTCCTCGTCGTGGGACTGCGCCGCCGCAAGTGAGAGGTCCCGTGAATAAAATCGCCGGAGTCGATCGGTGATTTCTGGTGTCGGATCCGTAGGTTGATCCCATGCGAGAGTCCTGGAAGTCCTGCAAGCTCGGAATCTCTCAAAGTGCTTTCTGGGGGGTGCTGGCCTGCGGTTGGATGCTGGCCCGTGTGCTCGGAGGCGAGTTCTCCGTCGCCCCAGCGGCGCCGTCGATGGACCGCTGGATGTATTCGTTCGGCGATTTCCTGGGCGACCGCTCGGTCGCGCCGAACTTCGCCTCCTTCGACCCCCGGTTCGACACCTGGGACGCCCAGTACCTCATGGGCTGGGACACCGATGGGCTCGTCGTGACGAATGCCGGTCCCTCCCGCTACCTGCTGCGACGCGCCCGCCTGGAGGTCCGCAACACGGTCAACAACGCGTTCGTCTACGACGCGACCTTCGACCCCTACCTGACCTACGCGACCAACCAGCCGGGATACATGCCGGACGCGGATCCGGGGCGTCCAGTGCAACTCTACGGTGCCGGGTTCCGGAACGGGTTCACCGCCGCCACCTTCCTTGAGAATTCCCCCTACGGACGGATCAATCCGATCACCTCCGGCAACATCTCGATCGGCACCCGCAACGCGTTCGCGGCGATGTTCGGGGATCAGGGCCAGCTGGTGGATGTCTCCAACAACGTGGGACAGGCGAATCCCGAGTGGACCCAGCCGCCATTCGAGGTCCGCCCCTGGGCCGTCGGAACCACCACCCATGCGGCCCCGGGGGAGCTCGTTCCCGAGGATGCCCTCTTCACGTTCGACATCGACCTCAAGGATCCGTGGATCGTCGGATACCTCCAATCGGCCCTCAACGAGGGACGGCTCCGACTGATCCTCGCGTCGTTGTCACCGGCGAACCAGGTGACGCCCGGCGGAACCGGCGGCGGTGGAGCCGGCGCCTATCCCCAATGGGCGACCCGCGAGAACCTGCTGTTCGCCCCCCCCAGGCTGATCCTCGAAGGGGTCGTCGTGGGCCCGGAGGACACGGATCAGGACGGTCTGTCGGACGACTGGGAACGCTTCCATTTTGGATCCCTCGACAAGGGTGCCGCGGACGATACCGACCAGGATCGATCGACGGAACTTGCCGAATATCAGACGGGCACCGATCCGAATTCCCCCAGCAGCTCTCTTCGGATCGACAGCGTGAAGTGGGATGGGGATCGCAATGCCACTCTCGGGTTCCCAACGGCCCCGAGCCGGAGCTACCAGGTGGAGACCAGCTATGATCTCCAATCGTGGTGGCCGGCCCAGGGCGGCCTGACCTACCCGAGCCCAGGCCGTGCACTCTTCGTGGAGCAACGTCTCACAGATCCTCCGATACCACCGGCCCAGGCGTACTACCGGGTCGTCGCAGAGTAGGAAGCGACGGGATCAGGACGGGTTCCCGAATCCCCACCTCTGAAAGGACTTGGGCCCCGAGCTCCCCTTCTCGAAGCGTCGCTCAGGGCACCGGGGCGATCCGGTGGAAGCGGCGGGGTAAGTCTGCCGGCTCGGAAAGATACAGCGTCATGCCCGTGCCCGGCAGGACCGGACCCGGACGGGGCGTCAGATTGCCCAGGTCGTCTCCTTGCTCCACGAGATAGTTGGTCCCAAGGGCGGTCCCAAACTGGATCTCGGGTTCCCCGGTAAGCCCGTCGATGTCGATGTGGATCTGACCCGGCAGAAGGGGATTCAGCACCTCCATGGGACGCATCATGTCGTTGTCCTCATGGTCGAGGATGTGGCAGTGGTACACGTACGGGCCCCTGAACTGGGGCTCGGTCGGCCATTGCATGACCACGCGGGTGATGGCCTGTGGACCACAGCGGACCACATCCTTCGGTCCCAGTTCGTTGGGAAGAGCCGGTCTGCGCTTGGCGCCCGTGGTGTAGACCTCCAACGGCTTCAATCGTCCCAGCAGGCGATCGGTGATGTAGTTGGACACGCTCGTGGCCTGATTGGTCCCAAACGGCATCCGATCCAGGACAAAGAAGTCCAGAAGGTGGATGTGCATGGGATGGGCCTCCGGTGAGAGGTTCACAAACTGCCAGATCTCGATGTCGCCGGCCCTCGGGGTCTCCGTCACCGGGTCCATGAACCGTCGCATGTTCAGCGAGGCGAACAGGTTGGTGTCACGGCTGAAGACCAGGCCCGGGAATGGGGTTTCGATCGCCAGATCCAGCGTGACAGTCCGGGTCCGCACCGCCCGCTTCGCCAGATCCGTGGCGACCACCGGGTTGGTCACCAGCACGCTCGGGAGACGACTCGGATCCGGTGACGGATCTTTCTGCTGCACCCGGAACTGGAGGAAGGTGCCCCCGAGGACATTGAGGGGTTCAAAAGGAGGAAGCGCGCGGGAATCGTCATCGAACGAATTGGTGACGATGAGCTGCGTCCCGTTGGTGAGGCCCGAGAAATCCACGACGACCTCCGCCCGTTCCCCGGGCATCATGCGGAGCGTGGAGACGAGCTGGTTGGTCAGGGCGATCCGGACCGGTGACGCGAGGAACCCATCGTCCGTCGCGATCTGGTCCATCGGATAACTTTGCCCCTCCTTGAGGAGTGCCAATCCCAGGGTCCGGAACCCACACCCGTTCAGGATCCGGAACCGATACTTGCGGGGCTCCACCTCGAGGTAGGGGGCGATCTTGCCGTTGACGACAGGAAGATGGTGCCAGGGGGGAACCCCGACCGACAGGAGCGTCGCCGGACTCGTGTTCGTCTGCAGATCCCGGTCCTGGAAGGCCAGCGGGATGTCATAGGCGCCGGAGGGCAGGCCCAGCGGCTCCTCCACGGCGGGATTCTGGAGCAGATAGAAGCCGGTGAGTCCGGCATAGACGTTGTTGGCGGTCACGCCGATCGCATGGTCGTGGTACCAGAGGGTCTCGTGGTCTCCGCTAAGATCGGTGTTGTCATAGTAGTAGACCCGCTCTTCGCCGGGCCGGAACCATGCGGTCGGGTGCCCGTCGAACTGCGGCTGGTTCGCGCCGCCATGGAGGTGGACGACGTTCTGGACCAGGCTGCCGTGCACACCATGGTTGTTGGTGTTGGGAGGGAGCCAGGCCGGGTACTCCTTCGGAAGACGATTGATCCAGCGGACGTAGATGGGCTGGTTTGCCAGGGCCACCAGGGTGGGACCCGGATAGCTCCCGGCATAGCCCCAGACCGGCACCTCCGGGAGGTCCCGATGGAACCGATGCATCAGTTGCTCCATGGGCATGTCGTAGACCGGGATGCCGTTCGACAGACCCACGGGCTGCGCCACGGCAGGAATCGGCAACGGGTCGACAAACGGGACGAGGTTCGTCACCGCCATCGGAGTCCCGGAGCCGCTGCCGTGTCCGGAATGTCCGGAGTCGGCGGCGCGAAGGACGGAAACGGCGGCAAGCAGCGACAGCAGGAGGAGAAGCTTCATGGCGGGACGCGGATGGCGGAGCCACCCTGGGGCACGCTGCTTCGCCCCGCCAGAGCTGTCGATCACCGGGTTCTCGGAATCCTTTTATCCCGTCACAGGACTTACACCCCGCGCCTTCAGCTCCGCGAGCGTCCACCGATACTCGCTGACGAGCATGTCCTCGACACGGGCCTGCTTCAGGTCCCTGGGCAGGACCTCCCAGGTATAGGTCTCCATCTCCAGATGGGAGCAGAGCCGGGGATTCTGCTTCAGGACGTCGAGTGTTCCGCGGAGGTGATCCACCGTCGTGCCGAGCAGGGCCGTCTCCGGCGCATGCAGCGGGATGTGGAAGTGGATCCGCCATTCGCGGTCGAACTGCGGCCCATCGCTCTCGGAGGTCGCCAGCGCCTGGTCCAGGTCGGCATGACGGACGAGCTCCCCATCGGCCCGTCGCTCGATCACCTGGTGGAAGTACACGCCATCGTCGAACGAGGGCAGGACCGCCCGGACCTCATGCGTCGGATGCACGCGGAGCGCGTTGCTGAGGTGGATCTTGCTGATCCGGATCCCGCGCCGATGCAACCGCTGGAGCGCTTCCCCGGGGGACTCGAACTGGAGCGCAAAGTGGCAGGTATCGTAATTGATGCCCAGGTGCTCTCGAAGCCGCAGATCCCCGGGTCGGTCCGACTCCAGCTGTCCGAAGAAGGCGAGGAACTCGGCGGTGTTCTCGACCGTGCCGAAAGGCTCCGGCTCGAGCCCAAGGTGGAGCTTACGACCCGTCCGTCGCGTCAGCTGCTCCTGGTGGTCGACACATCGCCACAGGTGGTGCCGGGCAACGGCCAGCTCACGGGATCCGAGCCCGAACTGCTTGAAGCTCACCGGCACCGTGCTGACGGATCCCTCGACCCCTTCGGGCACGAGTTCGGCGAGGATGTCGAACAGCCGGTTCGTGTAGGCCAGGCGCTCAGGGGAGGTCCAGTCGGGCTGGCAGACCTGCTCCTTCACCCGGGTTCCATGGAAGTTGCCGAAGGGAAATCCGTTGATCGTGAAGACGTAGCAGCGGTTGCGCTCGAGCCAACGCTGGAAGTCCCGGAGCGTTCCCGGGACCACCAGTTCCCGGGAGGCCGCGTCGCTGAGCCGGAGGCCGATCGCATACGGGGCCTCCGGGCAGACCACCCGGCGCACCGCCAGGGTGTGGCGTTCGAGGCTGGCGAGGGTCTCCGCCCACGTCCCGCCCCGGTGGACGTTCGTGCAGTAGGCCAGGTGGAGTCCGTGGGTGAGTTTCACGGCCGACAGGATTCCTGAAACAGAGGCCCGGCGGAAGTTGAGAGGTGTCCCACCCTCGACATGTCGCGCCGGCGATCTTGCAATCCAGGTCGGCTCCGAAACGCTCCCCGGGATGTCGCGGGTTCGAGGAGTGCTGGCGTTCTGGAACAGGGTCCTGCTCGTGGGATTGGCCGTCGTCCTGCAGACCCGACTCGATGCGGCCGAAGGTCCTGATCCGTCCGACGAGATCGCCCGGGAAGCTTTGGCGCTCGTGTCGCACTACCGCGGCGTTTGGGAGGCCCCTCCCGACGCCATGCCCACGCGGAAGCTCCCGGACGGCCCCCTGCTGGGCAACGGCGACCTCGGCGTGGCGGTTGGAGCGGTCGCGGAACGGCGCCGCCATCATGGGCTCGGCGAGGATGGCGGGGCGAACGTCACCCGTCGGACCAATGCCCCGACGGCCTGTCCAGAACTCCACCGATTCCATCTTTCCAAGAACGACTTCTGGAAGACCAAGACGATCTACCCGAATGCCCACCCGGCACCCATTGGAGCGATCGACATCTCGATTCCGGCCCTCAATGGAGGTGTGTTCCATGCCGAGCAGGTCCTCGAGACGGCCGAGGTGGTGCACACCTTGCGAACCGCCCATCCGATGCAGGATCCACCTCCCTTCACCCGGCCCGGCACCGAGATCCGGATGCGGTCCTGGGTCGCTGCAACCGAGAACCTTCTGGTCATCGAGCTGTCGGTCGCCGGGGATCCGGCCGACGCCGATCCCTTCGCGCCAACGGCGCTGACCGGGGTCGACGTGAAGCTCTGGCCCATGACCGGGAACGAGGCCGAGACGGCTTCGGGCAACCTGCCGGATGGCTGCTGGGCGGTGCGCCGATTCATCAGCACGACCAACTCCATGGCATTGGAACAGAAGCCGTCGGCCAGGACGACCGAAGCCGCCGTGGCCCTCCGTCTCCTTGGCCACCGCCAACCTGGACTTCCGTGGAGCCGAGGGGATGGCTGGTCGGCCGACCGTTTCGTGCTCCAACCCGGCCGGGTGGTCCATCTCGTTGCCTCCGTGGTGACCCGCGAGGAATCTCCCGACCCGCTCGGGGAGGCCCGGCGTCGGGTGGCGGCCCTGGACCCTGAACGGGTGGATCACCTCCGGGAGCGCCATCGCGCCTGGTGGCGGGGGTTCTGGTCGAAGTCGTTCGTCCGCATCGGGGATCCCCTGGTTGAACGGTACTACTACGGTTCGCAGTACCTGATGGCGTCCTGTTCCCGGAACCCCAGGTTCGCCCCGTCCCTCTTCGGCAACTGGATCACCGCGGATGGCCCCTCGTGGCAGGCCGACTACCACCTCAACTACAACCACGAGGCCCCATGGTGGGCCGTGTTCTCGTCAAACCACCCCGAACTCGCGGACCCATACGACACGCCGATCCTGGAATATCTCCCCATCGCAAAGGCCAACGCCGCAGAATTCCTGAAGGTGCCCGGGGTCTACTACGACGTGGGGATCGGGCCCCAGGGCCTGGAGACAGCATTCATGCCGGATGGACACGGCATTCCCGGAGAGGGACGACGCATGTTCCTGGGACAGAAGAGCAATGCCGCGTTTGCAGCGGTCAACATGCTCCAGCGGATCGAACACACCTGGGACCTCGACTACGCCCGGAGGGTCTATCCGTTCCTGCAGGAGACAGCCCGGTTCTGGGAGTCGTATCTCAAGCTCGAGGACGGGCGCTATGTGATCACCCGGGACGCCTCCGGGGAGGTGGGGGATGGGGGCAGCGATCGGAACAACTGCCTGTCCCTCGGTCTCGTGAGAAACCTGTTCCAGGGGATGCTCGCGGTGAGCCGGGAACTGGGTGTGGATGCCGATCGACGGCCCCGCTGGCAGGACATTCTGGATCGGTTGAGCGGGTTCCCGACAGTCGAGGTCGATGGCATCCGGAGGCTGCGGGGCGCCGACGCCGGTCCCGCGGCATCCCGCATCGGACCCTCCCGGATCAACACGCGGGTGGAGTTCATGGGGATGGTCTGGCCCTCGACGGTCGTGGGATTCGATTCGGAACCCGGTCTGCTGAAGGTGCTTCAGGACGATGTCCGCGGCTGGGCCCGGTCCGAGTGGATCGGCCATTTCAATGGGTTCAGCATGACATTCCCGGGCGCGGTCCGGGTGGGCCATGATCCGCTGGACGTGCTGTCGAAGCTCCGCCAGCAGCTCGAGTCGTTCGGCTACCCGAATCTGATGGTCTTCACCGGCGGAGGCGGCATTGAGAACTGCGCCGGGGTTCCCTCGACGATCAACGAGATGCTGCTGCAGGGCCATCGGGGGAAGCTCCGGGTGTTCCCGGTCTGGCCCCGGGACCGGCCTGCGTCGTTCGGACGCCTTCGGGCACCCGGGGCATTCCTGGTCAGCGCCCGGATCCAGGACGGCGTGATCGGCCCCGTGGACATCCTGAGCGAACGCGGACGGGTGTGTCGGCTCGTCAACCCGTGGCCGGGCCGATCAGTGACCCTGAGTCGTGCAGGTCACGGCGACCAGGTACTTTCGGGGGAACTCCTCGAATGGGCGACCGCTGTCGGCGAACACACCCGACTAAGGCCCCGGTGATCCGGTGAAGTCATTTCAGGATGTGGGTTGCAGGCTCCCCACCCGGACACCCGGGAGTGGGTGTGGCCCGGAAACAAAGCCCTCTTGCGTCGGTCGCCGTGTCCCCCACGGTTGGGGCATGGGGTCCCAACTCATGATGCGGTGGCTCCTCGCCTCGCTGTTCGTCCTCTCCGTCAAGGCCGCCGGCCTCGGGATCCAGGGGCCGGATGACCTCGGCTGGTTCCACATCCAATCACCGGGGGCATCCAACCAGGTCCAGATCCTGGAACGATCCCTGGATCTCGGAGAGTGGACCGAAGCCGGCCTCTTCCATGATGGACCGTTCGACCACGCGCAGCCGACCCCGCTGGTCGAGGACACCCGGTACTTCCGGCTCAGGACCCGACCGCGGACGGCCGCGGATGATGGTCGGAACCAGTTCGCGGTGGGGGCGGATCCATTCATGGTTCCGAGCTATGCCACGATGGCAGAGCCGGGATTGGGCTGGGTCAAGTTCACCCTCGTCCTGGGTGACGAACCCCGGGTCTGGTTCCAGGACAGCAACAAGTACCCGTTCCATCACGAATTCGCCCGGCTCCGTCTGCCGGCCTTCCAGGGGATGTCCCGCGAGGAATTCGACCGACGGACTCTCCGCCAGGAGGGACAAATCGCGGTGCTGGGTGCCGTGCTGCTGCCAGGGCAGACCCCCTCCGAGATCGGGATCCAGCTGGTGGGCCAGGAGGCCTATCCGATCGAGGACGTGGTCCGATGGCTCCGGATCGTTCGGGCTGCGATCCGGGCTCCGGGTGGACTCCGGACGCTGTATGTGCCGACCTACGAGCAGTCCGGCACCGCGGAGGTCGGGCGTGCCCGGCTGACGTCCGCCGGATTCGAGCCCGCGACCGCGGATCGCTGGGTGACCGGGGATGCGGTCTACAACGAGGGCTGGGCCCTCGGACGCCTGAACTTCATCCCGGCCGCGGAGATCGATGCCGCCTATGCCCAAGGCAGACTGTTGCCGACCGACATCCTGCTGACGGACCGGATCCCGGCGGAGATCCCCTTCGTCGCGGGCGTCGTCTCGCTCACACCGTCGACGCCGAATTCCCATGTGGCGATCCTGGCACAGGGCTGGCAGATCCCGGTGGTCTGGCTGGCGGATCCGGACCGACGCCAGGCCCTGCGCGGAATGGCAGGACGGGACATCGCAATCCGGACCGACCGGCTCTTCAGCAGCAGTGTCGTGGTGGTCGACGTCACCGACCGCCTTGGGAGTGGACTCCGGGAGGAGTTGTTGGCAACCAAGCGCCTCCAGCCGCTCAACTATGTCCCAAGGCGTTCGATCGGGCTGATCACCACGAATGTCCAGGAGCTGCGCCCCGATGCGGTCGCCTTCGCGGGAGGCAAGTCCGCCAACTACGGGCTGCTGCGTCGGACCATTCCGGGGAATTGCGACCCGGCCATCGCCCTGACCTTCGATCTCTGGGATGCGTACCTCGAACAGACCGTGTCGGGCGGACGAACCCTGAGGGCGGAGATCGAGTCTCGGTTGTCTGGGTTCACCCAGCCGCCAGACGTGGGCCGGCTGCGTCCGGTCCTCGGCGGCATCCGGGATCTGATCCGGGACACCGCCGTCTTCTCGACCGAGCAGCAGACGGCGATCCTGGGAGCGCTCGTGCAGGCGGGATTCGATGCCGGGAAGAAACTCCGGTTTCGCAGCTCCACCAACGTGGAGGATGGCGAGACCTTCACGGGGGCCGGGTTGTACGACAGCTACAGCGGATGCCTGCAGGACGATCTCGATGGCGATGCCACCGGACCTTCGGCCTGCGATCCCTCGGAACCCTCCGAACGGGGAGTGTTCCGGGCCATCCGGAAGGTCTACGCGAGTTTCTACAATGAGAACGCCTACCTGGAACGGCTCCGACGGGGCGTGCGGGAGAGTGAGGTTGGGATGGGGGTTCTGGTCCACGTGTCCTATCCCGACGAGTCGGAATGGGCGAACGGTGTTGCGACGTTGTCCTGGGAGAAGTCCGGCAGCTTCGAATCCCTCAACGGGACCCTGGTATCCCAGGTCGGTGCGGAGTCGATCACCAATCCCGACTCCACGGCACGTCCCGAGGTCGTGGACTTCTACCGGTCCTTCGGCTCGACGTCCGTCGCCCTGCGGGAGCGGTCCGGTCGGGTTCCGCTGGGCGGGACCGTCATGACCTGGGAGTCCGACTACCGGCAGCTGGTCCAGCTTCTCGGCATCGTGGTGAAGGGGTACTCGGCCCTGTATCCGAAGCGGACCGCGTTCCGGCTCGACTTCGAATACAAGAAGATCGCCCCGGGGAAACTGGTCGTGAAGCAGGTCCGACGGCTCCCGGATGTGGACTCCACCCCGGTCACCGGCTTCCTGTTGCCCGGTGAACTCCAGTTGGCGGTGGAGGAGGGAGAGCTCTCCGATGTCTTCGCGAAGCATCGGTTGAAGTCGGATCTGAGGGTGGCCGTCGAGGCGGTCCGGCTGACCGATGCCACTCTGGCGAAGACCTTCTATTCGGACGGGCGGATCGCGATCCGGATCGGGGGTGTCCCAACGGTGCTCACGGATGGGATCGCCACGTGGCCCGGATTCTCACACCTGTGGTCCGCGGGGACTTCCGAGACGCGGGATCGGTGGACGATGGGAGAGGGGCCTCTCCAACGGGATCTCACCTTGATCACAGGTGTCACCCGGTCGATGCAGCCTCCGACGGCACCGTGGATCCGGCTTGAGGACTGTCGCTTCCGCCTCGAGGCGACCTATGCCCAGCCCCAACCCACGCTGGGTTGGGAGGGTCCTGGAACAACCCAGACCGATGCGGTGTTCCTGGTCCCGAGACCCATGGTGGGACCCGGGGCCCTGCCCCAGGAGCGGAGGATCCAGAAGGGGGCCTCGATCCGCATCACGACCCGGTTCTGGTGGCCTCCGGAACCGACCGGACCGACAGCGGGCTACACGGCACCCAACCTCGGCTTCTCGGAGACCCGGATCGAGGGATGGACCTCGGAACCGTTGGTGCTTCGGGATGCGGCAGCGCAGACCTATTCCCCGGGACACCACAACTTCACGGAGACATTCCTGTTCGAACCCAGACTGGACCCCGCCACCACGACGGCGCAGCGGAAGGAACTGGAGACGGCCGGGATCCAGCAGATCCTGGTGGATCAGGGGTTCGAGGAGGCCCAGATCTGGCTGGTGGATGCCATGGGCCGCCTTCGCAAAGGTCCCTGAACCGGCAGTAGACCGGGTCCTGTAGACCCCCGAGTGTTCCTCGCGGGGAGGAACGATCCGCAGCCTTCCACCCCTCAGGTCATGGTGACCTCCACGCCATGGAGCGGCTCCCGGCCGTCGCCACCTCAGCCGTTCAGGGCCTCGAAGACCTTGCCGACCATCTTCTCGTTCGGAGCCAGGGTCTTGGCGCCGGGTTTCCATTTGGCAGGACAGGCCTCGGCAGGGTGTTTGATCAGGTAGGCGTTGGCTTCCATCTTCCGGAGCAGCTCCCCGGCGTCGCGGCCCACGTTGTAGAAGTTGATCTCGGAGCCGACGAGGACGCCGGCCGGGTTGATGATGAAGGTGCCGCGGAGGGCGAGTCCGGAACCGGGGTCATAGACGCCAAACAGGCGGCTGACGGTCCCGGTCGGGTCCGCAGCAAGGGGGTAGCGAACGTTGGACAGCAGCCGCTCGGAGTTCCTCCAGGCAAGGTGGGCGAATTTGGTGTCCGTGGACACGCCGGCCACAGTGGCCCCGAGGGCTTGGAGGGCTTCGTACTTGTCACCCAGGTCGGCCAGTTCGGTCGGACAGACGAACGTGAAGTCGGCCGGATAGAACACCAGCACGGTCCAGCGTCCCGCCGCCTTCTGCTCGGCCAAGGAAAGCTGGCCGAACTGACCCGAGGCGGGGTCATAGGTTTCCATGGTGAAGTCGGGGACCGATTGGCCGACGCGGAGGACAGAGGTTTCGTTCATAGGCAGACGCGGAAGTAACCTTGGGACGCCGGGTTCGCAAGCAACCACCCCGCGTCAGCCCTCCCCACCCTGGAACCGACGGCCGCTCTTCTTGACGGATCGATGGGCTTTGTCGGCCAGGATACGTCGCTTGGCCGAGGCGCTGCGACCCCGTTTCTGGCGTCGGATGCGTTCACGTTCCGCCCGGAGTGCCTCCCGGGCGGCCCGATGTCGGGCCTCCAACCTGTCGAGAAGCCGCTCCAGCGCGAGTTCCCGATTCCGTCCCTGATACCGCGTCTCCTGACATTTCACCACGATGCCGGTCGGCCGGTGCAGGAGCATCACGCAGGTGGCGACCTTGTTGACGTTCTGGCCGCCGTGGCCTCCCGACCGGACAAACGTCTCCTCCAGGTCCTCCTCCCGGACTCCCAGCCGCCGAAGTCGCTCGGTCCGGGGATCCGGGCCGGCCTCCGTGGACTCCGCTTCTGTCATGGGGAGGAATCTGTCAGATCCCCTCCGGCTCGGCGAGCCTACCACCCGGACGCAGGGCGGTCCGCCCCACCTGCCGCGTTGCCGCCGATCCACGAGGTCGATAGCGTCGACCCATGGTTCATGTCGGCATTGGCTACGACGTCCATCCCCTCGTGGAAGGACGCAGGCTTGTCCTGGGCGGGGTGGAGATCCCCCACACGAAGGGACTGGACGGGCATTCGGATGCGGATGCGCTGATCCATGCGATCACGGATGCATTGCTGGGTGCGGTGGGTGAGGTGGATATCGGGCATCTGTTTCCGAACACCGATCCGACCTGGAAGAACGCTCCAAGCCGGATTTTTCTCGAGGAGGCAGCCCGACGGGTCCGGGCGAGAGGCGGTCGCATCGTGAACATCGACGCCTCGCTCGCGGCGGAGCGTCCCAAGATCTATCCGCACCTGTCGGCCATGAAGGACCACCTGTCGGCCGCCCTGGGGATCCCCCGCGAGAAGGTCGGGATCAAGGCCACCACCAACGAACGCCTCGGCTTCATCGGTCGTGAGGAAGGCATCGCCGCGATGGCCGTGGCGGCCGTGGATCTGCCGGAGTGAACCCCGAGACACACCAACCATGGGAGCCAAACAGGAGATCGGATGGACGACGGACGGTGAGGACGGGCAGACGCGTCATGTCTTCGCCCATCGTTTCGGAGGGGAATGGAAATTCTTCGAGCGCCCGAAGCGACGAGGACGCGACATCGAATGGACGCCCCTTGAGGAGCCGCCGTTGTCGGACTGGATGGAACTGCTCGAGGCGCTGCAGCGTCGGGCCGATCGGGACCTGGTCCCACCGGCTCAGGTGAACGCGTTGAAGGCGATGATCCGGAACCGCTTCCCGGAGGAAGGGGCCCGGAAGCTGAAAGGTGAGAGCTGAAACCAGGGATGCACTCCACTGCGTCCCCATCTGGATCCGCGAGGGTTTGATCGATCCACCGGTCCAGTCGGATTCCACTGACTCGTGGGTGGACCCACCTCCGTTCACGGGCGCGCCCCGTGCAGCGGGTTGAGATGGGACCGTGGCGGAGCCCGGCCCTACCGGCATTCCTTCGTCTTTCCCCGTCGCCCTCCGCGTCGCCTTGTGAGGTCCTACCGCGCCTTCTTCAGGAGGGCGTGGAGGTCATCCTTGAGGTGGAGCCGTCTGATCTTCAGCGCCTCAAGCCGGGCATCGCTCGCCGCCTCGACCTCCTGTTCGATGCGGGCCACCTCCTGTCGATCTCATGGTATTGGTCGAAGAGGTGACGGAAGTGATGGTCCTCGGTCTTGAGCCGATGGATGTCGTCCCGGTACTCCGGCAGCTCGTTGATCAGCGGGTGGTGAAGGTCGGTCATCATGGTCCGGATGGGTTGTGGTTTTGATGGCGTTGTTCCGTGGTGGAACCGCTCTGCCTGATCGGACACCGGATGCGTATTCCGCGCTGCCCGCCCTTTGTCGAAACCGGCGCACAATTTGGCGGGACGAAGACGGGAGCGCAGCGCACAGGGGACCCTGGGCGCGGAGGGGAGTGCCCGCCCTCAGAGTTCCACCTTGCGGCGGGAGGACTCGACGCCTGCGGCCCGGGCAACGCTGGCGTTGCGGGCGCGTCCCTCGGCCCAGGCCCGGAGACGGGTGATCTGCTCCTCCATCGTCCGCGCCAGCGGGACGGTCTGGTTCAGCGCCGAAAGGACATGTCGCGTGGCGAGTTCCTCCTTGGCGTAGAACGCTTCATACAGGGCGCTGTTGATCGCTTCCTGGATCTCCGCGCCACTGAATCCACTCGAAGCGGCCACCAGCGCGGGTAGATCGAACTGGGAGACATCCCGTCCACGGCGCTGAATGTGGACCCGCACGATCTCGAACCGCTCCTCATCGGTTGGAAGATCCACGAAGAAGATCTCGTCGAGACGTCCCTTCCGGAGCAGTTCGGCGGGCAGGTGTGAGATGTCATTGGCGGTCGCCACGACAAACACGGGTGCCGTCTTCTCGCTGAGCCAGGTGAGGAAGGTGCTGAACACGCGGGCCGTGGTGCCGCCATCGCTGGCGCCACCGCCCTGGGATCCGGCGAACGCCTTGTCGATCTCGTCGACCCACAGGATGGCGGGCGCGACGGATTCGGCGACCGCGATGGCCTTGCGGACGTTCTCCTCGGAGGAACCGACGAGGCTTCCGAACATCCGTCCCATGTCGAACCGCAGCAGCGGCATCTGCCAGGTGTTGGCCACCGCCTTGGCACAGAGGCTCTTGCCGCAACCCTGGACCCCCAGCAGCAGCACGCCCCGGGGGGCCGGCAGCCCGAAGGCCCGGGCCTCCGGGGTGAAGGCGTCGGCCCGCATGCGTAGCCAGTCCTTGAGAACCGCCAGACCACCCACCCTGTCGAAGCTGTCGTCGGTCGCGTAGTACTCCAACAGGCCATTCTTGCGGATGATCTGCTGCTTCTCGGCGAAGACGGCATGGACGTCCTCGGAGGACAGGCGTCCATCCTGGACAATGATCTTGGCGAACACGTTCTCGGCCTCCGACCAGGTCAGGCCCAGAGCGGCCTGGATGAGGCGATCGCGGCTGACGGGTGTGAGTTCCAGCTCGATCTTCTTCAGCGCCCTGAGGTCGTCGATGATCCGGTCGAGGAGTTCGGAAAGGTCCTCCTTTGTAGGCAGTGGGAAGTCGAGGACGGTGACCTCCTTCTCCAGCTCGGCCGGGATCTCCAGCAGTGGGGAGATCAGGATGATGGTCTTGAAGCTGTTCTTAAGGTGGACCGCCACATCGCGGAGCTTCCGGATGGGGGCCATGTTCGTGGACTTGTTGCACTTCGCGAGGAACGGGTGGAAGTCCTTAAACACGAAGATGGCGGGCTCGACCTGCTCCAGGACCTGGTCGAGCGCGGCAATCGGATCCTTCGTGGCGGTGCTGCGCCCCTTCTGGCTCTGGATGCTGGCGCCTCCCGGTATCAGCCCGGTGGAAAAGGACCACTCGTATACCTTCTTGTTCCGACGCGTGGCCACGGATTGGACCACGGGCAGCACCCGCGCTTCTTCGCTCGTGTGGATGTAGAGGATGGGGTAACGGGCCCGGATGAGGATCTCGAGATCGCTGGCGAAGGACATGGTGTGACGGGGAACCTAGGATTCTGAACGGTCGTTTGCGAGGGGCGTTGCGCCGGTGTCGACGGACGCACCCGTTGAGGAGGAGAGCGCCGACAGCACCTCGTGCAGAGGCACCGTGAGGTTGTGCGCAAAAACCCGGCCGTCGGGTAGGATGAGCAATTCGGTCTCGAAGGAGTCCGCCTCCGATCGGGTCGAGCCGGGTGCTGGGGGTTGATCCATGACGCGTTGGGTTCAGTCGATGAGGTTCAGGCCGAGTCCGGCTCCAATCTTCCAGGCCCGGGCATGGTCCCGTGCCGAGCCGGGCGCAGAGAGCTCAGGATGTCGTGAGGAGAACCACCGGGGCCAGAACCCATCCCGGAGACTGACCTCGACCCCGGGCAATTCCTCGGCCAACCACCGGGCGACCGGCACCCAGCAGCAGTCGAGGTGACCTGGCATCAACAGATGGCGGACGATCAGGCGGCTGTTCCTTGCGGCCCAACGCAGGTTCTCCCGGACGACCTCGGTGTAGTCCGAGATCCGGGCCAGTCGCTCCGCACAGGTGTCCTGACCAAATTTGTAATCGGCCACCCAGACATCAAAGACTCCCTCCAGGAGCTGACGGGCCGTCGCGGTGCCATGGGCATTGGTCTTCCAGACCAGCTGCGCCTCGTTCGGGAGGCGCGAGACGAGGTCGAGGACCGCGGGCAGGTGCAGCGTGGGCTCGCCACCGAGGATCATGATGGAGCGGGCTCCGTTGCGAAGCGCCTTGCGGGCCGCCTCGGCAAGGACCTCGAGGGGTTCTCCATCGATTCCAGGACCCGAAACCACCGAGCCCGCGGCGGGGTCCCAGCTGGAACGGCCCGTGATGCAGAAGTCACAGCGGAGGTCGCATCCGCTGAACGATACCGCGAAGATCGGACGCAGGGATGCCTCATCCCCCATCTCCGTCTGGGAGAGGAACACCCGAGCGGAGGATCCCGCGCCGCACGGACCCCGTTCGCCGGCCATCCGATTCACCCCGCAGCGATGGGCGCAGAGGTCGCACTTTTCAAAGGCGCGGAGAGCGGTGTCGATGCGGGAACGGGCCCGATCGGCACGTCCTGTGCCACACAGGACTGGGATCTCGGTCATCCGCAGGGGAAATGGGGTGGTTCTCGGCACCATCTCGACCTAGCCCTCCGTGTTTCCGTCCCACCAGCGACGCCACCAGGGTCTCTGGGAGTCGGCGGCCACCTCCGCCTGCAGCGCCGCAGCGAGGCGGGTTCTGACCTCCAATGGAACGGGGATGGAGTCGCGATCGAGTCGGATCAGATCCTCGGGCGTCTCGATGCGCTGTGCCGCGGACGACGCCTTCTGGGTCGACTCGCCCTCGACGGTGGACTCGGAACCGGTCCGGAGTTGGTGACGTTGTTCCATGGTTCAGGCGGTTCGTGCAAAAGCTCGGATGAAGGCCTTTCGTGCCCGGTGAAGCTTTCCACGGACGGCGTCGGGACTCTGTTCAGTTAGCTCGGCCACCTGTTCGTAGCTAAGTTCCTGGTCGGCGACGAGCAGCAGCACGAGGCGGTATTCCCCAGGCAGGGAATCCAACGTGCGCTGGATCCGTTCCCCAAGCTCCTTCGTTTCCAGCACATGCAGGGGATTCGGGGCCTGCGCATCGACCCGATCGAAGATCGCGTCGTCCTCCGCGGTATGGATCTTCCTCGCCGCCCACGACTGCCTCAGATGCGAGCAGTGGTTGAGGGTGATCCGATAGAGCCAGGTCCGGAGGGCCGAGTTGCCGCGGAATCCATCGAACTTCCGGAACGCCTTCAGGAAGACATCGTGGGTGACATCCTGCGCCTGGATGGGATCACTCGTGAGCCGGAGGGCAAGGTAGTGGATGCGCTGGGAGTGGGCCGCGTAGATCGCGGCGAAGTCCGCAGGAAGATCCACCTGGGCAGACGGGTCCGTCGACGCCGTGGCGGCATCGATCGGGTCCTGCGGGCGTGTGGCCATGGGGGTCACCGTAGGTTGGACACACCGACCGGCCAAACGTCACGCCACGCTCAGCGACGCAACACGGCATCCTCCCGGAAGATCGCCCGCATCACCCGTTTTCGGGCATCGGTGAAGATCACCTGGATCCGTCCATCCCGGGTCTGGATCGCAGTGGGATAGGCATAGTCCCCGTCGGGCTTGGCCAGGAGGTTCCGCTGGTGGGGGAACGACCGGGCCCCGTCGACCGACAGCGCCACCGTCAGGGGAGTCCGCTCCGAGAAGCTGTCGTTGTAGACCAGCAGGTGATGTCCGCTCTGGAGCCGGAGGAAGTCCACCCCGGCATTCGGATTCGGGAACTTCGAGTCGACCCCGGGGCTCCAGGTCCTGCCGTTGTCGTGCGATTCGGTCCGAACCAGCCAGCCGTCCGGCTGGCCGTCGTAGTCGCCACCCCGGCGGCAGAAGGCGACCAGGTGTTGGCCCGCGATGACGGCCGGGGCGGGCTGGATGTTGCCGAGACGGGAGCGGACCCGGTTCGACTCCGTCCAGACCGACGTCCTCGGATCATAGCGAAGGAAGAACGAGGTGCAGTCGGGCGAGGTTCTCTCCGGATCGTTCCCCACCTCGTGATAGACGGGCAGAAGGTAGTCGCCACCCTCGAGGACGATCGGCAGGCCTCGGACCATGGTCCCGGCCTCGAAGGTGAGCATGAAGCTCTCCGACCAGGTCCGGGCGCCGTCCTTGGAGATCTTGGCCGTGATCCGGGAGGTGTCCCAGATCTCGCCATAGCGCGTGACATAGAAGAGCCAGACCCAGCCGTTGGGGGCCTGCCAGACGACAGGGTTTCCGAGGGAGTGGAACGGATTTCGGGCGATGGCGACGGGTGCGCTCCAGCGTTTCTGTCCCTTTCTCAGACGCATCCCGAAGACCGAGGCGGCGTCATCGCGGTACTCGCCCTTGCCGCTGAAGAACACGACGTAGAGATCGCCATTGTCCAATTCCGTGACGCTGGCGGGATGTTTGTAGTCCCCGGTGGGCGCCTCGGGTCCGACGATCGATTCGAGGACCACCTCTTCGGCGGCCTGGGAAACGGTGAGGAATCCCAGAAAGGCGCCGAGGAGCCAGAGGAGACGAACATGGATCACGGCTTCATCACGACCCGGCGACGGGCGATTGGAAAGGGGGAATCGGGGAGGGTCTCCCACGGTGACGCGGAGACACGGAGGCGGCAGAGAGAAAGGAAACGAGGTGAGACAACGAATGGTGCCGGGCAGAGAACGATGTCGAGCCGTTGGGCGATGCGGTGCCCTGCATCACCGGGTGCCGCATCACCCATCCCAGACCGCAGCCGGCCCCCTCACCGCCATCGCCAACCCGTCTTCCAAAACTCCCTTCCCGGTCTTTTCTTCGCGTCTCCGCGTCACCGTGTGAGGCCCTCCCCCTCAGACCAGGCTGACCGGATCGATATCGATGGTCAGCCGCAGGTCCTCCGGCCACTCGAGCGACGCCTCGACCGCGGCGAGTTCGCGTCCGAGACGGGCCATCGCCTTGGTGCGGATCATCAGCTGGTAGCGGAAGAACGTCTCGGCCTTCAGCAAGGGGGCCGGCGCCGGCCCGGCCAACACGAGGTCGCGCCAGGATTCCAGTCGGCTGGCGAGGGTCTTCTTCAGGTGTTCCGCGACCAGCTTGACCTTGTCCTCGTTGCGCCCCCGGACGGTCAGCAGGGCGACCCGTGACCACGGCGGGTACTTGAGCTGCTCGCGGAACTCCATCTCCTGCTCGTAGAAGCCGAGGTAGTCATGACGCCGGGCGAATTGGATGGCGGGATGGAACGGGGTGAAGGTCTGGACGAAGACCTCGCCCTCGACATCGCCACGTCCCGCACGGCCGCTCACCTGGGTCAGCAGCTGAAAGGTCCGCTCCCCAGCCCGGAAATCCGGAACGTGCAGGCCGAGGTCGGCATGGATGATCCCGACCAGGGTCACGTTCGGAAAGTGGAGCCCCTTTGCGATCATCTGGGTGCCGACCAGGATGTCGATCTTGCCGGTCCGGAAGTCGGTCAGGATGCGGCGGTAGTCGTCCTTGCGCTGGAGCGTGTCGGAATCCATCCGCGTCACACGCGCCTGGGGGAACAACCGGCTCAGGACGTCCTCGACCCGTTCGGTCCCGAGGCCCGAATACCGGATCGCCGGGTTCGAGCACTGGGGACACTGGGCCGGGACGGTCTCGTCGTGGCCACAGATGTGACACCGCAGGTGCTGGGCCTTGCGATGGAAGGTGAGGGTGACGCTGCAGTTCGGGCATCCGGCGACGTAGCCACAGGTGTCGCACTGCAGGGAGGTTGAGTAGCCGCGCCGGTTCAGGAACAGCATCGTCTGCTCCGCGCGTTCAAGTCGCAGCCGGATCGCCTCCGTGAGCGGAGTCGAGAAGATGGCGGACGCGCCGCCCTTGGTCTTCCGCTGCTCAAGCCGGAGGTCGACGATCCGAACCACCGGAAGGCGGGTGTCGGTGACACGACCAGGGAGCTCGAGGAGACGGTACTTTTCCCGGGTGGCGTTGAAGTAGCTCTCGAGGGAGGGCGTGGCGGAGCCCAGGACCACGACGGCCCGTTCCCGTTGTCCCCGGACGACAGCCACGTCGCGGGCATGGTAGCGCGGAGCCTCCTCCTGCTTGTAGGAGTGCTCATGCTCCTCATCGACGATGATCAGCCCGAGGGGTTCGACCGGGGCGAAGACGGCCGACCGGGCGCCAATGACGATCCGGGCGCGTCCATCCCGGATCTTGTGCCATTCGTCGTGACGTTCCCCGGTGCTCAGCTGGCTGTGGAGCACGGCGACGAGGGTGGGATGGGGGCCGGAACAGAACCGGGCCTTGAACCGTTCGACCGTCTGCGGGGTGAGGGAGATCTCCGGGACGAGCACGATGGCCCCCTTGCCGGCGACAAGGGTCTCGGCGATCGCCTGCAGGTAGATCTCGGTCTTGCCCGATCCCGTCACCCCGTGGAGCAGGAACACCCCGCCGCCCTCCTTCGCCGCCGGGTCGGAGGCCGACCTCATGGCGCCGCTGATCGCCTGGAGGGCCCGGTCCTGGTCGGGATTGAGGGTGAGGGGCTGGGTGGGGGTGAATCGTTCGAGGGCGTAGGGATCCCGCTCATCGCGCTTCGGCGCGATGACCACCAGCCCCTTGTCCTCGAGCTTTCGGATAGTCTCGGCGGTGGTCTCGCCAAGGCGGATCAGTTCCTGCAGGGGGAGTTCGCGCCACTCCTCGAGGATGTTCCAGATCGCCTTCTGACGCGGGGTGAGCTTCGGCATCTCACCCGCCGGCGGGAGCACATGGACGTGGAGCCGTTCCCGCCAGCCGGCTTCCTCCTGTCGGACCGCCTCGGGGACGACGGTCTTGAGGGCGGCCTCGACGGGGCAGCAGTAGTACTCGGCCATCCAGCGGGCGAGCTCGAGGACCCTGGGCGTGACCAGACTCTGTTGGCCGATGACCCGCAGGATGGGCTTAAGGCCCGTGTGCGGGGAGGAGTCGACCAGGGCCGTGACGACGCCCAGGACCTCGCGGTGCGAGAACGGCACCTTCACCCGGGCGCCAACCGAGAGGCTCGATTCCAGCTCGGTTGGGACCGAGTAGTCGAACTCCCGCCGGAGGGTCAGGTCGAGGGTGACGCGGGCGATCACCGGGCCACGCTCACGGATCCCCAAGGGTCTTGGAAAGCAGGAAGGTGTCGGTCCCGCGACACGACCCCGGAAGTCGTGTCGGAGGATCGGGGGGATCCCGTTCCCCTCCCGGGAGACCCCCGCAGGGCGATCTGGATTCGAACGCCCCGGACACCCTGGCTCCATGGCTCCCTCACGACGTTGCCAGCTGGAAGATCCAACCTACCCTCCGCCATGATCCGCCGCATGCTCCTCGTCGCTGGAACCCTTCTGGTGGTGGGCTTGGTGTGGAGCGGCTGCGCCATGACCCGCGCGGGATACGAATCGGCGCCGTACACGGTCCTGGAGAAGTCCGGCCGGATCGAACTGCGCCGGTATCCGATCCTCCGGGTGGCGGAGACGCCCCGTGGGGGCGACGACTTCATGCGGCTCTTCCGCTACATCTCCAAGGGCAACGCGGCGGGCGAGAAGATCGCCATGACCACGCCGGTGTTCATGGAGGGCGACGGTGGTACGAACGAGACGATGGCCTTCGTCCTGCCGGAATCCCTCACCGCGCCCCCTGCCCCGAGCAACGGCCGGGTCAGCATCCGCGAACTGCCCCCCTCCACCTTCGCCGTGCTGCGGTTCAAGGGAGGGCAGCAGGGGCCGGACGGGAAGGCCGCCGCGGAACTCCGCCGGTGGATGGCCGACCGGAAACTGCCCGTCGGCGGCGAGGCCCGGTTCGCCTATTTCGATCCCCCCTGGATCCCTGGGTTCCTCCGACGCAACGAGGTCATGATCCCGACTCCGGAGTCCACGCGCTGATCCACCGCGAGATCCGTCACGGGGTCGGGGAGGACCGCGGAGGGAAGTCCCGACGATACCGCCGGACCAGTTCGTCCGGGTTGTTCGGAACCAGGTACAGCCTCTGCCGAAGCCGCTTCGATTCCCCAGGGTTCAAGCCCCCGATGAGCGGATCGCTGTGGAGACACACGTAGACCCCCTCGAACAGCTCGTGGGTCTGGTCGCTGGCCGTGGCCAGGATCCATTTGCCGTCCCATGAAACGCACCCGATCAGCCCGGAGGCGAGGCGCTCCGGTGAGATCGGACGTGGGTTTGCATCCGCCTCCTTGGTCCACGGAGGCAGGTAGACCTGGCCTCCCGGATACCGTGCCGATTCGGTCCGACGGATCCGATCCAGGTTCCTGCGCCCCTTTGTGGTGAACACGAAGCTCTTCCGGGTGTAGTTCGACTGACCGCATCCGGTGAACTCCGCGACACGGATGCAGGCAGGCTGGAACCACTGCACCGGGACGGCATTCATCCCCTCATTGCTCAGCAGGAACCGAAGGTCGAGGCCATCGGGCTCCACACGCACCTCATGGAGCACCAGCACCGAAGGATCCACCCGCGTCCGGAACCGCAGTTCCTGTCCATCAGGCGTCGCGTGGAGGAGTTCGGTGCGGTGCGACAGACGGGTCTCGTTCCAGTCGCGATCATGCGCACCGGGTTTCAGGAACGCCTCCAGATACCAGACCTCCAGCCGGCCACCCGGAAGCCGGGCGTCGTGGACCGTCAGGAGGTTGTTGGTCCAGGACAGCCGCATCGACGGCGCAGGCTCGTCCGCGATGGCGCCCGTCAGTCCCCACAACAGCAGGACGATGGCCGTCAGAAGGTCGCCCCGGATCCGGATCCATCCCGTGCTCACCCGGAAACGCTGGCGAATCCAATTGGCCTGCCAAGCTTTCTCCGGACACCGACCGCATCACTACCTCAGAACCGCTCCGGCACACCTTCCTCGAGGACCCGGAGGTGACGAAGAAGCCTCCTATCCCTGGCCGCCTCGCGCAGCCACCGCTCGGGCTCGTCCATGTCCTCGAAGGAGAGCTTGAAGGTCCCGAAGTGCATCGGCACCAACCAGTCGGCCCGGAGATCCTCGAAGGCCCGGACCGCCTCGTCCGGCCCCATGTGCACCTTCCGGAACGAATCAGGATGGTAAGCACCGATCGGCAGGAGGGCGACCTCGGGACGCATCCGCTGGCCGATCTCCTCGAAACCCTCGAAGTAGGCCGAATCACCCGCGTGATAGACCCGGCGACCCTGGTGTTCGATCAGGAACCCGCCCCAACCCCGATGCTCATCCTTCAGCGTCCGAGCCCCCCAATGTTTCGCCGGCACCAAGGTCGCCTTCCAGTCGCCCCGTCCAAAGCTCTCCCACCATTTCAGCTCGATGATCCGTTCGAATCCCAGGGATCGGGCCAGTGATCCGCATCCCCACGGGAGGACCGCGATCTTCGCGGAGGGCGGGAGCTTGCGGATCGACGGCTTGTGGAAGTGGTCGAAATGCGCGTGGGTCAGCAGGACGACATCGATCGGCGGCAGATCCTGGGCGCGAAGGCCCGGACGCTTCAGGCGCTTCAGCAGGAAGAGCCAGTTCGCGAAATTCGGATCGATGATGAGGTTGAGGTCCGAGAACTGCAGGAGGAAGGAGGCGTGCCCGATCCAGGTCAGAGCCAGCTGCCCCGTCTCCAGATGCGGGAACCGGGGAACCTTCACCGATCCACCCTGGGGGGTCATCAAGGCCTTCCAGACCATCTCCCGGAAGAAGCTGCGCGGATCGAAGTGGTTGCTCGGGGTGAGTTCGCGGAAGGAGCGGGGGATGCGACGCCGGCGGACACGGGCCTCCACGGGGTTCGGCTGCTGCCAATCGGAACTCATCGGTTCCCAACTGGTAGCGGGTGAACCCGCCGAGGCCAAATCGGAGTCCGGGTCCCATCCGACTTCCTTTGAATAACAGGAACCGGCCTCCGGGGATCCGTCGCTGAATAGGTCGGGTCTCAACCAGTCCAACTCCCCACGCAATGGACACCAGAGCCTCCAGGTCTTTCGCCCCTGTCGTTGGTCGGTTGGAGTCAGGGGTTGGCATCCGCCGGAGGAGACGCCGGCGGATCCCTCATTCCTTTCCACCAGGGACCGCTCATGCCGTGTGATCCGAACCCCTTCGTCCGCGATGGGGTTCCTTCCTCCGGACAGACCCCGACACGGTCGACATCTGGTGGCCCGAATTCCGTTTCCCTCCGGGTGGTTTCCCATGCTGAATCCCGGGGTCCGAAGACGCGGTTTCAAACCCCCGACATGGCCGCATTCCCAACCCCCTCCGAAGTCCGTCCGCCGGACCTTCCCTCGATGGAGGGAGTGCGGGTCCGGGTCGAGGGCAAGTTCCTCCGGCTCGGGGAGGCCCGGTTCACCGCCAAGGGCGTCACCTATGGACCGTTCGCGGCAGGATCCGACCGCGAACCGTTCCCGCCCCACGACCAGGTTGTCCGGGATCTCGAGCAGCTCAGGGAGCTCGGGGCCAATGTCATCCGAGTCTACCATGTCCCACCCCGTTGGTTCCTGAACGTTGCACTGGCACACGGAATCCGGGTCTTCGTCGATGTCCCCTGGAACAAGCACCTGTGTTTCCTCGACGACGCGGCGGCCCGGGACGCCGCCATCCGGGCCATCCGGGATGCCGCCGAACGCTGCTCGGGCCATCCCGCCGTGTTCGCCCTCTCAGTGGTCAACGAGATCCCGGCCGACATCGTCCGCTGGAGCGGAGCCCGCGCGGTGTCCGACTTCATCGACGTCCTCATCGCGGAGGTCAAAACCATCGATCCGGGCCTCCTCTGCTCGTTTGGAAACTTCCCGACGACCGAGTTCCTGCGACCACGCCTCGCGGATTTCGACTGCTGGAACGTCTATCTCCACCAGCAACGGCCCTTCGAGAACTACCTCGCCCGTCTCCAGATCATCGCCGACGACCGGCCTCTGGTGATCGGCGAGTTTGGTATCGACTCGCTCCGGGAGGGGGAGAAGAGCCAGGCGGAGATTCTGGGATGGCAGATCGAGTCGGCGTTCCGAGGCGGCTGTGCCGGCGCCCTCTGCTTCGCCTTTACCGACGAGTGGTACAGGAACAACGAACCGGTGGCCGACTGGGCCTTCGGACTCGTCCGTTCGGACCGGACACCCAAACTCGCCTTCGAGGTCGTCCGTCGACAGTTCCACGCCGCGCCCGGATTCCCACTGTCCCGGACGCCGAAGGTCTCCGTCGTCATCGCCAGCTACAACGGCGCCTCCACCCTCCGATCCTGTCTCCACTCGATGGAGCGGCTCCGGTATCCCGACTACGAGGTCATCCTGGTGGACGACGGTTCGACCGACGCCACCCAGTCCATCGCCGCCGAGTACCCGTCCGTGCGGTATTTCCGCCATGCGATGAACCAGGGACTGGGCGTCGCCCGAAACACTGGGATCACCGCCGCCACCGGCGAGATCATTGCGTTCACGGACTCCGACTGCCGGGCCGACGGTGATTGGCTGCACTACCTGGTCGGCGACCTCCTCAACTCCTCCTTTGCTGGGATCGGTGGTCACAACTTCCTACCCCCCGACTCCGCGGCGACGGCCGCCTGCGTGCTGGTCTCCCCGGGTGGACCCGCCCATGTGATGCTCAACGACCGGATCGCCGAGCACATCCCGGGCTGCAACATGGCGTTCTACAAGTGGGCCCTCGACAGCATCGGAGGCTTCGATCCGATCTACCGTCGGGCCGGCGACGATGTCGACATCTGCTGGCGTCTGCAGCAACGGGGCTACCGGATCGGGTTCAGTCCCGCGGGCTTCGTCTGGCACTACCGGAGGAACACGGTCCGGGCCTATCTCAAGCAGCAGTCCGGATATGGCGAGGCGGAGGCTCTGCTCGAGCGACGCCATCCCGAGAACTTCAACCGCTTCGGGGGTTCCATCTGGCATGGACGGATCTACTCCAACGCCAAATTCGGTCTCCAGACGCGGGCCCCCATCATCTATCACGGGCTCTTCGGCAGTGCGTTCTTCCAGAGCATCTACGCCGAACGTCCCAGCCTCGGGGCGATCCTGGCCACGACCCTGGAATTCCATGTCCTGGTGACCCTGCCTCTGCTGGTGCTGGGCTCGGTCGTCCCGACCCTCCGCGCCTTCGGTGCTGCCAGTGCGCTGTTCTCGGTCGCGGTCTGCTGCCTGGCTGCCGCACAGGCCGAGCTCCCCGCAGGACAACGCCGTTGGTGGTCTCGACCCCTCGTCGCCCTGCTTTTCTTCCTTCAGCCCATCGTCCGCGGATGGGCCCGGCACCGGGGCCAGCTTTCAGGACAACGGCGGACGCTGTCCGACCACGAGACGCTCGACTCGCTGGGCCTGGAGGGCCAGGAGGACAAGCTCGGTCAGCTCCTCTACTGGAGCGAACAGGGCCTCGACCGGATGAGGTTCCTGGGCCGGATCCTCGAGCGTCTCGACCAGAAGGCCTGGCCGAACCGGCCGGATGCCGGCTGGAGCGACTTCGACATCGAACTCTACGGCTCCCGCTGGGCCAGCCTGCAGCTGACCACGGTCGGCGAATGGCACCCGGGGCGTCGGGAGATGATTCGGTGCCGCCTCGTCGCCCGCTGGAGCTTCCTCGGTCGGGCCCTGTTCTGGTCCGCCGCCGGACTCCAGGTGGTCCTCATCGGAGCCGTGGGCCACTGGGGTGCCTGGGGCCTGGCCATCACCCTGCCCCTCCTCGTCTGGTGGCTGAACGGCGAGAAACGACACCTCACCCGCGTCACTGCCAATTTCCTCGACGAACTCGCCAAGGAGTTCCGACTGGTCAAGGTCACGCCGTCGCAGATCGCCAAGGCACAGGCCCGGATATCGGAGACCCGATCCGGCACCACCGACGGGGCCGCCTGAAGCCGGAGCCCGGACCCGTCGGTTCATCCCCGGCGCTCCGGAGGGCCATCCTCAGCCGCCTCTCCCGAGGCCCGAAGGCGGATCCGGTCGATCGCCCATCGGGCATGCTCCGCGACCAGCGGCTCCGGATCGTCCGCGGCACGACTCAGCGCCGGCAAGGCGCCCGCATCCCCAACGTTGCCCAGGGCGACACAGACATTCCGGAGCAGGCCCCGACGCTTCGTCCGCAGGATCGGGGTCCCCCGGAACAGCTCCCGGAACCCGGCGTCGTCGAGCGCCAGCCACGCCAGAAGGTCCGGACGCCGCCATCCGGGCCGGAGTCCTTCCTTCAGCAGGGCGCTCTCCCGGGCGAATCGGTTCCAGGGACACGCCGCCAGACAGTCGTCGCACCCGAAGATCCGATCCCCGATCAGGGGACGCAGCTCCACCGGAATGGAACCCTTGAGCTCGATGGTCAGATAGGAGATGCAGCGGCGGGCATCCAACACGAAGGGCCGGGGGAATGCCGCGGTCGGACAGGCCTCGATGCATCGCGTGCAGGTGCCACAACGGTTCGGTTCCGGCGGATCTGGTCGCAGGGGGACCGTGGTGAGGACCGCACCGAGAAGGATCCAGTTCCCGAGGTTTCTCGAGACCAGATTCGTGTGCTTGCCCACGAACCCCAGTCCCGCCCGGCGCGACAGATCCCGCTCGAGCACCGGACCCGTGTCCACATACCAGAGCGCCCTCGCCCCCTCCCCACCCCTCTCCTCGAGGAACCGCGCGAAATCGGCGAGCCGCCCCCCCATGAGATCGTGGTAGTCCTGACGACACGCGTAACGCGCCACCGTGCCACGCGGGGCGGTAGCCGCCTCCGGAACAGGATCGGGTCCGGAGGGCACCCCATAGCTCGCCGCGACCAGCACGATGCTGCGTGCCCCGGGGAGGACCAGGTCGGGACGCAGACGCTTCTCCGCGTTGCGGGCCAGCCAGTGCATCTCGCCGTGTCGCCCTTCCGCGAGCGCCTCCTGGAACAGCACACCCGTCTCGGGTGCCGCGGCATCCGTGATCCGGCAGCCGTCGAATCCCAGCTCCAGGGCCCGCGCCCGGACCCTGCCGGTCTCCTCAGCGCTCCACATGCCGGGACTCCTGTCCTGAGATCTGACGGAACGCCGAGGCGATCAGCCGCGCCGACTCGTTCGGGGACCGGTAGTCGACCCCGAGGAGCAGATCCGCCTGGCGATAGACCGGACCCCGGACCTGGAGCAGATCCCGGATCGTCGCAGTCGGGTCCGGGGTGTTGAGCAGCGGACGATGGGTCTGGTGCCGCACCCGTTGATAGATCGTCTCCACCGAGGCCCAGAGACACACCACATAGGCATGCTTTCGGAGGCTCTCCAGGTTTCCCGGGGTCATGGGAAGTCCACCCCCGGTCGAGATCACCTTGCGATCGGCCTGCTCGAGCTCCCGCACCAGATCCGATTCCATCCCGCGGAACGCCGCCTCGCCCTCCTTGGCGAAGATGTCCGCGATGCGTCGCCCCGACCGCTCCTCCAGGACGCGATCCGTGTCCATGAACTCGAAGTTCAGGATGCCGGCAACCATCGAGCCCACGGTGGACTTCCCCACCCCCATGAATCCGATGAGGGCGACATTCCGAACGGGGCGGGCATCCGACATCCCGTGGTGGTACCCGTTGCCCGACCTCCGAGGAACCCGAAATGTGTTCCGACGGGCGCCCAGACCCCGGCAACCGCATGGACCTCCGTCAGCCGGAAACCCGCGGCTCCGCCAACAACCGTTCCATGTAGACCACATCCAGCCAGCGCCCGAACTTGAACCCCACACGCCGGAATCGTCCGACCGTCATGAAGCCATGGCGTTCATGGAGGCGAAGGCTCACGGCGTTGTCGGCATCGATGGCCGCGATGATCGCATGGAATCCACGGGATTCTCCCGCGGGGATCAAGGGGGCGAGAAGCCGCGAACCCAGACCCCGACCGCGGGACTCGGCCGCCACATACACGGAGGTCTCGACGGTGAACCGGTACCCGATCCGGTCGTGGTAGGGGTTAAGGGCACTCCAGCCGGCCACACGACCCGCCACATCCACCGCCACCAGCACCGGAAACCCGTTCCGCTGACGGGCCACGAACCAGTCGCGCCGGTGCTCCAGCGTCCGGGGCTCGTAGTCATACGTGGCCGTCGTCGTCAGCACCGCCTCGTTGTAGACCGCAAGGATGCCAGGACAGTCGTCGAGGGTCGCGGGGCGGATCTCGAACCCGGAGTCGTCCATGCCGCGCCTCCTCAGACCGCCACCGGAGCCTTGATCGGCGGGTGGGGATCGTACCCGATGAGCTCGAAGTCCTCGTAGACGAACTCCTCCAGCTCACGTCGTTCCGGATTCAGCCGCATGCGGGGGAGCGGCCGTGGCTCCCGCGCCAGCTGGGTCCGAACCTGGTCGACATGGTTCGAATAGATGTGGGCATCGCCAAGGGTGTGGATGAACTCGCCCGGACGCAGACCCGTGACCTGGGCCACCATCAGGGTCAGCAGGGCGTAGCTGGCGATGTTGAACGGGACCCCCAGGAAGAGGTCGGCGCTCCGCTGATACAGCTGACAGCTCAGCGTCCCCTCGCTGACATAGAACTGGAAGAAGGCATGGCAGGGCGGCAGGGCCATCAGGTGAAGCTCCCCGGGGTTCCAGGCCGATACGATCAGCCGGCGGGAATCCGGGTTCGTCCGGATCTGGGACACCACCTCCCGGAGCTGGTGGATCGACCGCCCGTCGAAGGACCGCCAATCCGTCCATTGTGCGCCATACACCCGACCCAGCTCCCCGGTCTCCTTGTCGGCCCATTCGTCCCAGATGCTCACCCCATGCTGCTGGAGCCAGCGGACATTGGTCTCCCCGCGGATGAACCACAGCAGCTCGTAGATGATGCTCTTGAGATGGACCTTCTTTGTCGTGACCAGGGGAAAGCCGTCGGACAGCGGATAACGGGTCTGGGCACCAAAGATCGACCAGGTCCCAGTCCCGGTCCGATCCGCCTTGAAGGTGCCCCGCTCGAGCACGTGGCGCAGCAGGTCGAGATAGGGACGCATCGCAGGCAAACGTTGGCCGGGCACGATCCAAATGACAACGAGAGTCCGCGCCCCATGCGGGACCTGTACCGCGCCAACATCGTCCGGAATCCCACCCCAGGGATCGTGATTCCCCCCCTTCGGAACCGGACTGTGGGCACGAGATCAAGGTGCCGGTCACCGACCGGCGCAGCCCCTTTCACACTGACAGGCTGACCCACAGATGGTTTCGTCACCCCAGCCGACCGATGCAGAAGCTCCCTCGGGTATCCATCGTCATCCACGACTTCGATCCCAACCTGGGCCAGGGACGCTACTGCCACGAGATCGTGCGACGCCTGGCCGACCAGTTCGAGTTCCACATCCACGCGAACACCTGGAAGCCTGTCGACGCCCCGAACACGCACTACCACAAGGTCGCGGCGAACCGGTTCAACGTCATCACGACGATCGCCTCGTTCCTCCCCTTCGCGGAACTGTCCCTGGCCCGGATCCAGCCGGACCTGATCCACGCCCAGGGGCTGAGTTCTTGGCGGACCGACATCATCACCGGCCACATGTGCAACGGGGCACGGTTGAGGCACCTGCGGGGTGCCGGGTGGAGATCCCGATGGTTTGCCGAGTTGATCACCCCGTTCGAGCGGGCGTTCTACCGACAGAGGCGGGCACGACATCTCATCGCCATCGCCCGCAGCCTTGGAAGGGATGTCGAAGCCCAGTACGGATGGCAGGGCCGGACCCATGTCATCTACCACGGCACCGACAGTGTCCGGTTCCGACCTGCGGCCGATCCCGAGGAGCGGAGACGGCTCCAGGAACGGTTCAAGGTACCCCAGAATCGGTGGCTTTGGATCTTCATGGGTGAGGCGGTGAAGGGGCTTTCCGGCGCCATCGACCAGCTGCAGCAGTTCCCGGGCGCCCATCTCCTGGTCGTCTCGAGATCCAATTTCACCGCGTTCCGCGAACAGGCGCGCGCCCGGGGTGTCCTCGACCGGATCACCTTCCATGGCTACGACCCCAAGCCGGAGGAGGCCTTCCGCGCGGTCGACGTCTTCGTCTACCCCGCGGCCTACGATCCCTTTGGTCTCGTGGTCACGGAAGCCATGGCGTCCGGCTTGGCCGTCGTCGTGGGCGTCGGGGTCGGCGCCTCGGAACTGATCGAGGACGGTCGGAACGGCATGCGCTGCGATCCGGAGGATCCCGAGGGCATCCGCCGGGCGCTGATCCAGCTTTCGCAGCTCCCGGACAACGCCGCGGCACTCAGGAGGGCCGCTCGGGAGACGGTCATCGACCAGTCGTGGGACCGATGTGCCGAACAGACCGGCCGTGTCTACGAGACCGCCCTCCAGGAGCGACACCCCTAGCACAGGGTCAGGCACGCAGAGAGGAGACGAGGAGCCCCTCACGGCACCCGCACGCGCCAGAAGCGCGCCCGCGCGTTTGGATCCGGCGTCACTGTCACGCGTACCGGTTTCCCGGCACCCTGACCCGTCAGACGCTGCGCCTCCGACCACGACCCCAGATCCGTCGTCGTCTCCAGCACGATCGCCGCACCCGCAGCCGCCTCGACCTCCAACGCCAGCGGCCCGCCCTCCGTCGGCAGCGTCGGCACCACCACCTTCGGTTCGGTCGGCGGCGTGCTCAAGCTCCGGATCTCACCCGTGACGTTGTCCAGCGCCCGGATGTCAAAGCCCGCCCCCGTCACCTCGGCCTTCACCAGCTCGATCGGCCAAGCAGCCTGGGCGTTGATCGCCGCCGTCGGTAGGAACGTCAGCACCGCCGCCACGCCCGTGCTGGTCGGCCAGATCGTGGACCGCACCGCCGCCAGGTTCACACTGCCCACCGACTCCGCCCACAGTGGCAGGGCATCGGCCGGCACCAGCGCCCCGACCTGTTTGTCGGTCAGGGTCAGCGCCGACGGATAGTTCACCGTGAAGCTAAGTCCCGCGATGGCCGCACTGGCGCGGGTCAACCTCACCACGACCCGATACGGCTTGCCGACCTGGGCCACCGGTCCTTCGGGGAACTCGAGCGTGGCCACGTCATTGGTATTGGCACCCGCAGGCCGCAGGCGGCGGGCATTCGGTTGAGAGTGGAGGGTTGAGAGTTGAGAGACAGCACCTCCGGTCCCTTCCAAACTTTCCGGGGCGTCCGACCCGCCTATCGCCACTCTCAACGCTCCACTCTCAACACCCAACTCTCTCCCCCCGCCGCTTCGCGGCGCCGCCTTCGGCTGCGGATCCATGCCCACGACCACTCGAAGGACCTTGACCACGTCTCCGCTGTCGATGTTGCCCGAGGCATTGAGGTCATTCAGCGGGAGATCCCAGGAGCGACTTTCCTCGAGGCTGACCTGGAGTCGACTGATGACCACGGCATCACCGACATCGAGGCGCTGGTTGGCGTTGTTGTCGCCCTTGATCTTGCGCGGGGTGATGCGACCACCGCCCTGTTCGGCAATGTTGCCTGTGTTCAGGAACGCTCCGGTCGGACTCGCAATGCTCTCGATCCGCGGAATGACCGGGGTCACAAGACTGAACGGTACGCTGCGAGCCCGGAAGCTGACCGTGGCAACCAGATTGGAACCCGAGGGGATAGCGTTGCCTGCCAGGGCGAATGAACCGCTGACCACACCTGCCGTGCCCATGTTCACGCTGTTGACACTCTGACCCACGGTCGCAATCCACTCGACCTGAGGATCTGCCAGATGAGCCGTATCATATTCGAGGCGGAAGGTCGCGCCTGCGACGTCGGATTTCCGGGTCCTGAGCAGGATGGGGAACGACACTCGTTGGCCTTCCTGGACCGGTGCGGCATCCACGACCTGAAGGACTCGCTCGGGTTCCCAGACCATGGATCGTTCCTCGCTTGTGATGTTGCCGGTGGCATCGGTGGCCGTGAGTCGGATCCGATTGGCGCCAGCCGAAAGCAGCACATTCTCAAGGGAAAAGGCCCCCTTTGCGTCGACGGCAACGTCCAGTGCCGTACCTCCATCGCGACTCCACCGAAGAGACGCCACACCCACATTGTCGGTCACCACACCGGCGATGCGGACGGTCTGGTCGGGGCTCGTACCCTCCTTGGGGGTCGCCCAAGCGAGAACAGGGGGGGCGACATCCTTGAACGCCGCCGTCACCACCCGATTGGTGAGCATGGAGAGGGACTTCGGATTCTCGGTCCCTGCCACGTCCCCGGACCAGGCCTCAAACCGGAACCCATCCACCGGAATGGCGGTCAGGGTGACGGTCTCGGTAGGCAGGTATTTCGCCTTCGAGGGGGCGACGGTGACTGTTCCACCTTGGTTTCCAACGACGGCCACGGTCAGCACGGTCATCTGAATGACCTCAAAGCTTTGGTTGGTCTGGGCAGGAAGCCAGAGCGGACTTCCAACCTGGCGGGCGCGGACGGTGACGCGTCCGGGACCCGTGAGCGTAAGAACTTTTCCAGCGACGGTGGCAGGACCACTCACGATCTCGAAGAGCATGGGCAGCCCGACGCTGCTGACGGCCTGGAGCGTGATCGGCGGGTTGCCGACGACCTGGTCCGGAATGGCGTCGAAGGTAAGGGTCTGGATTCCCCGGGTGACCGCAAACCGGTTCGTGACGGAGGGAGCCGCAAGCCAATTGGCGTTTCCAGCCTGGTCGACCGCAACGCTGACGACGCCCACACCCGTGAGCTTCAGCCGGTCTCCGGACAGGGTCGCGGGGCCACCCACCAGGCGGTAGCTGACCGGCAGCTGACTCCGGGCAGCGGCTGTGATCGCGATGGGATTCGTCGAGTACGGGACATCGGGAAGAGCCGTGAACGCGATGGTCTGCGGAGCCTTGGCTACGACGACGTTCAAGAGGGGGGCGGCACCGGCCTGGTACAGGGCATTGCCTGCGTTGAAGGCCTGGATCACGACCGTTCCGGCCCCGGCGGCCGTGAACATCTGGCCGTCGATGATCCCGGGGCCGCTGAGGATCCGGAAAGCGACCTCCAGCCCTGCACTGCTGGTGGCGACCAATTTAACGGCAGGATCCCCAAAGGTGATACCACCGGGGAAGGGGCCCCACGTGATGGTCTGCGGAGCCTTGGTCACGGTGAAGGTCCGTTCCACGGGACTTGCGGAGAGGTAATTGTCGTTCCCGGACTGGATCGCCCGGAGCGTCACGGCTCCAACCCCGGTCAATGACACCGTGTCCCCGGCGAGCTGGGCTGGGCCAAACACGACGAAGGACACGGAGAGCTTGCTGCTGGCGGTGGCCACCGGAGCGAAGGGGGCGGGTGTATAGGGACGGTCCGCGAGGGCAGGGAACGTGATGGTCTGTGCGGCCTTGGCGACCTCGATGGTCCGCGTGTCGCTGATCGCTTCGTACAGTGAGTTTCCGGCCTGGCTCGCCGTCAGTAAGACCCGTCCCGCACCCGTCAGGGTAAGGGTCGCTCCCTGCATCGTCGCCTTGCCGGAATCAAGGACCAAGGTCACTGGGAGTCCGCTGCTGGAGACCACGGCAGCATTGAACGGAGCATCCCCAAAGGTCTTTCCCGCAAGGGTGGGCCAGGTGAGTGATTGGACCGCTTTTTGGATGGTCATGGTGTGGTCGATCATGGCTGCGGCGAACTGGTCGTTCCCAGGCTGGACAGCGCGCAGCACGACCTGACCCACGCCCGTGGCGGTCAGCTCACCGTTGGTCAGAGTGGCAGGACCCGAGACCACCCTGATCGCCACAGGCAACCCACTGCTGGCCGTCGCGGCGACAACCCCTTTCTCGAGGTAGCGGAGGGTGGGTAGCAGAGACCAACCCAGCGTCTGCGGCTGCACAAATCGCACGGCAAGACCAGGAAGCGTCCGCGACTCCGAGAAATCAGGGGAATAGGCGACAATCCTGAGATCCATGGCCCGGACCACACCGAAGGGCCCGCCGTAGGGTGTCGAGAGGAAGTCCGGCGCGGTACCGTCCTCGGTGTAGAAGAGGATCCAGTCAGGGCGCACGTACCGGAGCTCGAGGCTGACGGGCGATGCGGTCCGCAGGGTTCCCTGGACCGGCTGGCCATCCGCGAATATCTCAAGCCCCGGGGACCAGGTGACGATGGCCTCGGCACTGGCCACGGTTCCGCCGCTGTTGGCCACGATCGCGCGATAGGATCCGGCGTCGGCGGAACGCAGCGACAGGAGTTCCAGGGTCGAGGACGTCTGGCCTTCGATCATGACTCCGTCCTTCATCCATCGGTAATTCGGTGCGGGATCGCCGAACGCCGTGACACTCAGAACGATGCGGTCGCCCTCGATACCGGCGACCGACTGAGGAGAGGCGATGATCACGGGTGGAACGGCTGCGGGCTGGACCATCACGTTGGCGGCCGCGGTGGTGACGCTGCCGGCCGAATTCGATCCCACCAGTCGATACGGGCCACCATCGGAGAGGGTAACACCGGTGAGCGTCAGGGTCTGGGTGGTCGCCCCGGAAATCCTGCCCCCATCGACGAGATCGACCCCGTTTTTCTGCCATCGGTAGGCAACCCCTTCGCCGAGTATGGAGGCGGTGAGGGTGAGGGTCTGGCCGGCTGTGATCGTGGTGCTGCTGGGAGACGCGGCCACGGTCGGGGCCGTGACAGCGAGGGTGAACCCCTCGAAGCTTGTACCGGCGGAGTCATGGCGCCACGTGGGCCAGGGGGAATCCGACGAGAGTCCGGTGACACCCCGGGTGCGGAAGGCCGCGGCTCCCTTCCCGGTGCGGGCCACCAGAATGCCTCCCTTCGCGATCATGACCGAGGCGACACCCCCGGCGACGGCGTAGCGGCCGGCGACGGATCCATCGGTCGATTGGATGCCGATGACGGATTTGTCGCCGCCACACCAAATAAGACCCTGGTTGTCGAGGGAGAGGATGGGGTTGTCGCTGACCTCACCGTGGATCTTCTCCCAGATTTTGGCACCGGTCGATCCATTGAAGGCGAGGATCTTTCCTCCCCGAGCGCCCACATAGACCCGGCCTGCGGCGTCACAGATGGGGCTTCCCGGTTCGGTGCCAACAATCGCCTCCCAGATCTTGGCGCCGGTCGAGGCGTTCAGGGCGAACAGTTTTCCGGACCGGCTGGTGGCTAGGATCCGTCCCCCGGGGCCAAATGCAGGCTCCTGCACCGCCTCGCCTCCGGTGTCGAAGCTCCAGGCCTTTCCTCCATCGGAGGCGCGAACGGCGGTGATCAGGGTGTTGAACGATCCGCCCCCGTAGACCAGGAGACCGCTCTTGAGGATGACCGGGCAGGTCCGGGATTGGACGGGAGCGCCGACCTTCCAGGTCTGGTTGCCCACGCGGTCTAATCGGACGTACTGGTTGGCGCCTCCAAGGTGGTTGCCCACGGTGCCGAAGAAGATCGCATCCGAACCATCGAACGAGGCGGCGGACGGCGCGCCTCCGAGGTTCCGTTCCCACAGCTTTTCGCCACTGGACATGCCATGGCCGTAGACCCAACCGTTGGGGAGGGCGTCCGACCCAAACACGACGCGTCCCCCGGAAACAATGGTGGGTGAGGAGCGGTTCCTTCCGGAAACGGCCACCTCCCAGAGGATGTCGCCGGTGGTGATATCGACGCAGGTGACTCGTCCGGGGTTGCTCGTCTGGACCACCACACGCCCGGTCGCGTCATCAATCGCAACCGCCGACGTCTCTGTGGTCGTGTGACTCAGTGCCCAGAGCTGGGACAGGAACGGTGTCGGAACCACGGTCACCGCAGCAGCAGCCGTGGTCGTCGTGCCAGCGGCATTGACCCCGACGAGGCGGTATTGTCCGGCATCGGCGGTCACGACTCCGGACACGCTCAGGGTCTGGGTTTTGGCTCCCAAGATCCGTCCGCCATCGCTCAGATTCGAGCCATCCTTTTGCCAGACATAGGAAACTCCAATACCCGTGATTGATGCCGACAGAGTCAGGGTCTGCCCCTCGGTGATAGTGGCGGCGACCGGATTCGAGACCACCTTGGGAGCTTCGGGACCCGCAGGAGTCCCCTGGAGCCGCAATCCCTTGAAATCCGAGTTGTTGCTAAAGGTCGCGGGAGGCGTGGTACCACCCCCAAGACTGGTGATCGTCACCCAGGTCATGGCCCTCACCAGTGCGGTGTCATAGGTGGCGCCGCTGGAGACATCCCAAGCCCTGACCGCCAAGGTGGCGGTACCTCCGGTTGGAACCCCAGGCACAGCTAGCCCATTGATGAAGAACAATCCATCCAAGGTGAGGGGGACTCCGGCGGTCCCTTTAGGTGAGAGGGTCGTGTTGCCGAAGCGGACCTCGACCCGCCCTTTCGCCTTGGCCAGCACATTGCCGGTTTCATCGAGGATGAACGCCTTGGTGGAGGCTCCACCGGGTGTGAAGTTGTTGTTCGCATTGAACGTGCCTTGGGCAGCCGCGGTGCATGCAAGAAGGATCCCCAGGACAAGGGAGACCCAGCGAACGACGGTTCCTGACTTCATGGGAGCACGAGAATAGTGGGTGGTTGAAAAGGCTGAGTACGAGGAATGCCTGCTTAAGGAACACGGAGCCGCCAGAATTGGGAACAGAAATCCTTTTCCTGTCTTCCAACCGCCGTTTCGAGCATTCCTGAGGTTTCCAGGAAACCGGCCTCGGAATCCACCCGGTGTTCCCTCCTCATAGCGCACCGCCAGGTGCCGGGTGCGCTTGCCTCGATCCGTTCCTTGGCGTTCTGGACACCCCCGCACCCCTAGTCGGCAGAAACCAGGAGGGGCGGCTCTCTCCCCTTTCCCTGGGCCAGATCAGACCTTTCCAGATCCTGAGTCGTCAGCCCGCAGCCCCCAACCCACGCTTCACCCTCCAGCCGGCATCACTTCGCCTGGAGCGTCTCGAGGAGCTTCTTCCGGTCGTCCGCGGAAAGTTTCTCCAGCTGCCCCTTCAGTCCGGCGAGATCCAGGGCCGCTGGCGCTGGCGCATCCGCTCCACCCTTGAGCGGGACCTGCAGCAGTTCGGCTTCGGT
>VHCG01000014.1 GCA_016871805.1 Verrucomicrobiota bacterium
CCCTCGACGTCACGGATCCCGCCGACTGGAAGCGTGCCGTCTCGGAGATGGAATCCACGGCCGGCCGGATCGATGTCCTGGTCAACAACGCCGGCCATGCGGAGGACGGCCTACTGGCAACCCTCCCCCCGGAGTCGTGGTCCCGCGTGATCGCAGTGAACCTCGACGCGGTCTTTCTCGGCTGCCAGGCGGTTCTTCCCGGCATGATTGGTCGCCGCTTTGGCCGCATCGTGAACATTTCGTCCCTGAGCGCCCTGCTGGCACCACCCGGACAGACCCACTATGCCGCCGCCAAGGCGGGGGTGCTGGGGCTGACACAGTCCCTCTCCAAGGAGGTGGCTCGCATCGGCATCACGGTGAACGCGGTCTGCCCGGGCTACATCGATACAGAGGCCCTGAACTCCCTGTCGCCGGAACGACGTCAGGCCGCACTGGCCTCAATACCGATGCGCCGCCTCGGGCGTCCTGAGGAGGTTGCCGCCGTCGTCCGTTTCCTCGCCTCCAGGGAGGCCTCCTATGTGACCGGGGCCACGATCAAAGTGGACGGTGGAATTCTTTGAACCGAGGGAGTGGGCTCGAATAGGATCTTCGGCCGTCCCGGTACGGGAAATCTCAGATCCATTTCAGCCCCATGACCCGCCACCTCACTGAATCCAACCAAGGTGCCCAACCGCACCCAGAGCAGGGAAAGGCCCTCCATGGATGAGGTCGCACTCAGGAGCGAGATCCGTGCGTTGGTCCTGGAGACCTTGATGCTGTCGACCCCCGCCGATGACCTCACCGACGAGCGACCACTCTTTGGTCCGGAGGGGCTGGGTCTCGACTCCGTAGATGCGCTCCAACTCGTGGTCGCAATCGACAAGAAATATGGCCTGAAGATGACGGATCAGGAGGTTGCCCGGGCAACCCTTCGAAGCGTCGCCACGATCAGCGAGGCCGTCGCAAGAAACCGACGGCCCACCTGAGCCCCAAGAGATCGACACTCGGAGCAGGCCCCCGAATCCCTTTTTGCTTCAACCGTGGCCCTCCTCGCCACCACTCTACGCCGCCCTTTTTACATCCTGCCGAATTCCCCCATGAGACTGTCGATTAACGCACTTCTCATCCCTCTCGCCCTCGCCACCGCCGGCAATGCCGCTCAATTCAGCGGGCTCTACATCTTCGGTGACAGCCTCTCCGATCCCGGAAACAACGCCGTGGCGCTCGGCTCGAAGGTTTCACCACCGACGAACATCACGCTGCAGAGTGAGATCACCTCGAACGAGTTCATTCCGTCCTTTCCCTACGCGAATTCGTTCCAGTACAGCAACGGCAACGTATGGGCCTATCAGTTCGCCACGATGCTGGGCTTGCCGACACAGGTGGCTGGCCCTGTCCTAGGAGGAGGACAGGGCTCGAACTACGCCTACGGCGGTGCGACCACGGGGCCTCTGGACAACGGCTTCCCGCCCAGTCTACTCACGCAGGTGTCGACCTTCACTGATTCCTTGGGATCTTCCCAGGCACCCGCGGACGCCTTGTATGTGGTCGCGGGAGGCGGCAACGACGCCCGTGCCGCGCTGGCGCAGATCGCGGGAGGCGGTGATCCGACGACGGTGATCGCCACCTTCGCCGCCCAATACGCCGCCAATGTCGGCAGCATCGTCGACACGTTGCAGGGCAAGGGAGCCCAGCACATCGTCGTCTAAAATGCTCCAAACCTCGGTCTGACTCCGGCGATTGGCGGCCTCGGCCCCTCCGTCTCCTACCTCGGGACAACGCTCACACAGACGATGAACGACGCGCTCTCACTGCGCCTCTCCGGAGAAGCCGGCGTCCTCACCTTTGATACGTTCGGGCTCATCACGTCGATCAACTCCAATCCCGGTGCTTACGGCCTCACCTATGCCGCCACGGCAGGTGGATCGGTTCCAGGAGCCGATCTCTCGAAGTATCTCTGCTGGGACGGCATTCACCCGACGTCGGCAGGCCATGCAATCATCGCCCAATCGCTCTATGGGGCGGTTGTTCCCGAACCCTCCAGCACCCTCCTGCTCATGGCGAGTGCGGTTCTGATGTCGATTCCCGTGGCGTTTCGACGCCGCTGATATCCCAGACTCACCCCACAACGTCCGGGGCACGCCGGAAGACCCTCGGATGGCAGATCCAAAACAGGAGGGATGCCGTCTCTCCATTTGGCATCTTCCTCCGAGTTTCCGTTTCCCCGCGTGAGTCTCCCTCGCCACTGCCGTACCTGACCGCATCCATAATCCTGCTGGAGCCCCGTTGGCAGAAGGCATGGTCGGATCCATGCCTGGGAGCCTACCGTGCCCCCCCCGAACCGCTGACCCAGGGCGTCGCTAGGATCCAGAAGCCTCAAACGGACGAACCCGAGGGGCAATCCAGAGGCTGGCAATCGTCGCAGTCGCGGCGAGGAGGCCTACCGTCCCAAAATTTCGGAGAGGCTGCCCCGGGGACCCCTCAATAATCAGCCCGGCGCAAAGGGTCCCAAGGCCGCTCGCGATATGCTGCACCGATGAGTTGACGGACATGAACCCGCCTCTTCGCCGGGGTGCGACAGAGGCCATGACAAGCGTGGTCGCGCTCACCATCCGTCCCGTATTGGTGGCCATCAAGAGAGCCACCACGGGGGCAGCACCGATCAGACCCACCGCGGGAAGATGCGTCATCACCACCATAATTGCGGCAGACAGTGGCACGGTGAACGAGAACACCCGGAGGGCCCCAAACCGATCCACGAGATGACCCACAAGTGGGGTGGTTGCGAATGTGATGATCCCACCCACGATAAACACCGCAGGAAGCTGGGCCTCGGTCACCCCGACATTTGCCACCAATGCCGTACTGATGTCGGGGATCACGGCAAAGGCCCCGAACATGAGGACTGCGGCAAGTGTAAATGCCCAACGATGCGGGGGCAGGGTGAGCGTCGACACGAAATCTGCCATCGTCCGCCGCGTCGCGAGGCCCTCTTGTCCTGTGAGCGGGGGCAGGATCCAGGCCGCCAGGCCTGCCAAGGGGAGACCAAACATCGCCAGGACCAGGAAGGGAACCTGCCAGCCATGCCGGGTTCCAAGGACGATACCAATCGGCACACCCACCACCGATGCCAGACCGAATGCCGACATCAGGACACCCAGCGCCCGGCCGCGCCTCTCCGGGGGGACAACATCCGCGACCAAGGCCAAGGTAACCGCACCGTGTAGTCCTCCAAAGGCTCCAGTCACGCACCGCATGACCAGAAGCTGTAGATGGCGGGTCGAAAGACCACAGCCCATCGTACAGGCAAGCAGGCCAAGCGTAAGGACCAGATAGGTAGCCCTCCTCCCAAAACGATCGAGCAACGGCGCCGCTACGATTCCCGCGATTCCGGCTGAAAACGTGTAGGCCGAAACGGTCCAGTTGAACCTCATGGCATCGATGTCGAATGCCAGCTGCAGCTGTGGCCCCAACGGCATGATGATCATGAAGTCGACCATCGAGACAAACTGGAGCGCCGACAGCGTGAGCAGAATCAAGCCCTCCCTACGGCTCGTTCCAAAAGACATGGTGGGTTGGGTTGGAATCGAAGAGGCCAAGCTGCTGTTTTTATCCCAGGGATGGCCTCGGCACCTGTCGACTAGCGCACAGATCATCCCAAATTGTGTTCCACAAGATGCGGAAGGCCGACTTCCGCCGCAATCGAGGTCCAGCCCAAATCCAAAGCCAGTCGCAGGAGACCCAAAATCCTGCACAGCGGGCTCCTCTTTGGATTTGTCTTCGCTCGCCTTTGCTCCGTGCCCCCACGTGAGTCTCTCTTCGCTGCGGGGGATGTTGCTGAAGAGTTGGTGCCCGCGACAGGACTTGAACCTGTACGATGTTACTCACTAGAACCTGAATCTAGCGCGTCTGCCAATTCCGCCACGCGGGCACGAGCAACGACGAAAGGAAAGTCGGTGACTGGATTGGGGACAAGTCTTTTCCAGAATGCTTTTCAAGCCATCCATCGAAACGGTCATTAGCCGCTCAACAGGTTCGGCCTGGATTCCATGAAATGCCTTGAGCGCATTCCTCGGTGGCCGGAGAGTTTTGCAACCTCCTGAGCCCGATGATCCAGAAGCCATTCCAAGCCCTTGCCTGGGGAGTCGCGCTCCTCGTCGGCTGTCTAGGCTTGATGCGGCTCAAGCCAGAGCCCGGATCCCATCGGCTCGATCAATACGAGTTCGAGACCACACGGCACCTCGTCAGCTTCGTCGAACGCGCTGCCCGACGCGTCGAGACGGACGGAGAGAATGTCTTCAAGGAGTTCCGGGATCCGAAGGGCCCCTGGCTGGACTCGGAGTCCTCCCTCTACCTCTTCGCCTATGACACCAATGGCGTCTGCCTCTTCCACCCGGTCGAGATGGCGCTTCAGGGACGAAACCTCTCCGATCTGCGGGACGTCCACGGGAAGCGGATGATCCCGGCCATCGCCGGGATCCCGGACCGGGGTTGGGTCCATTACTGCTGGGCACGCCCCGGAGGGTTCTTCCCGGTCTGGAAAAACATCCTACGTGGTCCGGGCCCGGGCCCCGGACGGGAGGGTCTACAATCTCGGGGCGGGCCTCTACGATGTGCAGATCGAGAAGGCCTTCGTCCGCAACACCGTGGACAGGGCCGCAGAGCTTCTGGCTCGGGAGGGTGACAAGGCCGTCCAGAAACTGCGGGATCCGGCCAATGAATTCACCTTCCTCGACAACTACATCTTCGTCCTCGGAATGGACGGCATGGCCATTGTTGATCCGTCCTTCGAGAACGCCCCCTTCCGCAATTTCAGTGATTTCCAGGACAGCAACGGGAAGAAGCCCTTCCCCTAGATCATCCAGAAGCTGCAGCGCGAGGACGCCGCGTGGATCATGTTCATGTGGCCTAAACCGGGCGAGACCACGCCATCCAAGAAGGTCGCCTATGTCCGCAAGGTAAAGCTGGGCGACCGCTATGTGATCGTGGGATCCCACTATTTCCAACCCACCCCGATCTGGATGAAAGGCTGATGGGCAAGCCTCCAAGCCATCTGATCTACGGGGTCGACGACCGGCCTCCGCCGGGCGTGCTGATCCTGATCTCGATCCAGCACATCTTCCTGATGTCGTCGACCCTGGTCCTGCCGGTGGTGCTGGTCCGGGAGGTGGGTGGTGGGTTTGAGGAGGTCCGTTCCGTCGTGGCACTGACGATGATCGCCTGCGGCATCGGCACGATTCTGCAGGCCCTGCGATGGCGCGGCATCGGATCCGGCTTCCTGTGTCCCAACCTCTGTGGTCCGAATTTCTTCGGCGCCTGCGCCCAGGCGGCCTGGCTTGGAGGACTTCCCCTGATGAACGGAATGACCGCGTTTGCCGGGGTGGTGGAGTCCTTCCTCGCCCTGTTCATCCACCGGATCGCATTCCTGTTTCCGCCCGAAATCACGGGTCTGGTCGTCCTCATGGTCGCCGAGGGCCTGATCCGGATCGGGGTCTCCAAGTTCTTCGGGGTCAACTACGCCTCCGAATCCATCCAACCGCTGGACCTCCTCGTGGCCTGCCTGACCCTCCTGGTGATGGTGGGCGTCGGGGTCCGGAAGACCGGTCGACTCCGGCTCTACGGGGTCCTGATCGGTCTCCTCTCCGGCTATGTCTTCTCGATGCTGACGGGCCTGTTGGGGGAGGACGATTGGAACAAGTTGGCCTCCGCTGGCTGGCTGGCCCTGCCCCGGCATTCCGGGATGTGGACCTACTCGTTCCAATGGTCCCTCGTCCCAACCTTCATCATCGTCTCCCTCTGCGGGGCGCTGAAGACCTATGGCAACCTCATCCTCTGCGAGAAGGTGAACGACGAGGACTGGAAAGAATCGGATCCCCGGAGGATCGGGAGCGGCATGATGGCGGACGGGATCTGCGTGGCGGTCTCGGGCGCCATTGGCGGGATGGCGTCGGACACCTCCTCATCCAACGTCGCCCTGTCCTCGGCAACCGGCGCCACGAGCCGATGGATCGGGTACGTCGCAGGGCTGTTGTTCATCGGGCTGGGATTCTCCCCCAAGCTCAGCTCGATCCTGTTGATCATGCCGCGTCCCGTCATGGGGGCGATTCTGGTGTACGTCACCTGCTTCATGGTGTTCTCCGGACTCTCTATCATCATGTCGTCGAAGGTGGACCAGCGGAAGACGATCGTCGTGGGGTTCTCACTGATCTTCGGCCTGAGCGTGGACCTGCTTCCCGAGCTGTATGCGAAGGTGGAGCCCTCGCTCCAACCGATCTTCTCGTCGTCACTGGTCTTCGCCACGGTCCTGGCGGTCCTGCTGAACCAGGCGCTGCGGCTGGCGGATCCGGGTCCGAAGGATCGGGACTCTTCCAGCGGCCATTGAGCACCTGCTGGCCGCGATGGCTCCTCAGAATTTTGATCTGAGGTCTTGCGTCGACCGATGTGGACCGCGACTCTGATTTCCTTCACCGCGGGGTGGAGCAGCCCGGTAGCTCGTCAGGCTCATAACCTGAAGGTCCTAGGTTCAAATCCTAGCCCCGCAACCAACTTTCCAGATCCAGGGCCCTTGAGGGCCCTGTTTCGTAATCAGAGCTCCTTGGAGATCCGTGCCCAATTCGTCGTCACCTCGTCAGGCTCATCATCCCGCAGCCGCGGGATCCCAGGTTCAAATCCTAGCCCCGCAACCAACTTTCCAGATCCAGGGCCCTTTGAGGGCCCTGTTTCGTTTCCGGGGCTGATGATGAACCCAACCGCAACCAGGGATCTCTACCGGGTCTACGTCCTCAGGAATGCAGAGGGGCGTGGCTACATCGGAGTCTCAAGTGATATCAACGTCCGGCTGGATCAACACAACCAAGGACTCTCCAAATGGACCAAGGGAAAGGGACCGTGGACTGTTGAGTGGACGAGCACCGAGCTGTCCCTCGGTGAGGCTCGTTGCCTGGAAAACCGGATGAAACGTCAGAAGGGCGGATACGGTCTCGCGACCTTGATGAGCGCCAACACCTCGTCAGGCTCATCATCCCGCAGCCGCGGGATCCCAGGTTCAAATCCTAGCCCCGCAACCAACTTTCCAGATCCAGGGCCCTTCGAGGGCCCTGTTTCGTTTCTGGAACATCCCGAGTACCCGAGATGAGCATGTCCGAGGGCACTCGCTTCTCGAGGTCGAACACAATACACCGGAAGTCACCAGTCGCTCGGCCGACTTGGACAAACTTTTCGCGGGCCAAACTTTTCGTTGGCATGGGGACGCCGCTTGTCTATCTACACCGGACTTCGCGCGAGGTTAGCTCAGTGGTAGAGCACTTGCTTCACACGCAAGGGGTCGCAGGTTCGAAACCTGCACCTCGCACCATCCCTCCCCTTCCCCGGGTCTGGCCCGTCTGGTCGTCTGCATGATGCGCTCCGCCGTCACCATCTGCCTCGTCCCCGAAGCCCGTCGCGGTCCCTTCGTCTTCCACAGCAGCCTCGCCGAAGGCTGCGCCCAGGCCGCCCAGGCGGGATTCGACGCCATCGAACTGTTTCCAACCCACGCCGATGAGGTCCATTCGATGGAACTCCGATCGCTGCTCCGGCAGCACGGACTCCAGCTCGCCGCCATGGGCACCGGAGCCGGGTGGCTGACCCGGAAGCTGAGCCTCACCGATCCCGATCCCCACATCCGGATGTGTGCCCGGGACTTCGCCGGGGCGATCGTTGATTTCGCAGGGGGCTTCGGCGCACCCGCCATCATCGGATCGATGCAGGGACGGGTTCCCGATGGCGTGTCGCGGGAACAGTCATTGGCCTGGCTGAGGGAGGAACTCGATCAATTGGGACCGCGAGCCCACGCCCTCGACGCACCGCTGCTCTACGAGCCCCTGAACCGGTACGAGACGAACCTGTTCAACACCCTGGCGGAGGCCAGCGAGTTCCTGGACACCCTCAGGACCCGCAATGTCCGACTGCTGGTCGACCTCTTCCACGCCAACATCGAGGAGGCCGATATCGCCGCCGCCATCCGTGCCGCGGGGCCTCGGGTCGGCCACGTGCATTTCGCCGACAGCAATCGACGCGCGATCGGGCTTGGCCACACCCCCATGGCCCCGATCATCGAGGCGTTGAAGTCGATCGGGTACGACGGCTATCTCTCCGCCGAGGTCCTGCCGCTTCCGGATGCCGAGACTGCCGCACAACAAACGATTCAGAGTTTCAGGAAGTGGATCGGTGGGAGAGACTAAGCTTCCCAGCGGACCCAGCGGCGTCGGGGCCCTGACACCACCGGCAGGCCAAGATTCAGGGACCCACCCGTTCGCGGTGCCAAACCGGTTTTCAAACTCCGCCGTCCCGGACCCTCATCGCCGCTTTTTCCCGATGGCCTTCAGGAAGGCCTCCCCACTCGGGGCTGTCATGCCCAGCTGGAGCCATTTTTTGAGTCGGGCCGCATCATCGACCGCCTCCAGATGACGGTTCCACGACGGCTGCCAGTCCGGGAACCGCGCTGACACCAGCGATTTCAGCGCCTCGCCCCAACCACGCACCACGCCTTCCTGTCGGCCTTCCTTCCAGCCCTTTTTCAGGACCCACTGCTCACGACTGCCGAGTAAGCGCATCGGTGTCTCCTCCTCGATTTTTCGAAGCCCAGTTTCGTAGAGTACTTCCTCCTGCTCTCGCAAGTGGATCGACCCATCGATCGCACGCGTCAACAGAAAGCATATCCGGCGGTTGTAGCCGCGGCTTTGGGCCAGTCGCCCCAATCTCGCCATCAAGCCAAGTTTTCCTCGGCAGCGTCCCATGGGATCCTTCCGAAACCGCTGGAGACACTCCGGCAGGATCTCCCGGAACACCTCCTTCCATGTGTCATCGAAACCCGCAACGCGACGCCTCATCCGGCAATGCTCGCCGATCTGCGGTATGATCCACCATCGCCAGATCTAGGGATGGACGGCCATGGAACGAGTGACGGAACCGTCCCGGATTCCTACGCCAGCACCGCCTTCACCACGTCTCCGTGGACGTCGGTGAGACGGAAGCGGCGGCCCTGGAACTTGTACGTCAGCTGCAGGTGGTCGATGCCCATGAGGTGCAGCAACGTGGCGTGGAGGTCGTGCACGTGGACGGGATTCTCCACCACGCTGTAGCCGAACTCATCGGTCGCCCCATAGACCATCCCCGGCCGGGCTCCTCCCCCGGCCATCCAGACCGAGAAACAGCGGGGATGATGGTCCCGGCCGTAGTCGGTCGGGGTCAGCTTGCCCTGCGAATAGTTCGTCCGTCCGAACTCCCCACCCCACACCACCAGCGTGTCCTCGAGAAGCCCCCGCTCCTTGAGATCCTTCAGCAGTGCCGCACAGGGCTGGTCGGTCTCCTTGCACTGCTGACGGATCCCGTTGGGCAGTCCGCCGTGCTGGTCCCAGCCTTGATGGTACAGCTGGATGAAGCGGACCCCACGCTCCGCCAGTCGTCGGGCCAGCAGGCAGTTGGCGGCAAAGGTCCCCGGCTTCTTCGCGTCAGGACCGTAGAGGTCGAAGGTCGCGTCGGACTCCTTCGAGAAGTCCATCACGTCCGGAACGCTCGTCTGCATCCGATAGGCCATCTCGTACTGACCGATCCGGGCATCGATCTCCGAGTCGCCCGACCCCTCAGCCGCGGTCTGGTGGAGGTCCCGCAGCCGGTCGAGCATCAGGCGCCTGTTCTGGGGCGAGATGCCGTCCGGATTGCTGAGGTAGAGCACCGGATCCTTGCCTGCCCGGAACTGCACGCCCTGGTATCGGGACGGGAGGAATCCACTGCCCCACAGTCGGGCATAGAGCGGCTGGTCCACCTTGCCGCGGGTGATGAGCACCACGAAGGCCGGCAGATTCTCGTTGTCGCTGCCGAGCCCGTAGTGGACCCACGATCCGAAGCTCGGCCGTCCGCTGAGCTGGGATCCGGTCTGGAGGAAGGTGATGGCCGGGTCGTGGTTGATCGCCTCGCTGTAGAGCGAGCGGATGACGCAGAGCTGGTCGGCGACCCCTGCGGTATGGGGCAGGAGCTCGCTGATCCAGGTCCCCGCCTTGCCGTGCTGGGCGAACTTGAAGGCGGAGCCCGCGAGCGGCAGCGACGCCTGGTTTCCGGACATCCCGGTCAGGCGCTGGCCCATCCGGACGGAATCCGGCAGCTGCTGTCCCTGGCGCTCGTTCAACAGCGGCTTGTAGTCGAACGTCTCCAGCTGGGACGGCCCGCCGGCCATGAACAGGTAGATGACCCGTTTGGCCTTCGGGGTGAACGGCAACCTGCCCGTGAGCACCCCGGGGTCGCCGGCGGCGTGGGCCAGGGTGGGATTCAGCAGTGACCCGAGGGCGACACCGCCGAGGCCCATGCCGAACCGGTTGAGGAACTGGCGCCGGCTGAGATCGGTCGCTGGGACATGACCCGTGCAGAGGGAGGCATTCATCGCTTCATCACAAATTCGTCGTGGTTCATCAGCGTGCTCACCACGAGGGTGGCCGCGGCGAGATCGACCGGTGGCAGGGACGGATCGACCGGTTTTTCACCCGTCTTGAGCAACTGGACTGCCTCCTCCGGTTTCTGGCTGAAATACGCGCGCTGTTCCTCGAACAGCTGACGCAGGATGCGGGCCTCGGAGGGTTTGGGAGCCCGACCCAGGACCCGTTGGAACGCCCGCTCGAACCGCCCGTCGGCCACAGGATCCCGCCACAGGGACTCGGCCAGCACCCGGGCCGCCTCGAGGAACTGGGTGTCGTTCAGGAGAACCAACGATTGCAGGGGTGTGCTCGTGACCTCGCGGTTGGCGGTGCAGACCTCCCGAGTGACGGCATCGAAACTTAGCATCGACGGCGGCGGGGCGGTCCGACGCCAGAAGGTGTAGAGGCTCCGTCGGTACAGCTTGTCGCCGTGGTCCTGGGAATAGCTCTTCCCGGTCCCAGCCTCCTCCCAGACGCCGGGAGGCTGGTACGGTTTGACGCTCCGTCCGCCGATCTCGGGACTCAGCAGTCCACTCACCGCGAGGGCCTGATCCCGGATCTGTTCCGCGCCGAGCCGATGCTTGGGACCTCGGGACAGCAGCCGGTTTTCCGGATCCTTGGCCATGGATTCAGCGGATCCTTCCGACGCCTGTTGGTAGGTGGCGGATTGGACCATCAGCTTGTGGAGGGCCTTGAGATCCCAACCCGAGCGGATGAACTCGCCCGCCAGCCAGTCGAGGAGCTGCGGATGATCCGGCAACTGACCCTGGGCACCGAAGTCATTGAGGGTGCCGACAAGGCCGCGTCCAAAGTGCTGTTTCCAGACCCGGTTGACCGCCACCCGGGCGGTGAGGGGATTCCTCGGATCGGTCACCCATCGGGCGAATCCCAGCCGGTTCCGGGGCAGGTCGGACGGGAACGGGAGGATGCGCTCCGGCGCATTGGGTTTTACAGGATCCGCCGGCGAGTCGTACGCCCCGCGCTTGAGGACGAAGGTGGGTCGACGCCCGGGCATCTCGCCCATGACCATGATCTCACGGGCCGTGCCCACGAGATCGTTTTCAGCGTCGCGCAGCTTCTGGACGGTGCCCAAGGCCTCCCGATAGGGGATGTCCTTCCGCTCGAGATAGGTCTGGAACGCGTCCTCGACACCCTCTCCGGATGGGAATCCGGCAAGGGTCTTCACCTCCCCGGGGGTGAGGCAGGTGTTGAAGACCTGCAACTCATCGATCTCTCCGTTGCGGAATCCCCTGTCCCGGAACCGTGCCGCGAGGCTGAGACGGATCGATCCCTCACCCGAATCCCCCCAGGCTCCCCGATGCTGGATGTCCCGGGTAAGCCGGTCGCGCACCACCTCCGTCTCCAGCGGCAGGCCGTTCCGGTACAACCGGACCCCGGCAGCCCGACTGGAACCGTCATAGGTCACTGTGATCTTGGACCAGTCGTTGAGCGGCAGCGGATCCCTGGCGCGGACTGCCAGGGCGTTGCCGGGCCAGAAATGGATCAACGCGAAGAACGGCCGACCGTGGTCCAGCACCAGCTCGTACCCTCGGCTACCGGAATCGGTCCAGGCCTGGGAATAGTGTAGGATAACCGCCCGATCGCGCTGTTCGGTGGGGCGAAGCCAGAGGTCGAAGCTGAACGGCTGGGTCCGCTTGAACTGTCCGGCAACGGGCACCGTCATCGAGTTGTCACCGCTGAAGCGGAACGACTGGCCCCGTTTGCCGGGCGAGATCTCGGGACCTTCCGACAGTGACGCCGCATTGGTGCTCATCCGATCCGGCGTCCGGTTGTCGACGATCGCATCCAGCGCGTAGTGGGCGACCGGGGTCGGCAGGGCTGGCCGCGAACTGGTTGCAGCAAACCGGGTCCGGGCCTCCTGGGCGACAACAGCGAGCCTCTCCTCGGCCTGGGCGAGCTGGCGCTGGAGATCCGCATGTCGCGCCTTCGCATCCCCCTCCCACCGCAACAGCGTCGGGGTGGGCGTGGCCGCGGTGAAATGGGAATACAGCCCGGACTCGTCGATGTTGTTGAAGAATGCCGCCAGCGAGTAGTAGTCGCGCTGGCTGATCGGATCGTACTTGTGGTCATGACACCGTGAACACTCGAGGGTCAGCCCAAGAAAAGCTGTGCCCATGGTGTGGACACGGTCGGCGACATACTCGTTCCGGAACTCCTCCTCGATGCTGCCACCCTCGTTGGTCTGTCGGTGCAGCCGGTTGAAGGCGGTGGCGAGGATCTGTTCATCCGTGGCCCCCGGCAGAAGATCCCCGGCAAGCTGCCAGGTGATGAACTGGTCGTAGGGCAGGTTCTCGTTGAAGGCCTTGATCACCCAGTCGCGCCAGGGGGAGAGATCCCGGTCGGCATCGGTCTGATACCCGTAGGTGTCGGCAAACCGGGCGAGATCGAGCCATTCGTTGGCGCGACGCTCCCCGTACGCAGGCGAGGCCAGCAGACGGTCGATCGCCTGTTCGTAGGCGGCCGGCGAGGGATCCCGGACGAACGCCTCGAGTTCCTCAGGCGTCGGGGGAAGACCGGTGAGGTCGAGTCGGATCCGCCGGAGAAGTCGGGCAGGGTCTGCCGGCGGCGATGGCTTGAGACCCGAGGCAGCCAGGCCTGCGGTGACGAACTGGTCGATCGGATTGACGACCCGCACCCCTTCCGGGGCCTTGGGCGGGGTGAATCGGTTCAGGGGCCGAAAGGCCCAGTGATCCCCCCACTCGGCGCCCTGGCCAATCCAGCGCCGGAGGAGGTCCTTCTCCGCCGAGGTGAGCTCCAGGTGCGACTCGGGCGGCGGCATGACGTCGTCGGGATCGGTCGTCAGGACCCGCTTCATGAGTTCCGAACTCGCCGGATCCCCGGGTTTGATGATCCAGGTGCCATCCTTCCTCGGTTGGAACAAACCTTCCCGCTGGTCGAGTCGGAGCTTGGCCTTGCGGGCCTTGTCGTCGGGTCCGTGACAGAAGAAGCAGCGATCCGAGAGGAGCGGCCTGACCTCGAAGTTGAAGTCGACCCGTTCCTCGGCCGCCACGGTCCGGACGAGCGCGGCCACGAGGGGCAGGATCCAGCCGATTCGCAAAGGGATCATGGTGAGACTGTAGGGACGGAGAGGCGGCATGTCCGCCGGAAACACGGGGATCGACGGTCGGAGACGGAAGGCTCTTCACACCGGATGGATCGGACTGGAGCGTGTGGGCTCCGACCTCTGCACCGATAAGGGCCTCTGCATCCGCATCATGGAAACCACGTTCCTGCTGAGCCGTGAGACGATCGTGCCTTCGACCCAGTCGCAATTTCCATGGAACCGTCAACTCCTCTTCGGCATCCTCTCCCGGAACGCCCAAAGTGCCACCGCATTCTTCCGACTGCCCGCGAGCCGGATGGTCGAGCTCGGGATGCAGGTGGAGCTCTGAGACCCCGATCTCGGTCGACTACTGGATGACCCCATCGGCCCGGAGCCACGGGGATCCTCCGTAGTACCACTTCGAGGAGAGCATGTTCTCCACATGGGTGTCGGCGAACGCCACGTTGCTCTTGCCGGTGTGACGCAGGTGCGGCCCCCCCCAGTTCGGATCCTGGGTGGATGGCACGGTGACACAGCCATCACACGGGCTGCTGTTGACCGGATCGTGAAGGACCCAGGCCCCGGCCTTTTCCGGGGACTTCACGGTGACGCACTTCAGCGGATCCTTGGTCGACTGAGGCTGGCTGGCCCCGTCGGTCAGGTGTACGGCGGTGGACGGGCTCCTGATCGAGGAATCCTTCTGCTGGGGATACTTCGAGGCATCCCAGACACTCGGCCAGTCGCATCCGCCCAAGCCGAAGTTCATGGCGTAGTTCGACACCGCCTTGTCCTGCTGGTCGCTCGGATACAGGGCCACCAGTTCCTTGAACTTCTTGGTCTTGCTCGGGCAGAGGATGAGGTTGGTGGTCTGGGTGAACGGGGCCAGGAAGTTGAACCACGCCTTGCGCTCCACGTTGGAGCCCCGTACGGCAAAGGTCGGGGTGAACCGTCCGCCGAAGTCCCCGCCATAGACGCTCTGTGCGATGGCCATCTGGCGGAGGGCATTCATGCAGCTGGTGGACTTCGCCTTCTCCTTGGCCTTCGACAGGGCGGGCAGGAGCATGCCGGCCAGGATGGCGATGATGGCGATGACCACGAGCAGCTCGATCAGGGTGAACCCACGGCGAGCAGGACGGAGGGTTGAGGCATTCATGGAATTCCGGGATCCGGCCAAAATTCTAGCCAACCGGTGACGGACAACGCCACCCCTATCCTTCCCGGTTCAACCCGATGGAAAGCGATTCCAGGGCGCGTGCACGGTGGCTGATCCGGTTCTTCACTGACGCGCCCAGTTCCGCGAACGAACGGGTCTCACCCTCCGGGATAAACAATGGGTCGTAACCAAATCCACCGACCCCGGCAGGCTGGGGTTGGATCCGACCCTCACACACCCCTTCAAACCACCGGGTCTCCCGCTCCAGAACCTCGCCCGGAATGCCGGGTCGGACCGGGCTCAGTGCCAGCACGCACCGGAACCGGGCCGTCCAGCGGTTGACCGGGAACCGCGAGAGTTCCCGCAACAAGCGGGCGTTGTTCAAGGCGTCAGGCGCATTGCCGGGCTGACCCGTCTCAAGATGCGCGTAGCGCGCCGAGTGCACCCCCGGGGCTCCACCCAGGATGTCCACCTCCAGCCCGGAATCGTCGGCCAGGACCCAGTCGACCCCCTGAACCTGAGCCCCAAAGGCAAGGTGCCTTGCCCATGTGATTGCCTTGATCGCGGCGTTCTCCGCGAAGCTCGAGCCGGTCTCCTCAGGGTCCAGCCGGAGATCGACCTCCTTTTGGGAAACCACCCGGAAGCCCGATCCGAGAAACGACCGGATTTCCCCCACCTTGTGGGCATTGCCGGTGGCAATGAACAGAGTCTGCATTCCCAAGGCTACCAGAGGGCCCGTCGGACCGGATGTGGAATTTCCGGGCCTGAGGCCCGCCCGGTTTGAACTTGGGACTTTTTCCGGTGTCCTTCTCCCCACAATACTTCCTATCCGACATCATGAGTTCCGTCACCGCCCTCAACGCCGCCGTGCAGGAAGCCGGCACCTTCCTCAACCCGCTGTTTTCAGAGATACAGCGGTGCGTCGTCGGCCAGAAGTACCTGACCGAGCGCCTCGTGATCGGCCTGCTGGCCAACGGACACGTCCTGCTTGAGGGCGTGCCGGGTCTTGCGAAGACGCTGTCGGTCAAGACCCTGGCGACCGGACTGCACGTGAAGTTCAGCCGGCTCCAGTTCACTCCCGACATGCTCCCGGCCGACGTCGTCGGCACCCAGATCTACAACCCCCAGTCCGGAACGTTTTCGGTCCGACGCGGCCCCGTGTTCGCCAACCTGGTGCTGGCCGACGAGATCAACCGGGCCCCCGCCAAGGTGCAGTCGGCCCTCCTCGAGGCCATGCAGGAGCGGCAGGTCACGATCGGCGACCAGACCTTCAAGCTCGAGGAACCCTTCCTCGTCCTGGCCACCCAGAACCCGATCGAACAGGAGGGCACCTACTCGCTGCCCGAGGCTCAGGTCGATCGCTTCATGCTGAAGCTCAAGATCAGCTACCCGACGCGCGACGAGGAGCGTCAGATCCTCGACCTGATGGCCCGGACCTCGGGGCAGCCGACCGCCTCTCCGGTCGTCGACCCGGCCACCCTGCTCCGCGCGCGCGAGGTGATCAACGAGCTCTACTGCGACGACAAGGTGAAGGACTACATCGTGGACGTGGTATGTGCGACCCGTGATCCGCAGCACTACAACATCGGGGTGAAGGACTTCATCCAGCTCGGGGCAAGCCCACGGGCGACCATCTCGCTCACGCTCGCCGCAAAGGCCCACGCCTTCCTGCGCGGCCGGGGCTACGTGACGCCCCAGGACGTCAAGAGCATCGGCATGGATGTCCTCCGTCACCGCATCACGCTGACCTACGAGGCGGAGGCCGAGGAGAAGAGCGCCGAGGATGTCATCCAGAGGATCTTCGACGAGCTGCCGGTGCCCTGAAGGCCCCGGCAGACCGGAACAGGAAGCCCGTCGGGCTCGTGAACCCGCGCGGCGACCAGTCCGACCCAGGACGGAACCCACATGATCCCCAAGGAACTGCTCAAGAAGATCCGACAGCTCGAGCTGCGGACGCGGCGCCTGGTCGATGAGACCATGGCCGGGCAGTACCATTCGGCGTTCCGCGGACAGGGGATGGACTTCGACGAGGTCCGGGAATACCAGCCGGGCGACGAGGTCCGGGCGATCGACTGGAACGTCACGGCGCGGATGAACCATCCGTTCGTGAAGAAGTTCCGGGAGGAACGGGAGCTGACCGTGCTCCTGATGGTGGACCTGAGCGCTTCGGGACTCTTCGGTTCCGTCGACCAATCAAAGCGTGAGCTCGCGGCCGAGATCGCCTGCGTCCTGGCCTTCTCGGCGATCCGCAACCAGGACCGCGTCGGCCTTCTCCTGTTCACCGAGGTGGTCGAGAAGTTCATCCCCCCCAGGAAGGGACGTCGACACGTGCTGCGGGTGATCCGGGACATCCTCTTCCACAAACCCCAGTACCGCGGGACCTCCGTCAATGGGGCCCTGCAGTTCGCGAATCGGATCCTGCCCCACCGGGCTGTGGTGCTGGTGCTGTCGGACTTCCTGGGCGAGACGAACCCGAGCCGGGCCGAGATCGCAGCCCACCTGAGGCGGCGGGTGGTCCGTTCCGAAAGCCTGGGTCGGGTGTCGGCCACCTCGCTTCGACAGGTCAGCCGGAAGCATGACCTCGTGGCGATCCAGATCGTCGACCCCTTCGAGGAACAGCTGCCGGGTCTCGGTCGCCTGGTGCTGCAGGACGCCGAGACCGGGGAGGTCGTGGAGGTGAACACCGCGGACCAGCGGCGCCGCGATGCGTTCGCGCAGCGGCAGGAGAAGACCCGACGCGAGCTCGACCGACTGTTCCGACAGGCCAAGGTCGATGCCATTCGGGTCCGGACCGACGCCCCCTACGACCGGGCTCTTCAGCAGTTCTTCGACACCCGGGACAAACGACGCCGTCGCGGATGATGCCCCTCCCCTCCATGCGCGTGACCGACGGTGTCGGTCTGGGATCCTGGATTCCCCGGATCGCACTGCTGGCGGGCCTGTCGGCGCACACCCTCGTCGAGGGAGCCACAAATCTCCCCCTCATCCCGGGGGTGACGCCAAGGGCCACGTCCGCGGCCACGCCGATGTCGGCACCTCAACCGCAGCCCCTCCGGGACATCCGGGGCCCGATCGACATCGAGTCGCCCTGGACCTGGCTCTGGGCCGCGCTGGCGCTCGCGGTGGTCACGACAGGCATCGTGCTGGCCTGGCGCTGGTGGCGGCGGAAGCAGGAGTCGGGCGGAACCGGGACCCCGACGCTTTCGCCCGAGGAGGCGGCACGCCGACGTCTCCAGGCCGCGCTGGACTGGATCGAGGATCCGGAGCGGTTCGCGGTCGAGGTCTCCGAGGCGGCACGCAAGTACCTCGAGGACCGGTTTGGCCTCCGTGCTCCGGAGCGCACGACCGAGGAGTTCCTCGCGGAACTTTCCGGAAGCGTTGCCCTCGATGGCCGCCACAAGGAGCTGCTCGCAGATTTCCTGACCCGCTGCGACCTCGTGAAATTCGCCCGTGCGGTCGTGGACCGTCCGGAACTGGAGGCCCTGCACCGCGCCGCGGTGCGCCTCGTGGAGGAGACGGTCCCATCGCCCCACGGCCCGACCGCGCCGCCACCCATGCCCCCGCGCCAGCGATGAACTTCACCTTCGGATCCCCCTGGTGGCTGCTGGGCCTCCTGTCGATCCCGCTGCTGGCGTGGCTGCGGGGAAGGACAGGGCCCGAGAGCGCGTTCGTCTATTCCAGCCTGAGCCTCGTGAAGGGGATCACCGAACTTCGACGTAGCCGGGCCGGCATCGTGCTGCTCAACCTGCGCTGGATCGCCCTCGCCCTGTTCTTCATCGGAATGGCCCGGCCCCAGGTCGCCGGTGGACAAGCCCCCATATCCGCGAGCGGTATCGACATCGCCGTGGCGATGGACATGAGCGGGTCAATGGTCGCCGAGGACTTCGAGCTTCGCGGGGAACGGGTCAACCGCCTCGCCATCGCCAAGGACACCCTGCGCACATTCGTCGACGAACGGCCGGCCGACCGGGTCGGACTGGTCGTTTTCGGCACCGAGGCCTTCGTCGCGGCCCCGCCGACGCTGGACCATGACTTCCTCCGCCGGGTCATCGACCGCCTGGAGCTCGGCACCATCAACGGTGAGCAGACCGCGATCGGCTCCGGTCTCGCCACCGCGGTGAACCGCCTCCGTCAGCTGCAGTCGAAGTCCCGGATCGTCATCCTCCTGACCGATGGACAGAACAACGCCGGTAAGATTCCGCCCGACACCGCAGCCGAGGCGGCGAAGGCGCTCGGGGTGAAGGTCTACACGATCGGCGTCGGAACCCGCGGTCTCGCCCCGGTACCCCAGGGTGTCGACGGCTTCGGCCGAAAGCATTACGCCCGGGTGCCGGTCGACATCGACGAACCCACCCTCCAGAGGATTGCCCAGATGACCGGAGGGAAATATTTCAGGGCGGACAACACGGAGACCCTGCGTCGGATCTACTCCGAGATCGACCGTCTGGAGAAGAGCGAGGCCAAGCTCAACAAGTACGCCTACGTCGAGGAGCTGATGGCGTGGGCGGTGGTCCCGGGACTCGCGCTGCTGTTCCTCGAGCTTCTCCTCGGCAACACGGTCTGGAGGAAGCTGCCCTAGACGCCACCCGTCCACCGCATGTCCTTCGCCTCGCAAACCTTCCTATGGCTGACGCTGGTCCTCGGTCTCTCCACGGGCGTGTTCCTGGTCTGGTCGTGGCGTCGGAAGCAGCAGGCCGCGGCCCGGTTCGTCGGATCCCGCCTCTACGCCCAGCTCACGGTCGGGGTCTCCCTCCGACTCCAGATCCTGCGGCGCATCCTTGCCGGACTCGCGGTGGTGGCCGTCCTCCTCGCATTGGCCCGACCCCGATGGGGGACGGTCGACGAGGAGACCACGGCCTCCGGACTCGACATCGTGGTGGCCTTCGATGTGTCCCGGTCGATGCTGGCGCTGGACTCCAAGCCCAACCGGCTTGAGAAGGCCGGGCGTGCAGCGCTGGACCTCGTGGAATCGAGCCGTGCCGATCGCCTCGGCCTGGTCGCCTTCGCCGGCGATGCCTTTCTCCAGGCACCGCTCACGCTCGATGACGAGGCGTTCCGTCAGAGCGTCCGGCTGCTGGACACCGACCTCATCCCGGTCCAGGGCACCGGCCTGGCGGCGGCGCTCCGCGAGGCGCGTGCGGCGTTCGGCAAGGACAGCACCGGGGCCAAGGCTGTGGTGGTGATCACCGACGGCGAGGACCACGAGCCCGGGGCGATCGATGTCGCCAGGCAGATGGCCCAGGATGGAATCCGGATCTTCACCCTTGGTGTCGGAACCCCCGAGGGCGCCGTGTTGAAGACGAGCGACCCGTATGGGAATCCGGTGTTCATCAAGGATCAGCAGGGCAATGCGGTGAAGTCCCGCCTCAACGAGGATCTGCTCCGCCAGGTCGCGGACGCCGGTGGAGGATTCTATCTGCCCCTCCAGAACCGGCAGACGATCCAGAACCTGTACGAACAGGGCCTGGGCCCCCTGCCCCGTTCGCTGCTGAAGGCCGGTAGGGCCCGCCAGTGGATCGAACGGTTCCAGTGGCCTCTCGGACTGGGGATCCTCCTCCTGATGACGGAGATCCTCGTCCCGGAGCATCGCCGGACCGTTGCCCGGACCAACGGTGGTGGCAACCTTGGGCGCAGCGGTCGAACCTCGCCCGTCACGAAACCGACCTGAACCCGTCATGCGATCCACACGCCTCATCGCACTCGTGTTGTTGGCGGCCCTGGCACCGGACCCGGCTTCAGGGCAGGCACCCTCGCCACAGTCGGCCCTCGACGCCTACCGACGCGGGGATTTCCAGCGGTCAGAGGCCCAGTACTCCGAACTGGCAAGGAAGAGCCCGGAGGATCCGCGATTCCGATTCAACGCCGGGGCCGCAGCCTATCGCCGGAATGACCTCACGAACGCCGCCAGCTGGTTCGAAGGCGTCACCGCGGCCCCCGATCTCAAGCTCCAGCAGCAGGCCTACTACAACCTCGGGAACACCCGCTACCGGCTGGGTGAATCCGCAACCGATCCCGCGGCCCGGAAAAGCCATTGGTACCACGCGCTGACCAACTACATGTCGGCCATCAAGCTCGACGGCACCGACACCAACGCCTCGATCAACTACTCATTCGTCCGACAACAGCTCGAACAGCTCGAACGACAGCAGCCCCCACCGCAGTCGTCGCAGTCGAAGGACAACAAGGAAAACGGGGACCAGAAGGACAAAAAGCAGCAGCAGCAACAGCAGGATTCCCAGGATTCCCAGGATTCCCAGGATTCCGGATCCTCCCAGGACCAGAAGGACCAGAAGGACCAGGAACAACAACAGGACAACTCCGGGTCCCGGCAACAACAGAACCCTCAGGGGTCGAAGGAGTCCCAACAGCCCGACAACGAGTCGACCCAAGGGGGCGAGTCCAAGGACCGGGAGGGTGACAAGCCTGAGGACTCGAAGGACCAGGGCTCGGCGCAGAAGCCGGACCAGGACCCTTCGAAGCGGGGAGCACAACCGCAGGGTCAGCAGCCGGGAGACGGAGCCGAGGGCCAGGCAGGACAGGCGGTCGAGGCTGCGGAGGGCGAGGAGGGCGCGATGTCGGCCTCACAGGCGGTCCAGATGCTGGAAAGCCAGAAGGGCGAGGAGAAAGCCCTGCTGCTCCGGGCCTATGGCAGCGGCAAGGAGGCCGCCGAGCGGGCGGCAAGGATCCGGAAGCCATGGTGACCCCGGACCCCAATCCTACGTTGGCCCCGGTCCGCGGATTCCTCCGGGGAATCGCTCTGCTGGCGCTGTTCCTCGGCACCCTCGGGCTCCGTGCCTGGGCCGAACCGGCCTTCCATGCCGAACTGGCCCCCGACACCGTGGGGGCGGGCGACTCCGCCATGCTCCGATTGGTCTTCACCGATCTCGGTGACGTGGAGGCTCCGACGCTTCCGGCGGTCACCAACGCCACGATCCGATACCAAGGCGCCTCGCAGCAGATCTCGATCGTCAACTTCAGCCGCTCCACCTCGCTCATCCATCAATATCAGGTCCAGACCCAGAACCCGGGTCTCGTCCAGATTCCGGCACTGTCCGTGGAGGCCGGTGGTCAGACCTACACCAGCGCACCGCTGACGCTTCGGGTGGGCCAGGGGTTCGACATATCCCGCATCGGATTTCTGCGACTGGTGGCGCCGAGACCCGAGGTCTATGTCGGCGAAACCTTCCCGGTGGAGATCCGGTTCCACTACCGCGAGACCCCGGCCCGACAGGCCCCGCCCAGCCTCAAGCTGGACGGCTTCATCAAGGGCCAGCAGACGGTGGAGAATCTCCCGCCCGAGACGATCACCAACCTCCTGTACTCGGTGGTGCGTTGGAACATCGCCCTCACGGCGGTGAAGGCCGGTGATCTCAGCCTGGGACCCGCGGAGTTCCAGACCCTCTACGTCTTCCAGACCCAGCGACGGTCCCGGGGGATGAACTCCCTTTTCGAACCCCTGTTCGGGGGTGGGGAACAACGGCAGCTGACCTTCCAGAGCGAGCCCTTGGCCCTGAAGGTCCTCAATCCGCCCACGGCCGGGCGACCGCCGCAGTTCGCAGGGGCCGTCGGTCAGTTCCAGCTGGACGTCACCGCGTCCCCTACCAACGTCGCTGCCGGGGACCCGGTCACGATCCGGGTCGACATCACCGGCCGGGGAAACTTCGACGCGCTCCGCCTGCCGGACCTGCCCGGCGGGTCGGGATTCCAGCTGTATCCGGGCACCAATTCCTTCACGCCGAATGATCCCCTTGGACTTTCCGGCAAGAAGACCTTCGAGGCCGTGATCATTCCGGAATCCCCCGGAGTCCACAGCCTGAAGTGGCCGGTGCTTGCCTACTGGGACCCGTCGACACGGGCCTATCGCTCGGACGCCGACCATCCGCTCTCCATCCACGTGCGTCCCGGCGCCCAGTCCCAGGCGCAGCCGGTGGGAACGCTTCCGGGACCGGCCGAGCCGCGGACCCCACCCGACTCCGTGAGCCCAAAGCTCGAGCTTCCGCTGATTGCCGATCTCGGTCCGCTCTTGGAGCCATCACCGTCCTCGGTGACCCAACCGTGGTTCTGGTGGGTTCTCACCTTCCCGCTCTGGGCCTATGCATTGGCCTCATGGGTGCCGACCTGGAAGCGGCAGTGGCGCGAGAACCGACGGCCAACGGCCCGAGAAGAGGCGGAGCGACGGCTGGCGAAGGAGGCCCATTCCATGCGCGAGGCTGCAGGCTCCGGTCGCGCGACCGACTTCCTCCTCCATCTCAACAAGACCCTCCAGTCCCGGATCGAACTCTCCATGGGTGGGGTGGCCGGATCCCTCACGACGGAGGAGATCAACCAGAGGCTGGCCCTCGCCGGACTGGGTCCCGAGGAAGGACTCCGGGTCAGGGCGTTGTTGGATCGGATTGCCGAGGCCCGCTTCTCACCCGATTCCTCGACCGAGGAGATCTCCAAGCTCCTTGCCGAGACCGAGGAGGTGCTCAGGATCCTCGAACGCCTGTCACGACGCGCATGAACCTCCCGCCACGACGCCATGGGTTCCTCTTGGGATTCCTTCTCGGACTCCTCCCCTGGCTGCTGCTGGGCGCAACCAATGGCCCTGGACGGGGATCCCCGGAATCCCTGTTCCAACTCGGAAACCGTGAGGTAGCGGCGGGCAACTACACCAATGGGTTGGCTTCCTATTCCGGGGTGGCCACCGCTCCCAGAACCTCCGCGGCGCTCGAATACAACCGCGGGGTGGCCTGGTCGCGACTCGGCGAGGAAGGCCGGGCACTCGCCCATTGGCGGATGGCTGAGCGGCTCGACCCGCGAAACCCACTCGTGGCGACAGCCCTTCGTCGACCCGGGGGTGGAGGCAGCATGCCAAATGAAGAAGGCGACCTGCTGCGAGGGACGGATCGCCTGACCCTCGACGAGTGGGGGATCCTAGCACTGATCCCTACCTGGTGCTGGGGTAGCCTGCTGTTTCTCCGACGCTGGAAACCTGCGGCCGCGGTGGCGCTACGGGGCTACACCCTCGGCCTTGGAGTGATCAGCCTGGTTGCGCTTGGAGTCCTTGGGGTAGCCGTATCGCGAAGGAGCCTCGGCCCGGATGCCTTGACGTCGAATCCACAGACCCCGGTTCGGATCAGCCCGCTCGATGAGGCCCGGACGGCCTTCGAGCTTCCAGCGGGGACCCCGTTGAAGACCCGATCGTTCCGCGAAGGTTGGTATCTGGTGGCGGACCCTCGAAACGAACGCTCCGGCTGGGTCCGCGCCCAACACTTGACCCGCCTGCCACTCCGGTGAAAGCCGTCTCACCCGGGACTTCCGCCCAGGGTTTGTTTGGCAGAGACTTTGTCCATGTCGGTGTATGAGGATTACCTGACGGGCGTCCAGCGTCAGATCGACGAGGTGACCCGCAGCCAGAGACCTGCGATCGAGACAACCTCGCGCTGGGTGGCGGAGGCCCTGGTCCGAAAGCGATACCTCTTTGTCTTCGGGACCGGCCATTCCCACATGCTCGCCGAGGAACTGTTCTACAGGGCCGGGGGACTCGCGCGGGTCATTCCCATCCTGGACGAACCCCTCATGCTCCACCGCTCTGCGACACGATCGACGGATGTGGAGCGACAGACCGGGTATGCAGACCAAATCCTGAGCCGCTACCCGATCGAAGCCGGGGACGTCCTGATCGTGGCCTCCAACAGCGGGAGGAACGCCGTCCCGATCGAACTGGCCCAAGGAGCGCGATCCAAAGGCGCGCGGGTCGTGGGCCTGACAAGTCTCCAGCAGACCAGCGCCTGGCCTTCACGACACCCGACCGGGCTCAAACTCAAGGATGTCTGCGACCTCATCATCGACAACGGCTGCCTCGACGGTGACGCCGGAACCGTCGTCCCGGGGTTGGAACAAAAAATGGGACCGACCTCGTCGGTGATCGGAACCCTGCTCATGAATCTGATCGCCATCCAATCCGCATATCTCATTGTGAGTCAGGGTCATGACGTGGACGTGTTCGTCAGCAGTAACACGCAGGGAGATGGACACAACGCGGGTCTTGTCGCCGAAATCTCCACCACCAACCCTCACCTGTAGGCATTTCGTCGGGCCCCATCAGGCACGGGTCAAACATTGCCTGGGAACCCTGACGGACTAGGGAAAAACGCCTACATGAGGGTCGAAGAAGACCCGAAGGAATTGGTTGACCGCGTGGCAGTTCCGAGTCTATAAAGTCAACCAAGGAGGATTTTGGATTCCTAATGAAACAGCTCGTGAACATGAAAACGTCCATTCTGAAAACCGTCTCCATCGGAGCAATCGCGGCCTCCGCCGCCCTTCTGTCCCCTGCCGTCGCGTTGTCCCCCGAGGTGGCCGCCGTCATCTCCAAGGACATCGCCTCCAGTAAAGTCGTCGAGGTGCCTGCAGCCGTCGCCAAGGCCATCACCGGTGCCTCGAAGGAGGATCGCTCGGTGGTCGCCACGACCGCTGTGGTCTCTGCGATCAAGTCCCACCCCTCCACCGTGGCTGCCACGGTGACCGCAGCCGTCAAGGCCGCACCCGAGGCGGTTGACGCAATTGTTAACGCCGCCCTCGAGGTCGCCCCGAACAGTGCGCTGACCATCGTGAGCGCCGCCGCTGAGGGAGCTCCTGAGCGCGCTGACCAGATCGCCGCCGTGGCTTCGAGGAAGATGCCGACCCGCTCTGCCTCCTTCGAGCGCGAGGTCGCCTCGGTCCGCGGTCGTCGCCTCGTCTCCGCCGCTGCAGGCCTGACCTCCGGTCAGGTTCAGCAGACCCCTCTGAACATCCCTCCAAGCGCTGCTCCGGCCTCCGTGAACTCCTATGCAGTGTCCGGCGGCGCCTCTGGCCGGCCTTGATTCGGAGTTCGAGATTCTTATTGAACAGGGCCCGCCATCCGGCGGGCCTTTTTCTTTTCCGGATTCAAGTCGGGATCGACCACAGGGTGAGTCTGGATCTGCCTCGTCTTTTGGGAGTGCCGATCAGCCCGGCGATCCACCGAGGCAACGCGAGGGCCACCGGTCAGCCCACGGAGAAATCCAAGGGCTGGTCCCGCTTGCCATCGCTGGGTTCAGGAGATCAACGCCTTGGAGGCGCCACTTCGCGGATGGCAGCACCTTGGTCCTCGCCCAGGACAAGGAGGGCAAACCGCTCCACCGATGAAACCTCGGAGGGCTGGATGGCCTGGTAGGTCCCAGGCTCCGCAGCAGCCGTGACCGGAACGGGGCGACTGGTTGGATCCTCGTTGAGGCTGGAATAATCAAAACGCCCTCTGAGATCGGTGTAGCCATCCCTGTAGAATCGGATCACCCCTCCCGGGAGTCGGGCGAAGACCTTCACATAGGCCTTCGGGATCCCCTTCCCGGATCCGGATTCCCCGACATCCAGGTATCCATGGTTCTCCGCGACCAGAAGTTCAAAGGAACTGGAGTGATGAGCAATGGCGCGACTGCGCCCCCCACCCACCACCTCCACCAGCACATTGGCCTTCACGAAACGGTAGGGAAGCGGAATCTCCATGGACTCCCTGCCCTTCGCCAACCGGACCACGAGAGACTCCGTCGGCCGGATGATCCCAAACCGGGCGGAATCCTGGGTCGCAAAGGGACTGCTGCTGAACAGGAACTCCGGATCCATCAGATAGAAGTTGATCCGCACCTCAGCCAGGTTGCGCCAGGAAAGCTGGAGCGCCTTGCCCGAGACCTGGAACTCGAAGGTGGATTCCGCAGCTGCCAGACGCGCCTCCTCCCGATCACGGTCATCGGGTCCGACACTCCGATTGCCCCCGCGTGCCTCGACCCCATCGATCTGGGCGAGGACCTCCCTGAACCGGGTGCGCCAACGGTCCACCGGATGGTCGGCATGACGCTTGGCCATCGACCTTGCCCCCGACAGATCCGATTCGTACAGGCTGGCGTAGCATTTGACGTAGTCGTACTGCAGCCGGTTGTCGACGGCCTCCGGATTGACGGCCTTGAGCCGAGCCAACGCCTCCTCGACCCGGTCCTGGAGAAAGAGATGGTAGACCAGCGCCAGGTTGTCCGAGGGACTGAGGGACTTTCGATACGAGAGAATGCCGAACAGCCTCTGGTACTGGGCCCGCTGGGCTGCGTTGTCGATACGGCGTTCGGCACCGACACGGTGGGCACGTGGATTCGTGAGCGGTGCATACTCGAGATGCTCGTAGGCGTGCCGTTCAACGGGATCAATTACGAGCACTGGGCTTTCCAGGGCGTCACCACACTGGGCGATGAACCCGTCCTGGTGCCTCAGCCATTCACGGAGTGCCAAGGTGTCATTGTGCACCAGCCCATACCGGAATACCGGCTCACTCCAGACATGCCTTTGAACCAGCAGAGCAGTCAGCTTCCTTAGGAATCCAGAACTCTCACGACAGCGCCATGCCACCCGCTCCAGATCGATGCGGGCGAGATTGGTGGATCCAAGGTAGGCAAACACCTCATCCTCGCTCCCCTGCTGGGAGACATAGTCCCAGGTGGTCTTGTCGACTACGCTGAGCCGTCGCACCGCCTGGAACACGGTTGGCACCGCAGCTCCCACAGACCGGTCGGCCATCGACGCCCGGGCAGGCATATGATGACGATCCGCCTCCGGTGCCGGGAAGTAGAACTGGTACTCGAAGGTCCGGGTTGAATAGGGCTCCAACCGGGTCAACCGGCTCCAGGTGGACCGGCTTCCGCTCAATGGAAGGGCGCCCTGGGGGATCTGGGTCAGCAGGTCGAGCCTCACGGGATCGGCCTCCGGATTGCTCACAACAACCCGCGATCCATAGGCGACCCCACTGAGAAACTCACCGGTCACGGGACGCGGGCCCCGGTCTGCTCCGGGCGGGCCCTCCTGGGATCCCGGACGGAAGAACGATTCGCTGACCAGGATGCGGGCTCCCTTTCCTTCGGCGGTCTCCAGTGCGGGCTGGACGCGTCGACGGAAGACGAGGGCAGGACCCGCCAACTGGATCCGGACCCGGGTGCCGGTCCGCTCGATCTGATGCCGTGGAGCCTCGAACGGAAGATCCAGAAGCGCCAGGGCGACGAACATCTCCGCAAAATTCCGATGCGCCTCAACGATCCGGGGCGACACGAACGGTGCCTTCCCATCCCATGCAGCGACATCACGCCAGAATCCATTCACCGGGATCATCGAGGCCTCCTGCTCCCGAAGCGGTCGATGATAGTAGTTGTTCTCCGCCCACTCGCGGGTCGGACCCTGCGGCTGATGGTAGGCCTGACGCACCACGTTATCCCGGAGCCGTTCCACCTCCTCGCCACGAAGTTCCATCAGCGCCCTCGAATCGCCGGCTTTGCGAAAGTACAAATCCGTCTCGGCCCTTCCATTCTTGGACTTGGACCGTTCCAACAATTTGTTGTCCTGGAGGGCGAGGGAATCCCTTCCGAAAAGACGGGACTCATTCCGGTCCAGACCCCGTCCCCCCCGTCCCCCTGCGATAGCCCCAAACGAATCGACCGGTCCATCAAAGGCCACCGGCATGTTGCCGGTCGGGAGCGCCGTCAGGGCCTTCGGCTTGGACGCCAGGTCGAGTGACCGGCCACGGAGCGCGGTCTCGAACCACTCGAGGGACTGCTCCGGATCGGGTTTCTGGTTCTCCCAGAGTTCCTGCAGATGTCGACGTCCGGCCTCCGATTCCCCGGGCAGCTGACGCGTCAACAATGCCCGCTCCGCGGCGTTGAGCCTCCCATAGGACCAGGGTGACAGAAACCGCGTCAGATCGCGGCCCAGCAGCAGGTCATCGAGGAATGTCGGATCCTTCTTGTTCCGGAGATAGGGCTCCACGACGTCCTTGAAGAACTTCGGGTCCTTCCGGCTGAGGAAGAGATTCAACTCGTGGCAGGCGAATTCACTGTAGCGGCTCCGACGTTCCTCGGCGGACAGCCCGGGCCAGCGGAGGGCCCATTCGAATTTCTCGAGGCTTGGATCGCCTCCGCTGAGGGCGAGCAGGAGTCCATGAATCGAGGACAGGGTGTCGTACATCTCGAAGTCCTCCACGGTGATGTCCGGGATCTCGATCACAGCCCCTGCCTGCAGGGCGAGCGACTCCCGCATCTCCGTCATCGGCCGGGAGGGATCGAGCGGCTCGGCCAGGCGCATGTCCCGGAAAGCGGTGGTCCGCTCGGGCAGCCGGATTGTCCTCCAGACAGCATCGGTGAGGTTCTCCACATAGACCTGAACCACGGACCGGTCGCCAAGCTCCGTCACGGGAACCCTGACGACTCCATTGGTGTCGGGGCGAAGGTTGAAGAGTCCCGGTGCCGGCCGAGCGAGGAAATCGAGGCTGGACTCAGGTTCAGGCGCCACGCGTTCCGCCGCTTCGCGCTTGAGGGCCGCGGTGCGGGGGAGTCCCTCGACAGCCCCAGCCATCGCCTGCGGGGCCTCGGTAGCGGTCAGGGCCGACGTGCCCGACTCCGTGGTGCGCAGTTCCCAAGGGTTCAGGATCAGACCCGGTCTCTGGAGCAGATTCCCGGGATACTTCGCGGCATAGCGCCGTTCGAGAATGTACCGATATTCGTCTCCGATGCGCCTGCCGCTCGTATACAGGTTGGGCAGCCAGTCCGGCGTCGCCAGGCCCAACCCGGGACGGGAGAACTCCCCGAGGTCCGTCCAAAGGCCCCCGACCGGGTCGAAGCGCGTGGCGACGACATGGACCCGGGTGAAGGGATCCCAGTCCGACAGTCGGATCGACAGGCCGTCCGCGGAGGCTTCCGTCGAGACGATCCTAATGGATCGTCCTACACGTCGTTCGATCGATCGGCTGGCACCCACGACCCAATCGCCCACCGGCTTGCCGGCGACGATCCGGATCGGGATGGGACCGGAGGAGCTGGGCTGCACCTCGAGGGAATAGTCACCAGCCTCGGGTTGTCCAAGATCCAGGATGCCGTCCTTCACCGCGATCCGTGCGGAATGGTCCGCAACGAAAATACCGCCACGCAGCTCAAGCAGGGATACGGAGCGAGCCTCCGCCCCCTCGGGCAGGGGAATCTGGATGCGTTCAGCGGCCGCGACCTGAATGCCCTCCGGCCACGTCTGTTGTGACTCCATCAACGGCCACACCCGTGCGGGACCTCCGGGCAGTTTTGCGACCACCTGTCGGACCCCTTCGAGGGTGCCGAGCTGGATCCGTCCGGATTCATCCGAGCTCAGCGAGAGCACCTCGGGCTGCTGGAAACCGCGGCGGAAGATCTGAACCTCGACGATCTGATCCGGGATCGCCTCACCATTGCGGCCGAGGATGTCCAGGCGATGGGCCCCAACCGTCGGTGTGAGGAAGACATCGGCGATGAGAGCCGTCCTCTGAATGCCATTCAGGGTCCAGTCCCTCTGGGCCTCGAGACGGATCTTCTGGCCCACCTGGGTCAGCGAATCCATCTCGCCACGGAGTTCGACCGTGAGACGGGCCAGCCGGTTGGGTGTGCGTATGGGGTGGAGGAACAGGCTTTCCGTTTCCAGCTTCAGGGAGCGGATTTCTGCGGTGGACACCACGCCATCGAGGGTTTCGGTCCGGAGCGTCAACCTGGGATTCCTGAGAAGCCCCAGGGCCACCGGGGTCTTTCCGGAAAACAGCGTGGCCCGCACCGCCAGAGTGGCCTCCTGTCCCGGCAGCACCTGTTCACGATCCAGATGGAACCGGGCCTCGAGCCGATAGGTCTCTGCAGGATGGTCGAAGGAGACGAGGCTCGCGAACGCCGCATCGGCATCGGCCAGCACGAGCTGCCGGCGGCCGGGTTCCCGGGTGAACGGAATCAGGATCCGACCGTCCTTTTCCGGATCGAAACGGCGCCCATCAAGCCATGCTGAAACTCCCCGGAGCGGCTGGTGTGCCTCGTCGATCGGGGTGATCCACTCCCCGGCTGCGCCGGTCTGCTGAACGAGTGAGTATTGCCCTTTGCGAAGGAGGGCCCTTGAGGATCTCCCGCCGGCGATGACCTCGACGATCCAGGCTCCTCGACGCCCCTTAAGCTCCGGAAATCTCAGGGTCTTGACCACCCTGCGGAATGGCGAGGCATCCCCGCTGAGCGTCTGCTCGGAATTGGCGACGAGGCCGTCCAGATTGAGATCCGTGTTGAGCTGTCGGTTCTGCGTGGTGAAGAAGCCGAGCGTGTTGATCTCGAAGAGTCGAACGAGGACCTGGGGCGCGTTCTTCAGGACCACATCGAGTGAGACCTCCTCCGCAGGGGACAGCACTACGGGACTGTTCGCAGGAAACTCCACATCGACCCGGTCACGCAGCAACTGATACGCAGCGGGAGAGAGAAGCGAGGCCCACCGTTCCGGGTCTGGTGCGCCCGCTGTGATCTTGGCCTCGGCGAACACCGGCTTGAGCCAGTCCTCGTTCAGCCACTCCGACCAAGGCTCCCACGACACATCCTCCCGGGCGAACTGCAACAGGTAGTCGCGGACCAAGGCGTCATCCGATCCGATCGGCCCCGAGCCGATGAGATCGAACGTCGCATTGAGGTCGACCCCTCGACTCTGCGCCTGGGACTCCTCGAGGAACCGAGGGCTCATGTAGACCGCCGGACGAGGCAGCTTGAGATACTCGATGAACCGGTTGCGGTCCCACCCCCCCCTGGAGCGGTCGAAAACGAGACGCGCATGGAGGATGTGGGCCTTGAGAGAGTTGAATGAGGACGGCAATGGCTTCACGGCACTCCAGAGCCGCTCCAGCCACGCCTCGCGGACCTGTGGTTCCATCACCGGGCTGGAATCCGCCGAGGGGGCGAGCTTCCGGAGTCGGGTGAGAACGAATTCCGGCTGCCGGCCGAGTTCAGGCATGGCCTTCTGCAGGGCGTCCAACTGGTCGGGCAGGAGCTGCCGGTGAAGGGCATGCTGTCCCAAACCACGGCTTCCCGAGGCCTTGAGATCGGCAACAACAGCGTCGACCAGCCCCGGCAGGTCGGGACGCTGGAGCTGTGACAGGACGTGACGGCGCTGGGCCGGATTGAGAGGCACGCCATCACGGAGAAGCGAGGGGTACTCGGAAGGATCCAGTCCCTCGAGTGCATCACGCTCAAGGACCTTCCGCAGGAATTCCGCCCGGGCGATCCGGGCAGGATCGAGGGACGTGGGGAGGGTCGGCTTCTGATCGGGGACGACCCGCACATGATCGAGGAAAGGACCGAGTCGTTCCCGCAGCCACCGGAGGGTTCGATCGGGATCGGTGTCATAGGCCAGCAGGGCCTGGCGGTTCTCGATCACCCGTCGCCTCGCGGATTCCGGGAATCGGGTGGCCCAACTTCCAAGGAGGGCCTTCAGCCGATCCACCTGACCTGTCTGCTCGTAGTGGAGCGCATGGAAGTGGTAGTAGTCCTCAGTCCCGGGCACGAGCTGGTCGAGGACCGCGGCCCGGTCGGGCGCGAGTGCAAATCGCTCGATGAATCCAATCTCATTCTCGGCAGCCAGGGGAGGGACCCCCAGCAAGAGGCTCAGGAATCTCAGTCGGCGGAAAGTGTTCATGGTATCGGAGGACGCACGGATTCCGGAGGCGGAACGGCTGTGTCCGGGATCCGGTCAGGGGATAGGTCCAAACGCGCTGACACGCCAGCGCAGACCTCGCCAACCGGGCGCGGCAGCGCGGGTGATCGACTAGTCAAGAAGGGGCCACAGCTCGCGGAACGCCCGCTGGGCGGATCGGTCGGGGATGTCCTCGAGCGCGGGATTCTCAAGGAAGCGCGGCGCATAGGCCGCATCCAGGCCAAAGACCCGGACCGTCTGGTGCTCCACCTCGAAGAAGGCCCGCCACGCACCACATCCAATTTCCCATCGGATCCCGCCGCGTCGACGGATCCGCCGGGAGCGGTGCGGATGGGGATCGCGGGACAGCAGCTCGATCATGCGGGGCCTGAAGTCGATGCTCCAGTGTTCCTGGAGCCAAGCGGCCTGGGTCTGGGCGAGGGGTTCCAGAACCACGGTGAAGCGGGGTGGCTCGGCGAAGGAGGCCTCGACCACGTCATGCCAGCCTGCACTGGAGGACGGAAAGGCATCGTAGTCGGGAATGTAGGGTTTGATGTCGAAGACAGGAGTGCCATCGACCAGGTCACAGGGACCGATCCGGAGATGGCGCCCCTCGATGCCGAGCAGGGTGACAGGGGTCAGGCCCAAGGGGTTAGGGCGATACGGACATCGGGTGGCAAAGACTCCACGGCGCTGTGCCGGACCTCGCGGCGGGAGCACGAGCGGACGCCAGCCTTCATTCCGGTGGAACCACCAGATCAACCAGATCCGTTCGAACCCCTCGAGATCCCGCAGGGCCAGACTCGGTTCCACGGACCCGACCAGTTCGAGGATGCTGTCTCCGGGATCGGCGTCCGACGGCTGATGACCGGCCTGGAACTTCACCTGTTTCCCGGAGCGGATGAATCCGATGGGCTGGAGGGTGAGTTCGGGCGGCACGCGGGGGTTATGGCAGAACCTCCTGCGGGCTGGCCACTGGGTTCGATCGGAACGCGGTGGCCCAAGGCCAGGACCCGGGATTCGCCCGGGCAGCAAAAAGCCCCGCCTGAGGGAGGGGCTTTCGTTGAAAATCGCGTGACTAGGTCCCGGTCAGCGGCTCGACGCAGGCGGGGTAAGCAGCACGAACACGCCGCGTCGGTTCTTGGCGTAGGCCTCCTCGGTATTGTCCACGACGGCAGGCTTCTCCTTGCCGTAGCTGATCGTGGTGACGCGGTCACCACTGATACCCAGAGACATCAGCTTGTCGCGAACCGCAAGCGCCCGGCGCTCGCCCAGGGCGAGATTGTATTCCTCGGTACCGCGGTCATCGCAGTGGCCCTCGATCAGGAGGTTGTTGGAGGTATTGGCCTTCAGGTAGTCCGCAACGCGGGCGATGTTCGCCGCGTACTGGGGCTTCACGTTAGACTTGTCGAAGTCGAAATAGACGGTGTCCGTCGCGAACTTCTCACGATCCTGGACGAAGTTCCGGGGGTCGAGGTCGTTGGGAAGACCCGTGGTGCCGGGTGTGTCGGTTCCCGTGCCATTCCCGGGCCCACCAAGAGTCCCGGTGCCGACACCATTTCCCGGAGTCAGCGGAATCTCACCCACCGGCCCGGCCGATCCGGACTGACCCGCGGGCAGCGGGGTCAAACCCTTTGGTTTCCGGGAGCAACCGGCGGCACCTCCGAGGAGGCAGGCGGCCGTGACGAGGAGGAGGACTCGGGACAGGGAGAACTTCATGGATCAGCCTTGGAATGCGCGAAGGAATAGGGAGGATCTCACTTGGACCAACTGGCTTGCGAGCACCCCCCCGAAATACGAGTCAAATCCTTGACGTGCTTGGAAGGCACGTCAAGCAGCGACAGTCGCCGTTCACCACCCACACGACGGGTGAAGACCAATGTGCGGGAATTTGGGGACCACGACGGATCCTCACCCGCTGCCTTCGCTTCCGCACTGCCCCCGCTGGCAGGCATCACGTAGATCGTGAACTCACCCGCGGCCCGGGTGAAGGCGATCCACTGGCCGTCCGGCGACCAGTCAGGCTCCGTGCACTGGGTGACGCCCCCGGTGTTGAGCCGTTTCATGGCTCCCCCGGAGGCCGGGATGGTGTAGAGGGAAGGGCGCCCTCCCTCGGCCGAGGTGAAACAGATCGTCCGACCGTCCGGAGACCAGCAGGGGGAGGCTTCAAGTTCCTTGGTGGTGGTCAGCTGACGGAGACCGCTCCCATCCACATTGGCCAGCCACAGATCCGGGCTGCCACCCCGGCTCAGAACCATGACCACCTTGCTGCCATCCGGGGAGACGGCAGGGCTGGAGCTTGTGCCGGGGAACGAGAACACGCGAGTGCGGCTCCCACTTCGTAGATCCTGGAGATAGATTTCCGGCCGGGACCCCCTGAACGAGGTGTAGAAGAGCTTGAGCTGCCCAGGCACCCAGGAGGGACCGAACGAGATCGATCCATCGCCGGTGAGAGCGACGGCGTTGGCACCGTCACAGTCAGAGGCCCAGATCTCCGAGACGAGCTCCCCTCGCACGTTGCGTCCGCCCGGGAGGTTCCGGAAGGCGATCTTGGTGCCGGCGATCCCCGGGATCTGGAGCAGCGACTTCACCACGTTATTCGCCAGAGCATGGGCCTGGGCCCGCGGGGATCCACCCGGGTAGGCCCGGGAGAACAACACCTGTTGGGTGTTGACGTCGGATAATGCGCCACGGACCTCACCCTGTCCCGATCCGGCGAGCCGATATTGGGGGGCAGCCCCGCTATTGACCTCAAACCCCACCACAAAAAGGTCGAATTCGAGGATCTTGCGCACCTCGTCAGAATAACCCGTGACCGAAATGGGAATGGTTCGAACCGCCCCCTTTGTGATCGTGACACCACCATCCTGGGCGGCGGCTAGGAGCGAGAGGGTGACCGAGAGGATCACGGCGGCGGTATGGGCGAACGGGGCACTGAGGAATCCAGGCTTCATAGGGATGCTGAGGCTTCGAGGACAAACTTCACGGGGACGACCAGGCGGGACTCGTTGAACTCCTCGGGCAGCGGCCGGAGTTTCCGGTTGCGACGGAAGATCTCCTCCACCGAGGCGTCCAGGGAATGGACGCCTGAGGAGCGCTTGATGGTCACATCGAGGACCGTCCCATCCTTGGAGATGGTCAACTGGACACCCACCCACTCGTTGCCCGAGGTGGTGGTGGCCGGGCGGCGCCATTGCTGGTAGAGGAATGTCTGGAGCCAGGAGGTATAGGGTGCGTAGGCGGCACCCCCGGGGCCGGGCATCTCGATCTTGGTCGAACCCCCGACATTCTGGGAGACGCCGGCAGCGGCCCCGGAGAACCGGGCGGCCAGCTTCTGGGCCGATGCGGCCCGTTGCTGTTGCGCACGAGCCTCAGCGGCCGCGGCCTCCTTGGCCTCCTTGGCTTCCCGGGCATCCCGCGCCTCCTGCTCCGCCTTCTTCCGATCCGACGCATTCACCTTACGGACCTGGCTGCTCACCTGGATCTTGGTCGGGGTCTTCTCGGGCTTGCGCGCCGTGTCGACATCCTGGGCCTTGGCCGTGGGGCGGATTCCCTTCGAGACCTCGACCTTGGGCTCAGGTTCCACGGTCTTGGTGGGTGCCGGCTCGGCTTTCGGCTCCGGGGGGGCGGGCTTCACCGGAGGTTCCACCGGCTTCGGCTCAACACGGGGAACCTCGGTCACGGGAGGCGCCTGGGGACGCGTCGACGGGGCAGGCGGAGGGGTGCCCTCGACTGCGGCGAGCGGACGAGGATTGGGTGTCCCACCCCCGATCTGGGTACCCATGGTGAGCTTGAGATCGGTGGGGATGATTTCCAGGAATGGAACCTCCGGCTGAACAACCTTCTTCGCGGTCAGTCCCCCCACCAGGATCACCAGCGTCAGCAGGGCGGCATGGCCCACTGCCGATCCTGCCAAGGTGCGCTGGAAGAGGCGATCCACGGTCAGCGTCCTCCCTGGGTGTCGGTGGCGATGTCGAACCGGGTGACCCCGTTCCGACGGCAGACCTCGATGATGTTGACCGGGAGTTCGAACTTCCCGGCACGGTCCGCCCGGATCCGAACCACCATGTTCGGGTTCTTCCGGTATTCCTCGACCAGCCGCGATTCGAGCAGCCGAAGGTCCGCCCCGAGGGCCCGTCCACGGAGGTAGTAGACGCCATCGGGACGAGCCTCGACCACCACCACGTCATCCTGCTTCGCGGTGGCCTTGTTCGATCCGCCCACAGGGAGCTTGAGGCCGATGGACTGCTCCATCAGCGGGGTGGTGATGATGAAGATGATCAGCAGGACGAAGGCGAGGTCCAGCAGGGGGGTGACGTTGATATCGTTCAACGTCACCAGCGAGTTGCGTTGGGAGAAACGGCGCATGCGGACAAGGGTGCTGACCGGTCTCGGTGGAGGATTATTCGTCCTTCAGGAATTCCGTCTCCATGCGCGAGGCCAACGCCTGGGCGAAGTTGTCGAGCTCCACCGTGTGCACCCGGAGCGTATGGACGAGCCAGTTGTAGCCAAACATGGATGGGATGGCGACCAAGAGGCCCGCCACGGTGGTCACGAGGGCGGCGGACACGCCGGGGGCCATGACGGCAAGATCCGCCCTCGCCCCGGCCTGGGCGGCCACCGCCACGCCGCCGAAGGCATCCATGACGCCCCACACGGTGCCCAGCAGCCCGAGAAACGGAGCTCCGCTGACCGCCACGGCAAGCAGAACCAGTCCGGACTCGAGCCGCAGGGATTCGCGGGCCACCGAACCCTCGAGGGACCGCTTTACATGCTCCACCCCTTTGAGAGTGGCATGGACCCTCCGGGTTCCATCCGGGGCCTGGAGATGCCCCTCGAGGTCGTTGCAGCCATCCAGATACACGGAGAACAGGGGACAGCCATCCACCTGCAGCTTGCGATCGAAGATGGCGAGGACGGACTTCTGCTGGCGGAACTCGGCCTCGAAGTAGTGGTTGAGGCGCTGGGCCCGGCGCATCTGGAGGGCTTTCGAAGCCATCACCGACCAGGCGAAGACCGAGAAGATCAGGAGGATGACGATGATGACCTTGGCCTCAGGCGTCGCCTGGTTCCAAATATAGGTCAGCGTGAAACCACCCTGTTGGGCAGCCAGCAGACCGGGGATGTAATTCATCGTTCCGTGGTTCTCTCAATGTCCTCCAACGCGCAAAGCCGATTTAATCGCGGGCCCGACTCCGGTCAAAGCTTTACTTCCCAGCGCACGGGCGTTCCCCGATTCAGGACTGCATCCAGTCGCCCCGGTCGCCCGGCGACACTCAACGGCGACGACGGCGATGGAACTCAAGGAATCCACGGTGGGCGGCGGACTCCAGCCGCCAGTGCTCCACCAGGGACTCAAATGCCTGAAGCGTCTGGGGTCTCAGATGATGCTCCATGTCCTCAACATCGTCAGCCACTACCTCGGCGGCCAGGCCGAGCATCTGGAGGAGCTCGGTGAGGATCCGGTGCCGGTGTCGGATGTGCCTGGCCACCGAGGCCCCTTCGCGGGTCAGCGTGAAGCCGCGGTAGCGTTCGTAGTTCAGGTAGCCCCGCTTGGCGAGGCGTCGCACCATGTTGGAGACCGTGGAGCGGCTCAGCTGAAGCGCCTCGGCGATGTCGGTAACACGGGCATACCCCTTGGAATCGACCAGGTCCTGGATGCGCTCAAGATGGTCCTCCGTGGACTCCGATCTCAGAGGGGCCATCCGGGCCGCGCGGCGCGTCTTCGCTGGCATTCCGGTGGGCTACCAGAAGCCCAACCCCGTGCCAAGGCCGGATGTTTTGGGGAGCCGGATTTGTTTTACCCTCAAACATTTCATTTTGACCCTCACTTTCCCGTGCGGTATCAATCACCCCGGTGAAGACTCCCATCGAAACCATGCCGTCGTGGCGGGTGGCCTCCGGCCAGTGCTGCCGCCTCTGGGCCGCAACGGGGCTTTTGCTGATGGTGCTGGTCCTGCCGGGCTGTAGCCGCGGGAGTGACGACTCGCCCACGGGGGGGTCGAACCGCACCGGGCCCAAGCGCATCCTGACGACCTTCACGATCCTGCAGGACATGGCCCGGAACGTGGCCGGTACCAATGCCGTGGTGGAATCCATCACCAAACCCGGGGCCGAGATCCACGAGTACGAGCCCACACCGGGTGACGTGGTGAAGGCTCAGCATGCGGATCTGGTCCTGTGGAACGGGCTGGGGCTGGAGCGGTGGTTCGAGCGCTTCTTCGGGAACCTCAAGAGTGTCCCGGAAGCGGTGCTTTCAGAGGGAATCTCACCGATCGGCATCACGGAAGGCGCTTACTCGGGAAAGCCGAATCCCCATGCCTGGATGTCCCCAACCCATGCGCTCCGCTACGTCGAGAACATCCGGAAGGCTCTCGTGAGGCTCGATCCGGAACATGCCGATGCCTACACAGCCAATGCCGCGGCCTATTCGGAGCGGATCCGCGCCATCGACGAGCCGCTGCGCCGGCGTCTCGGCTCGATCCCGGCGGATCGGCGCTGGCTGGTCACCAGCGAAGGGGCGTTTCCGTACCTTGCCCGGGACTACAGGCTCAGGGAGCTCTACCTGTGGCCGATCAACGCGGACGAGGAGGCAACCCCGCAGCAGGTCCGAAAGGTCATCGACCGCGTCCGGTCTGAACGCATTCCCGCCGTCTTCAGCGAGAGCACGATCAGCGACAAGGCCATGCGCCAGGTCGCTCGGGAGACCGGCGCCCGGTTCGGTGGGATCCTCCATGTGGATTCGCTGACCGACGAAGGCGGCGCTGTCCCGACCTACCTCCAGCTGCTGCAGACCAATGCGGACACCCTCGTCCGGGGCCTGTCCGGGAGCCCAACGCCATGACACCCTCGGCTCCGTCCCAGCACCCCTTCGACCTCGCGGTCGACCATGTCACGGTCACCTACCGGAGTGGCCATGTGGCCGTGCGCGATGCCAGCTTCCGTCTCGAATCCGGGACCATCTGCGGGCTGGTCGGCGTGAACGGCAGCGGCAAATCGACCCTCTTCAAGACCATCATGGGATTCCTGAGCCCGGATTCAGGCTCGGTCTCCATCGGGGGGCGGTCGATCCGGGAAGCCCAATCGAGGAACTGGGTCGCCTATGTGCCGCAGTCGGAGGAGGTGGATTGGACCTTTCCCGTGACGGTCTGGGACGTGGTGATGATGGGGCGGTATGGCCACATGAACCTGCTCCGCATCCCGGCTGCCCGGGACCGCAGCAAGGTGGAGGAAAGCCTCCGGAGGGTGGACCTCTGGGAGCTCCGGGACCGGCAGATCGGCGAACTGTCGGGCGGACAGAAGAAGCGGGCCTTCCTGGCCCGGTCCCTCGCACAGGAAGGGCGCGTCATCTTGCTTGACGAGCCCTTCACCGGGGTCGATGTCCGGACCGAGGCCGCGATCATCCAGCTCCTCAAGGAACTGAGGGACGCCGGGCAGATCCTCTTGGTGTCGACCCACAACCTCGGATCGGTCCCGGAGTTCTGCGACCACGCGGTGATCATCCAGCAATCGATCGTCGCCGCAGGCCCCCTTGTGGAGACCTTCACCGAGCAGAATCTCGCGAAGGCATTCGGGGGAGTCCTGAGACACTTCCGATTCGACCAATCCACGGTCCAGCCCCACGACAACCACCGCATCACGGTATTGACCGACGACGAGCGGCCCCTCGTGTTCGGCAAGGATGGACACCTGGAGTTCACCGAACGCCGGGAGCACGAGGACATTGTCCGGGAAAGGACCCTCCCGGGGGATGAACCATGATGGAGTCCCTGCTCACGCCGTTCGGATACGAGTACCTGGTTCGGGCGCTCTGGGTATGTGCGCTCGTCGGCGGGGTCGGAGGGCTGCTGTCGTGCTTCGTGACCCTGAAGGGATGGTCCCTGATGGGGGACGCACTGTCCCATGCGGTGGTTCCAGGCGTCGCGGTCGCCGGCATCCTTGGACTCCCCTTCTCGGTGGGTGCGGCGTTCGCCGCGATGCTTGCCACCGCGGGCATGGGCTTCCTCAGGGCCCGTACGCCCCTGAGGGAGGATGCGGTCATCGGCATCGTGTTCACGACCTTCTTCGCGCTGGGCCTGCTGCTGCTCTCCCTGCGCCCCGCCGGCATCAACCTCCGCACGATCGTGTTCGGAAACGTCCTTGGGATCGACCCGGCCGACAGCCGTCAGCTTGTCGCGATCTCGTTCGGGACGCTGGCGATCCTCGCCGTTCGGTGGCGTGATCTGGTCCTGTTCTGCTTCGACACGAACCAGGCCCGGTCCATCGGACTGAACACCGCCGTGCTGCACGGCACCCTGCTCACGCTTCTCTCGGCAACCGCCGTGGCCTCGCTCCAGACGGTCGGTGCCGTCCTCGTGGTGGCCACCCTGGTCACACCCGGGGCGACGGCCTATCTGCTCACGGACCGTTTTGGTCGGATGCTGATCCTCTCCGGGACACTGGGCGCCTCGACCGCCGCCTGCGGGGCCTACCTGAGCTACTTCGTGGACGGATCGACCGGCGGCTGCATCGTGGTCCTCCAGACCGCGGGATTCCTGGCCGCCTGGGTGTTCGCCCCCCGGCACGGCCTCCTCGGGAACCGGTGGCGGCGTGGATGGCGTAGGACGGGAGGAACCCCGTGAGCTGGTCGTCCCCCTTCGAGCACGAGTTCATGAGGACCGCACTGCTCATGGCGGTGATGGTCGGCACGGTCTGCGCGGTCTTCTCCTGCTTCTTGGTCCTGAAGGGTTGGTCGCTGATGGGGGACGCTGTCGCCCATGCCGTCCTTCCGGGAATCGTGATCGCCTACTGGGCAGGTCTACCACTCAGTATAGGCGCCTTCGCCTCCGGTCTCCTCTGCGCCGTCGGCTCGGGCTACATCCGGAGCCGAAGCCGGGTGAAGGAGGACACCGTCCTGGGCGTGGTCTTCACCGGCTTGTTCGGACTCGGGCTCGTCCTCTTCACGAAGGTCGAGTCCGACCAGCACCTCAACCACATCCTGTTCGGCAACCTCCTGGGCATCCCGAGGGCGGAGCTGATGTGGACTTGGACCACCGGGATCCTGACCCTCGCCATCATCACCCTGAGGCACCGGGATCTGCTTCTGTTCTGCTTCGACTCGGGGCAGGCGCGGAGCATCGGGCTGAGCCCTGCCCGGCTCAATCTCATCCTGCTGGGGCTCCTGGCCCTGACGATCGTCACGGCGCTGCAGGCAGTCGGGGTGATTCTCGTGGTCGCGATGCTGGTCACCCCGGGCTGCCTGGGCTTCCTCATGGCGGACCGGTTTCCAAGGATGGTGGGGTTTGCGGTGGCCTCGGCGGTTCTCGCCGCGGTCTCGGGAACCTATGTGAGCTTCTTTCTCAACGCGTCGACCGGTGCCTGCATCGTTCTTGCCCAAGCCCTCTTCTTCGGTGCCGCACTCGTTCTTTCTCCCCGAAAGGGACTCGCGATCCTGCATAGGCGGGGTCGCAAGGCTGCGGACCGCGCACCCGATCCACTTCACGGCTGACCCATAGACCAAGGGCCTCACCGCTGCCGGCGACGGACTCCAAAGACATTCCCGACCGGATGCGGGAGGCCAGGATACAGGGGGTTTCTTGGGCGATTCAGGACAGCGCCTCCGATCCATGAGCCCGCGATGGCGAGGGTGGTGGACGCTCCCCCATCCATCCGGATGGCATCCGAAGCGCCCAGCTCGCCGATGAGATCCGACGCCTCATTGGCGTTGAGACCTTCGCTGTATCCGGGCTGCTTTCCGTCCACGACTAGGAAGTAGAGCCACCGTTGGTCGGGAGAGACCCCGACCAGGGTCACGGCGTCCACCTCCGTATTCTCAAAGGTGTTGGTACCCCCTCGCCGCACGACCAGAAATCCACCAGCACCCCACCGGACATCCGGGATCTGACCGGGGACCTGGAGCATGCGGATGCCCCCTTTGGCGTCCACGATCAGGGCATCGAGATTGGAGACCGGGGTCGACCACCACTGTCCGTCCGAGACCGCAAGCCCATCAAGGCGGACTCCGCCACCGGGAAGGATCGGCTCTGGGACGAACGGGGTGGCATTGACGACCGCGACGAGTCCGTTGTTCCTCAGCGTGGAGAGAGGCCAATCGGCCCGGATGCGGCTATCCCCGGCGGGACGTGCCTGGGGGACCACCAGCTCGAGATCCCCTCGACCCAGGTCAAACCTCAGAACATGGCCGCGAATCTGGCGGGGCAGGGACCGGTGGAACCGGCAGTGATCCACCCCGGGTTCACGTGTCGTCCAGGGTTCGAACCCGGGACCTGCCAGAGGCCACGTCTCAAGAAAGGCCGGACCCCGGAGCCCACCCCAGACCAGCCACAGGAAGAACGCCATGCCCGGAGCGAGGAGGGCCGCCAGAAGACGCCAGTAGGGCCGGGGGCGACGATGGGTTCGGTCTCGGCTGCGTCCTCTCATGGTGCTGGATCCCGTCGGGGTCACCAGACCTCGACCGGCCCCTGAGGGACCGGGATGGCGGAGCGTGTGGTACTGGGCGGTGCTTCGTCTGTCGACGCATATCCCAGAGCGAGTGGGGCCGGCCGATACCGGGGCAGGAGATCACCGGTGCCGTCACAGAACTGTGCCCTCCAACGGAGATAGTCCGCGACGATTCCTTGGAACTCCTCCCGGGAGACGAGTCGGACCACCCGCTTGTTGAACTCGGCAACCGGACCGAAGCGCCGCGAGTACCACGGAGCCACCTTCCGGAACATCACGCATCCGTGCTCCTCGCCAAACACCTCGATCATGAGATCCAGATGCCGGTTCATGATGCGGATGCGCTCCTCGAGCCCGGGCTCCGGAGACGCCTCGCCCGTGGCCAGGTGCTGTCGGATCCGCCGAAAGATCCACGGGTCATAGAAGGCGCCCCGCCCGATGCTCACCCCGGCGCAACCGGTCTCGCGCAGCATGCAGGCCGCGGCCTCGGGGGTGGTGACGTCTCCGTTGCCGATGACCGGAATGGACCGGACCGCCTCCACGACCGCGCGGATTCCCCGGAGGTTGACGCAGCCCGAGAAGCCCTGTTCCCGGGTGCGTCCATGGACAAACACGGCCGCCACTCCGGCATCCTCGAGAGCCCGGGCCAGATCCGGTGCGGTCAGATTCTCGTCATCCCATCCCAGCCGCATCTTGGCCGTCACCGGGATCCGCAAGGCCTCCACCATGCTCCGAACCAGACGGGCGGTACGGTCCCGTTCCGTCATCATCGCCGAGCCCCCGCCCACCCGGCAGACCTTGCGGACCGGGCAGCCCATGTTGATGTCGATGGAATGGACGCCCCGTTCCTGGAGGAACACGGCCGCATCACGCATCTCCTCGGGAACCGACCCGAAGAGCTGGACCGCCAGGGGCCGGTCCGTCTCGTGGGTCTCGATGAGCTTCAGAGCCTTGCGATTCCTCTCGAGCAGGGAGCGGGCGTTGACCAGGTCGGTCGTGCAGAGGTCCACTCCGCCCAGCTCCCGGACGACGCGCCGGAACGGGAGATTGGTGTAGCCCGCCAGCGGGGACAGGAAGAGGTTCGAACGGAGCTCGAGCCGGCCGATCCGGAGGGCCGGGGAGGCAGCCGCTTCGGGAAGCGTCTGGGACATCGTCGGGATCACTCGCCCTTGGCGGTGTTCTTCCGGCTCTTTGAGGCGTTCGCCGGGGTCTTGGTCGTCTTCGGCTTCGGCTTCGGAGCGGCCTTGGTGGGCGATTGGGACTTGGGCTGGACCTTGTTCCCCGACTTGGGCCTGACCGGCTCAGGTGGCACCACATTGAGGGTGAACTCGGAGGACCAGACCGACCGACCCACGACGAGAGCCCCGGCCCGGAGGGTGTGGTTGCCGGCTGGGACATTGGCCACCTGGAAGCGCCATCGTCCGTCTGGAGGAACCACCAGGGGATCTCCCAGCGGATCCGAGTACCAGTAAAGCCGCACAACGGATCCCGGATGGGCCAACCCCTCCACGACCAGGGTCTGTCCTGACACGAAGGTCGTGCCCGGTACGGGACTCAGCCACGTCGTGGGCTGGAGCGTTGGCGCCGGCGCGGGTGTCGGACGCGCAGGAGCGACCCGAGGGGTCGGCAGCACGAAGAGTAGGCCTCCGAGCAGGAGGATCAGCACCGGCACAGCCAGATGGGCCGTGTCGAATCCGGGCTCCCAGAGTGAGGGACGGCGTGGTGGAAAGGAGCCCTCCATGCGTCAGTCCCCCTTCTCCGCCTTGAGCGCGGCCAGCTCCGCGGCGAGCTCGTTCCGTTCCCGGGTCATGAGCTCCAGCTCTATGGCCAGCGACTCGTCGCCGCCGCCGGCGGCTGCCGCCTCGCGAAGGCGTTCCAGCTCCCGTTGCCCATCCTCATGGGAACGGGTGGTCGCCAGAAGCTCGGCCTCGATTTCCTGGACCTTCTGCTCCCAGTCGGAAGCCCGACGCTCCTGCTCCCTCAGCGATTCCTTCAGGGTGGTGATTTCCTCGCTCGAGGAGCCATCCTGCGATGACCGGGACTCACCCTGCGCATTCCAACGCTCCTGCAGCTCGACCACCCGCGCCTCGAGCTCGGTGATGGTCTTCCTCGACTGGGCCGCCTGCTGCTGCTCAACCATCAACTCCTGCAATGCCGCGTCATCGGGGCCCGCAACCGGGGTCTTGGATCGGCCCTCAAGCTCCTTCTCGAGACTCCTGCGGGTCGCGTGGGCCGCCTCGAGGTTGGCCTCGGTCTGGGCCAGCCTGCCCTTCAGGGACGCCGACTCCTCGGCCGCCTCGCCAAGCTGGTCGGCGAGCTGCTTCACCTCCTCGATCCGGGCCTTCAGCTTCGTCTCCGCGACGGACATCGACTGGCGGACATCCTCCAACTCGGCCTCGAGGGTGGACCGCCGCTGGGTCTCGGTCGCCAGCTCGGCGGCCCCCTTGGCTTCGCGATCCCGGGATTCCGCCAACGCCGCGATGCTCTCCTGAAGGGCAGTCTCGGCTCTCACCCTCTGTCCAGAGACGGCCTGGAGTTCGGACTCGAGCGCGGTGCGTCGATCCCTCTCCGCGGCGAGCTCGTTGCCAATGCGGGTCTCTACGACCCGGGCCTCTGCAAGCGCCCGCTCCACCGGACCGAGGGCACCCCGGGACTCCAGCAGATTGATCTCCGCCCGGGCCTGTATGTCCTGCGATTCCAACAGACCGGCCTCGACGGTCTCACGACGCTTTGCCTCGGACGCGAGCTCGAGTTCGAGCTCGGCGACACGGCCCAGGCTGGCCTCGTGATCTGCCGTGACCTGGTCCAGATGGGCCTGCAGGCCGGAAACGGCACCGGATTCCGCCCGGAGACGGGCCTCCTGCTCCTCGAGACGCAGGCGAAGGTCGAGGACCTCCCCGGAAAGCGACTCCCTCTCCCGGTTCAGGGAGGCGACTTCCGCCTCGACCGTTGACACCGCGGCCTCAAGAGCCAGCCGCCTTGAATCCAGCTCTGTGTTCTGGCTTTCCAAGGCCGAAAGCTTGCTGCGGGCAGCGGTCAGGAGGGACTCCGAGACCGCCCGCCCCTTCTCACTCGCGTCCAGTTCCGCCAGTTTGGCCTTCAGCTCGGTCTGGCAGCGTCCATGGGCAAAGCGTTCCGAGTCGAGCTCTTCGCCGCGACGTCGGGCGGCATCACGGGCATCCGCCAAGGGTCGACGGAAATACCAGACCTCTAGGACCCACTCGAGGAGGACCCCCAGGAGCAAGGCGATCAGAAGCCATACCACGGGGTGTTGGGCCACGGACTGGATCATAGGCATCAGGGTAACCTCGGTGATGTTATGGAACGGGTGGGAGAAAGGAAGTTGAGAGATGGGATAAACACGTATGCCTGGAGGTATCCCGGCCGCGACGGAAACGACAGTCCACTGGAAGATCGGTGGGGGCAGATATAAGGGTACCCACCTGTGGGGAGGGAATGGCGGACCTGATCCGAACCTCCGGAATCAACGGGCCCGCTGGGTCAGCGCCGCCTTGCCGATGTCGGTGATGACATCCCAGGCAGGTCCCGGGAATTTGTGCATGCCGACCATCACTTCCTCGAATGCCTCGAGGAACCAGCGCACATCGGACTCTCCGATCACGAACGGAGGCAGGAGCTTCACCACGTCGATCGCGTGCCCCGCCACCTGGGTGATAATGTGGTGGCGGCTCATCAGCGGCATCACACAGGCCTGCGGAAACAGGCTCTTGTCGAGGCCATGGCAGATGCCCCAGGCCGTCTTGAGCGTGAGGGACCTTGGGGAGCCGAACTCGATCCCCATCATCAGTCCGCGCCAGCGGACCTCCTTCATGAACTCGAACCGGGGAATCATCGCACGGAGCCCCTCACCCAGCAGGTTGCCCATGCGATCCGCGTTCTGCATCAGTCCCTGCCGGTCGATGACGTCGAGGGCCGCGAGGCCGGCCGCCATCGCGAAGTTGCCCTGGCTGAAGGTGGAGCTGTGCACCACAGACCGCTGCATGCTCGAGAAGACCTTGTCATGGATCCAGCGCTTGCAGAGGACGGCGGCGACCGGGACGAAGCCAGCCGAGAGTGTCTTGGAGAGCACCACGATGTCAGGATCCACTTCCGGACCGTCGTGCGCGATCGCGAGAAATTTCCCGGTGCGGCCCATGCCCGACTGCACTTCGTCGTCGATGAACAGCGCACCGTACTTCCGGCACAGGCGCTGGGCCGCCAGGAGGTATCCTGGGGAACCGATGTAGACCCCCTTGCCCTGGATGGGCTCCACGACGAACGCGGCCACGTCGCCTTTGCGGAGCTCGGCCTCGAGAGCCTCGAGGTTGTTGAATTCGATCATCCGGCATTCAGGAAGATACGGCTCGAATCCTGAACGGAAGCTGTCGTCCCCGTTCACGGAGAGCGCCCCGTAGGTGAGGCCATGATAGGCCTTCTTGCAGTGGATGATGCCTGCCTTTCCGGTGGCGCATTTCGCGTACTTGATGGCCGCCTCGACACCCTCGGCGCCGGAGTTGGCGAAGAAGACCATGTCGAGGTCGTTGGGCATCCGCTTCTTCAGCTCCTCCGCCAGGATTCCCGACAGCAGCGGCGCCTCCATCTTCACAAGACTCGGGTACTCGGCATCGAGGAACTCCTTCAGCACCCGTCGCACATCCGGATGGTTCCGCCCCAGTCCAAACACCCCGTACCCCGACAGCATGTCGAGGTACCGGGTGCCCTCGACGTCCCACAGATACGGGCCCTCGGCACGGACGTAGCAGTGGTCGAACCCGATGGTCTTGAGCGTCTTGACGTTCGCCGGGTTCACATGGGCCGCGTGGAGGTCGTAGTTGCGCCCCTGGTGCTCCTTGAGGAGCGCCACGATGTCCAAGCCCCCGGGGGCCGCCGTCTTTCCGTCGGGATCCATGACCATGACGGATGTATCATCGCGACCGGCTCTCCCGGCAAGTCAAGCATGGCCCGGATTGACCTCTGATGGATCTTGTCGTCCCGGAGAGGCCGGGTGTCTGTGCCCGGTCCGCTGGGCGCCCGTCCCCAACACCATGTTGTCCTGCTGCCGGGATGTCCCGAATGGACCAGCAGGTCCTGTCGGTTTTTGCCCAAAAGCCGCGATCAACACCCTCCAAGGGTCCCCTTCCCATCTTGGCATCCGTCATGCACATGGTTCCCCGTGGAACGAGCACGAGCCCATGCTCTGCAGAAGCCCGTACTACCTGCCGCCCTGGCATTCACGCCTGGGGCACCCTTCCTGCCTTCCACCCCGAACGCGGTCGGCGAACAGGCCGATCGTGACTTCCACTGACACCACTGGCCCGGCGGCCCTGCTTCCACAGGCCGCCGGGTTTTCTTCCAAAGAAGACCGGATCCTCCCCCTTGGAGCCATCTGGACTTTGACGACCCAGGAAGGGGTGTTCAGGGTGTCCCCGTGATTCCACGTCGGTCACCGCGTCTCCTCGTTCCGTGCTGGTGGATCACCCTTCTGCTCCAGGCGGCGGATCCGATCCCGATCAACCAGGACGAGTCCAAAGTTCCCGCCTACACCCTCCCCGACCCTCTTCGCAGTACCGCCGGTGAACCCATCCGCACTGCAGCCGACTGGTCCGGCATGCGTCGCCCCGAGGTGCTGGAGCTCTTCAGGAACCATGTCTATGGAAGGACTCTCGAGTCCCTGCCCCGCAGTGGCTCGACCCTCGTGCCGGATCACCCGCAAGCCCGTGGCGGACGCGCCACGCGTCAACGGATCCGGGTGCCGCTGACCCGTGGACCGGATGGACCGGCGATCGACCTGCTCGTGTATCTTCCGAATTCACGGTCCGGGAAGGTCCCGGTGTTCCTGGGGCTGAATTTCGACGGCAACCATACGGTAACCCTGGAGTCGGACATTCCACTCGCCCCGGGCTGGGTCCCCAACCGCCCCCAGTGGGGCATCACCCACAATGCCGCCACCGAGGCCTCCCGGGGATCGGCTGCCGGACGCTGGCCGATCGACCAGCTGCTGGAGCCGGGCTACGGACTCGCCACGCTGTAGTTTGCGGCGACGTTGAACCCGACCATCCGGAAGGTTGGCGCAAGGGACTCCGGGGGGCGGTGACTTCTCCGGACCTGCAGACTCCGGCTGCGGATGCCTGGGGCGCGATCGGTGCCTGGGCCTGGGGATTGACCCGGGCCCTGGATGCACTGGAAACCCACCCCCGGGTGGACGGGAAGCGCGTGGTTGTGATCGGACATTCCCGACTCGGCAAGACAGCCCTCTGGGCGGGAGCCCAGGACTCGCGGTTCGCGCTCGTGATCTCCAACGAGTCAGGCGAGGGAGGAGCCGCGCTGGCCCGACGCGACTTCGGGGAGACCTTGCTGCGGATCAACACCAGCTTTCCCCATTGGTTCTGCGGTCGGTTCAAGGCCTACAACCACAACATCGCTTCCCTGCCCGTGGATCAGCATGAGCTCATCGCACTCATCGCCCCACGGCCGGTCTACGTCGCCAGCGCCACCGAGGACCTCTGGGCCGATCCGAAGGGCGAATTCCTCGGAGCTCTGGGAGCCGAACCCGTCTATGCCCTGTTCGGGAAGAAGGGACTGGGAACACCGACCCCTCCCCAACCAGACCATCCCGTCGGCGACTGGATCGGCTATCACAACCGGTCCGGGAAGCACGACATCACGGCCTACGATTGGGAGCGGTACATGGACTTCGCCGATCGGCACCTGGGAACCCGCGGGACGGAGACCCAGTGAGCCCCGTCCGGCGGACTCCAAAACAAAGTGCTCGTCGGCAGGGTCCGCCCTGATCTACAACCCCTCCGGGAAGCGTCCGGGACATTGGGTCCCGCTATCGCTGTAGATGGTTTCACTCCGTGATGTCGAACCCGGTCCCCGGGCGGAAACACCCGGTGGTGGCGAATCCCCGAAACAGACGCGAGCGAGGTGCCCTCCTGCGTTGCCCCGGGTTCCGGGTGCAGGCAGCGCCCAGACTCCGTCACCTAGGAGAAATCACATGAGCATGCCCACATTCGCCGAGCTGGAGATCCCGGCCGACCTGCAGAAGAGCCTCGAACGTCTTGGCATCGAGGAACCCTCCCCGGTGCAGACGGCGGTCCTCCTCGCCCTCAACGCCCGTCGAAGCGCCGTGATCGCGGCACCGGCCCGTTCCGGTCGCGCCACCGGCCTGGCCATCGCGGCGGCCCGCCACGCGGCAGCCTCCTCGTCGGATGGCGTCCGTGCCGTCGTGCTCGCCGGCACGCGGACCCGCGCCCTTCACCTGGCATCGCTGTCAGCATTGCTCGGGAGTGGCAAGAAGAGTCCGACCGTGGCCTGCCTGGTCGCCGGACAGAACCCTGCCCGCCGGGAAGAATCCCTCCAGAAGTCCCCAACGATCCTCGTGGCCACCCCGGGAGCCCTGCGTGGGGAGCTGGTGTCTGGACGGGTCACCCTTGCCCCAGATGGCATCCTTCTGATCGACCGTGCCGACGAACAGCTCGACATCGGACTCGAGGAGGACGTGGAGGCCATCGTGGCCTCGTCGTCCACCGGCAGGACCGTTGTGGCGCTCGCCACCCAGATCACCCGGGACCTCGAGACGCTCACCGCCCGCAGAATGCTAGAGGCGGACCGGCTCGTCTCGGAACCGGTTCCTCCTCCCGGCAACCTCACCTGGTTCGGGGTCGAGCCGGGCGAGAAAGCCGAGGCCGTCTCCCTGATCCTCGACCGGCAGCCGCTGACGAGGGCCATGGTCATCGTCGGCACCCCGGTCGAGGCCGAGACCGTCGCCAACGCCCTCGCGATCGCCGGCTATCCGGCCGAGGCGGTCACCAGCGATGCCACTGCCGCCGCCCGGGAACGGATCTCCAAGCGATTCCGCCAAGGGACCCTCACCGTGGTCGTCGGCACCCTCAGGTCGCTCGTCGGCGCGGAGCTCGAGCCCGGGGATGCATTGATCCACTGGGGCTGGCCTCTCGACGACAACGCGTTCGCCGAGGCCCAGGCCCTCTGCCGTACGGGCGGCCCCATATTCGCGCTCGCCGCGGGTCGGGAACAGGTCCGGGCCCGATCCGTCTCCCGACGCGGATCCCCCGTCCGCTTCGGTCGGATCCCCCTCCTGGGTGAGCCCTCCGAGCTGAGACACCAGGCCAATGTGGGCCGGATCCGCGAGGCCCTTGCGGATCGCAACCCGGCTGCCTGCCGGTCGGTCGTCGACCAGCTCGTCTCCGAAGGATTCGATCCCATGGTCATCGCCGGTGCGGCCGTCCGTCTGCTGGGCGTGCCAGAACTGCCCACCTTTCCCCCGCCCCCTCCGCCGACGCTGCCGACTCAGCCCCCCCCTGTGGCCCCGCCCGCGCCCAGCCGCACGGCGGAACCCGTCGAGCCCGCAGCGGACAACTCCGCAGCCCAGGAACCCGCCGCCTCCTCGGACCCCGCGGTCGAACCGGCGGATTGGTCCCCGGGCGTCGGGGTGCCGACCATGGACGAGTCCGGGACCTATTCGGAAGGGAGCGAGGGTGGCTATGCCTATTCCGACAACGCGGCGGAGGACGGCGTGGTGTATCCCCCCGAAGCCAACTTCAACGATGACGACTCCGGCGGAGGTGGATCCGGTGACCCACGGACTGGACGCAGACCTCGCGGCGGGGGACGGAACCGTGGGGGCGGACGGGGCGGCGAAGGCGGTCCTGCCAGTGCTGGCATGAAGCGCCTCTGGCTGAACATCGGCAGGATGGACCGCATCCAGCCCCGTGACATCGTGGGATGCATCCTCGGCGAGACTGGACTGCCTGCCGCAACCATCGGACGCGTCCAGCTGTTCGAGCGCCATAGCCTCGTCGACATCTCGGCCACCTTCGAGAGCCAGATCCTCGAGTCGCTCAACCAGGCAGCCGTCAAGGGACGCAAGCTCAAGGCGAAGATCGCGTCCTACTGAGCCTTGGGTCGGCCCCAGGTTGGCAGATTCTTACTCGGCAACGGACCTGCGGTCTGTCAGGCCATCAAACGCTTTTGTCCCGATCCGGCCTTCAGACGCAGGGTCAGGATCGCCGGCAGCACGGTCAGACCCGCGACCATGCAGGTGGTCGTGCCCAGGGCCATGACCACACCCAGGCTCCGGATTCCCTGGTGCCCGGCGAGCACAAGGCTCCCGAACCCGACGATAGTGGTCAGGGCGGATACGAACACGGCCTTGCCCGTGCTCTTTGCCAGAATGGATGGGTTCCTCTCCTCAGCGAACCGGTTGAGGATGTGGATGCCATTCGTGATGCCGATGCCGATCACAAGGGGCAGCATCATGATGTTGGCGGGATTGAATGGCAGGCCACACCAGCCCATCAACCCGGCAACCCAGAGGGTCCCGAGACCCACGGGAAGCAGCGACAACAGCACGCCGGACACGGAGCGGAAGTGGTAGCCGACGAGGAGCATACAGGCGCCAAGCGCCCACCATGCGGCCTCGACATAGGACTGTTTCAGGAGCTCCGTGTAGTAGTACATCTGGACCGGATCCCCAGTCGCCCCCGAATCCACCGTCTGCATCTCCTCGACGAAGATCCGCTGGGGTTCGCGATCCCAGACATTGGTCCGGGGATACACCTGCAGCAGCAGTTCACCACCGGCGCCCACGAACCGGTTCCGCAAAGGCCTCGGAAGGTCGTCCACCTGGAGACCACCCTCGCCCCGCTGGATGCGCAGGGTCTCAACGGTGTCGCGGAGATCCGTAAGCAGGGCCCGCTGAAATCCTCCCAGCTTGGCCGCCCGCTGCTCCCGATCCATCGGGGATCCCCGGAACAGGTCCGCCCGGAAACTCCCGAGGGCCTCCCTAAGGGAAAGGATCTGGCTCAGGATGTTGGTCTCACCCCGGAGGCGGACCTCGTCGGCCGCGAGCCCCAGGTAGCCCTGGAGGCTCCAGAGCGTCTGGCTGAGGTCATGGAGATCCACCGGACCGGGATCGGCCGGGGCGAACCGGATGGGCTCGGTGGTCTGACGGACACTCTCGATCAGACGGACCTTCTCCGGGGATTCGTCCGACAGGAAGGAGGCCATCGATTCCACGGATCCCACCGACGGCAGCTTTAGAAGCTTGGACTCGATGACCTTGGCCTGCTGGATGTTCGTGGCGATCACAGCACCGAAGACCACGGACTTGTCGGCCGACTCCACCAGCTTATGTTCGAACTGCACCGACGCGAGCGACGGTGTCTGCATGTTGAGAAGGTTGTAGTCGAACCAAGCCCGCTGCAGCCCCACGCCACTGAAGAGGGTGACCGCGGAGGCGAGACCGATCACGGACCAGGGTCGCTCCAGCCAGACCCGCTCGATCCGGGCCCGGAGATCCGGCACATCGACGGAGGAGGACACCGCAGCGGGAGGGACTGCCGACACAGCGGCCCCGACTCCACCCCGGACGCGGGGCCGGGTCAGCAGCAGGGCGGGCAGCAGGGTGATCATCGGAACGAGGCAGATCACCAACCCACCACCACAGATGATCCCCATCTCACGGATGCCCCGGAAATCCGTCAGGGTCATCGCCGCGAAGGCACCGGCGGTCGTGAGACAGCCGGTGAAGATCCCTTTGCCCGTGTTCACCATGGCCAGCGTTATGGCCTCGTCCTGAGTCCGACCCATCCCCAGCTCCTCCTCGAAGCGCGTGATGAGGTGGACACCGAAGTCGATGGCCAGCCCGATGAGCATCGGGACGAAGGTGACGGTCAGGATGTTGAGATAGCCGACGGTCAACGTCGTGAAGGCCATGGTGTAGGCGAGACCGAACACCAGGCATCCCGTGGCCAGAAGCGGCCGTTTGGCGTTCCTATATCCCACCACGAAGATGATCGCCACGAGGGTCAGTGACACGACGGTCGCCATCGTGGAGTCCTTCTCGCTCTGGATCATCTCGTCGTAGTCGAGGACGCCCATGCCAGTGACCCCGGCGTTGACCCCGCCCACCTCGGTGGAGACCTGGCCTACGAGCTGGCGGAACCGGAGGATGGCCTGCTCGGTGATACCCTCTTGGAGCACGCGCCGCCGTTTGTCGATGGCGGCTAGTGAATTGTTCCCCTGTCCCAACAGCGAACCCCAGAAGCCGGCCGGTGGACGGATCAATTCCTCGGGAAGCGGGGCCCGCGGCCGGGCCGTTGCGAGATAGATCCGTCCCCTCCCAAAGGTCACATACTTCTTCCCCTCCGCCTCGGCCTCACCCCCGGCAAAGAGCGCCTCAACCCCCGGGGACGGTGGACTGCCGGGCCGGGTCAGGCTCTCCTGTCCCCGACGGATGATCCGCTCCAGGGCGGGCAGTGCGTTGATCAGAGACTCGGTGTTCTGGTCGGCCTGCTGGGGCGCGGTCCGGATTAGGGTGTTGATCCGGCCAAATAGGGAACTCAGGTTGGAGGCCCCGGCAAACTGCTTCAGGAACGGACGGTAGTCCTTCAGGACCTTCTCCAGTTCGACGAGGTTCGTCCCCGGTACAAACAGCAGGGCCTTCTTGCCGAGCAGGGGCAGATCCCCCTTACAGAAGACGTCCGTGAAGAGATTTGTCGGCGAGGCTGACGTGGACTCCAGATCCAGACGTGACGCGAGGCGCTCGACGAACTGCCGGTTCTTCTCGGGATTCTCCGACTCGACCACCGCGACCAGATCGGGTTCGGACGGGAATGTCTGTCGGAGCCGGACGTAGTGCTGGTTGTAGGTGAGATCGGTGTCCAGGAGGGCGTTCCGATCCATCATGAAGTCCAGACTGGAGATTGTGTATCCGACGCAGACGAGGAAGAGAAGGACCTGCGGCCAGATGAATCGGGAAGGCCGTTCGATCACTGCCTCGGCAAGGCGGCGCAGCTGGCGCTCGATCCGGGAGTCATGGCCACCCATCGGCGCTGGGGCCACCGCACCCCCTTCCCGGCTGGCAAACGGTTGACCTCCGGAGGGCGGTGTCGAGGGGGTGTCCACGATGTCTGGGCCTTATCGCTGGGCCTGAATCGCCGGGCCCGAAACCCTAGCGGCCGCAGCAACCCTTGTACTTCTTCCCACTGCCGCACGGGCAGGGATCGTTGCGTCCCACCCGCGGTAGCGACTTCATCGGCTTCGCCTTCGCGAGGGCCTCGTTGGCCTCGGACACCACAGCGCCCGCGTTCTCCGGGACGTTGCCGAAGGCGGGAGCCGTTGGATGGGAGGTGATCTGGGGGAGGTTGTGCAGGAACTGCTCGAAGGCGAACAGGCTTGTGGCACTGCGGAAGATGTTGTGGCAGACCTCCGTCTTGATGCTGACCATCAGCTCGTCGAAGAGCTTGAAGGCCTCGGCCTTGTACTCGATCAGCGGGTCCCGCTGGGCATAGGCACGGAGGCCGATAGAGCTCCGGAGGGAGTCCATCGAATACAGATGCTCCTGCCAGAGACGGTCGATCGCCGTCAGGATCGTGTACCGCTCGATGCTCGCCAACATCTCGGGCTTCTCGAGGCTCACCTTGAGCTCGTAGGCCTCGCGGACCGTGTGGCCGATATACTGCAGCAGGCCGAACTGGGCCTCGGAGAGTCCGTCGAACAGCGAGCCATTCACCGGCAGCTCCTTCCCGGACTTCGCCGCCTTGAGGAACTCCTCCTCCCTCAGGCCCAGGGGGAAGTTCATGTTCACCCAGTCGGACAACCCACGGATGTTCCACTCCGCCGGATCCGTGTCGCCGCCCGTGAACTCCTCCACCTTTAGGAGCAGAATCTCCTCCATGATGTCCATCAGCCGATCCCGGACGTCCATGGACTGGATCACCTCGTTGCGGAAGCCATAGATGATCTCCCGCTGTTTGTTCATCACGTCGTCGTACTCGAGGGTCCGTTTCCGCTGCTGGAAATGGTGTCCTTCGACCCGCTTCTGGGCCTGCTCGATGGAGCGATTCAGGAGCGGATGCTCCAGTTCCTGCCCCTCCTCGAGACCCATGCGCTCCATGATGCGCGTGATGCGGTCGGAGCCGAACAACCGCATGAGATCGTCCTCGAGGGAGATGAAGAAATGGGAGGACCCTGGATCCCCCTGTCGGGAACAGCGACCCCGGAGCTGGCGGTCGATCCGGCGCGACTCATGCCGCTCGGTGCCAAGGACGTGCAGGCCCCCGAGCTCGGACACACCGGGCCCAAGTTTGATGTCGGTGCCACGTCCGGCCATATTGGTGGCGATCGTCACGGCGCCCTTCTGACCTGCGCGCGACACGATCTCGGCCTCCTGCTCATGGTACTTGGCGTTGAGGACCGAGTGGACAATGCCCTCGCGCTTCAGTAGCCGGCTGAGCATCTCGGAGGTCTCGACGGAGATGGTGCCGACCAGGATCGGACGGCCCTGCCCATGCAGCTCCTTGATCTCCCGGGACACGGCCTCGAATTTCTCGCGGCGGGTCTTGTAGACCGAGTCGTTGCGATCCTTCCGGATGTTCTGGCGGTGCGTCGGGACGGTCATAACCCCAAGCTTGTAGATGTCGTGGAACTCCTGGGCCTCGGTCTCGGCGGTGCCGGTCATGCCGGCCAGCTTCAGGTAGAGGCGGAAGTAGTTCTGGATCGTGATCGTCGCGAGCGTCTGGGTCTCCCTCTCGATCGAGACGCCCTCCTTGGCTTCGACGGCCTGGTGGAGTCCGTCCGACCACCGGCGACCCGACATCAGACGGCCGGTGTGCTCGTCGACGATGATGACCTTGTTGTCCTGGACCACGTACTGGACGTCGCGGTCATATAAGCAGTAGGCCTTCAGGAGCTGGGCGATGGCGTGGATGACCTGAGCACGCTCTTCGAACTCCTGCTGGAACTTGCCCTTCTTCTCGAGCCGGGCCTGGAGGGCAAGGTCCGGATCTGTGTCGATCTGGCTGTAGAGGGTCGGGAGGTCGGGGAGCATGAACCCGTCCGGATTGTCGGGAGACATGAACTCCCGGCCCTTCTCGGTGAGATCAGCCTCATGGGATTTCTCCTCGATCGCGAAGAACAGCTGCTCCTTTTCGGCGTAGAGCTGTTTCTTCGACTGGTCGGAGTGGAGTTCCGCCTCGTAGGACTGGACCAGCTTCTGGTTGGCGGGTTCCTCGAAGATCCGCAGGAGGCCCTCGAACCGGGGTTGGCCCAGCTTCACCTTGTGGAGGAGCGAGGCGATCTCGCGCTCAATCGAGGCGGCGTCCTTGACGTTGGACCCGTCTTCGGGCCGGAGCTTCTTGAGCAGCTCGCTAGCTTCCCGGAGATACCGGACGCAGAGGTCGCGCTGGGCCTGCACGAGACGCTCGATAGCCGGCTTCCACTCGACGTAGCGGTGCTCGACGGAGACGACCGCCGGACCACTGATGATCAGGGGCGTCCGAGCCTCGTCGATCAGGATGGAGTCCACCTCGTCGATGATCGCGAAGTAGTGCCCCCGCTGGACCTGCTCCTCGCGGGTGCTGGCCATGCCGTTGTCACGGAGGTAGTCGAATCCGAACTCGGAATTCGTGCCGTAGGTGATGTCGCATCCGTACATCTCCCGGCGGACCGCAGGTGGCTGGCTGTTCATGATGCAGCCGACGGTGAGGCCCAGGAACCGGTAGACCGCACCCATCCACTCGGAATCGCGCGCGGCAAGGTAGTCGTTGACTGTGACCACGTGGACGCCGCGTCCCGTGAGGGCGTTGAGGTAGACCGGCAAGGTGGCGACCAGGGTTTTTCCCTCACCGGTGGCCATCTCGGAGATGTAGCCTCGGTGCAGGGCCATGCCACCGATGAGCTGGACGTCAAAGGGCACCATCTCCCAGCGGATCGGGTGGCCACGGACCTCGATGTCCTGGCCACAGAGCCGACGGCAGGCGTTCTTCACCACGGCGAAGGCCTCGGGAAGGATGGCTTCCAACTCCCGCTTAAGCTCCTCGTTGTCGGTGATCCCGGAGAGCTTCGCCTTCCAGTCGGAGGTTTTCTGCCGCAGCGCTTCCTCGGGCTGGGATTGGAGCTGCTGCTCCAATTCGTTGATGCGGCCCACGATAGGCCGGAGCTTGCGGACCTCCCGCTCATTGCGGGAACCGAGGATCTTGCGGAACAGATAGCCGAGCATGACAGACCGTCTGGGACGGACCCGAGAGGTTACGAGGGGGCCGGACCGAGGTCAAAGACAGAAGCCATTCCAAAACGGTGCTTGCCGTGGCAACCAGACCACTATTCCGCCGTTTCGGAAGCCGCCTTCCGATCCGCCCGGTCCCACCACTTGGCGATGAGAACGCTGATCTCATAGAGGATGTGCAGCGGGATGAACATCAGCAGCATCGTCATTGGGTTGCCGTCGGGTGTGATAAAGGCTGACACCACGAGTCCAACGACCACCCAGTACATCCGGAGGCCGGCCAAACGCTCGGCGTCCAGAATACCAATCTTCACGAGGGTCAGGAGGACCAGGGGCAACTCGAAGGCCACCCCCATACCGATCATGAACCAGCAGACAAAACTGATGTATTCCGAGGCCCTCCACTCGTCGGCCCCGAATCCCAGCCAGTTCGAGAAGGTCACGGTCGAACTCAGGGCTACCACGGTTACGATGAAGTAGCAGAAGGCCACCCCCATAAAGAACAGGAGGGTTCCGAAGCCAGCGATCCGGTACACAAGGCGCTTCTCATGGACATGGAGGGCCGGGAGGATGAACTGCCCCAGGAAGAACAGGACAAACGGGGCCGCGATGGCTGCGCCCCCGTAGAGGGCAATCTTGACCGCCACCACGAACGGCTCGGTCGGCCCGAGGGTCTTGAGCCCCACCTGGATCCCATACTTCGCCACCTCGGGTGGATTGGGGTCGGGAACCATGCCCAGCACCATGTTGGTGCCGACCGGGATGGGCGCGACCTTCAAGTAGAGATCCTGGTTGGTCGAGGTTCCCAGGACCGGAAAATCCTTGGCCAACATCCGTGACAAGACATTCGTGCCCATCGTGATGACAACCCGGGGCTGATCCGTCACCCGGACCCGTTGGGCCAACACCAGTGGCCACTCCAGGAACTTCACGATGTAGGGGCTGCCACTGAGGCTGACGAGGATGCCCAGGGCCACCGCGATGGCGCACTTCACGAAGGTCCAACGGAGATCCTCGAGGTGCTCGAGGAAGCTCTTGACCGGACCACCCCCCTCTTCGTCTTCGTGCTCCGGGGGCAGCACCTCGAAATCGTCGGCCATGCCAAGTCTCCGGGATCGGCCCCCGGTCAGGCTTTGGGCGAGAGGTCCGTCCGCTGGGACGACTGTGAGAGGGATTCCTGCGGAGACTTCGGCGTCGGGGCGGGCGGCGTGCGCTCCACCTCATCCATGGCCCGATGCAGCTCCTCCTGGACATCGCGCGAGGCCTTCTTGAACTCTTTGATGCCGGTGCCGACGCCCTTCATCAGCTCCGGCACCTTCTTTGCGCCGAACAGGATCAGGACGACCACGGCGATCACAATGATCTCCGTGGAGCCAATCATGCCGAGGGGGAGGGAATTCATCGGATCCAGTTCCATGCCAGGGATCCCATCAGGCCGATTTCGGTCCGGAGCCGCCCGGAGGGTCCGACAGATCGTTCGTGACCTCCTTGGAGGCCTTCTTGAACTCCTTGATGCCTGTGCCGACGCCCTTCATCAGCTCCGGGATCTTCCGCGCGCCGAACATGAGGACCACAATCCCAAGGATGATGAAAATCTCCGTCGTCCCGAGGAACGCGATGGGCAAGGGCATGGATATGACACTCACACGGACATGGTAGGATCGCTGCCTCCGACGGTAAAGGGGCAAAAACGGCGCGCCAGGGTGCGGGCCTCCATGGGCGGACGCAGAAAGGCCGGGGCCGAAGGCCCGGCCCTGATGGAGCGCCCAGGACCGGATCCAACTTCGGTCTACTGGTAGCGGATCACAAGGCTGCCGCCCGACAGCGACACGCCGGTGACGGTGATCGGGGAGGTCGACGACAGCCGCAGGAACTGGACGGATCCGCCGGCAGGCACGGTGACCGTCCTCGCCTGGGTGTCGACCACTGCCCCCGCGACCGCCATGTAGGTTCCATCGAGGGTGGCGGAGCCGACGGTCTCGACGGAGGCTGCAGCCCGGGCCGAGGTGTAGGCCTTGATGCCCCCAGCGGCGTTGACCAGAGTCCGCTCCCCGCTGGAGCGGTCGACTGTGAACAACTCCACATGGGCGCCACCGCTCCTCTCGTACCAGACGAGTCGGATGCCGTAGACACCCGCTGCCTGCACAACGACGTCGAAGGTCTCATCCGCAGGACCCCCGTTGTGGAAGGCCAGGGGCGGCGAACCGGCACCCAGATTGAGACCCGCGGCCAGCTTGTAGCCGTCGTCTGATCGGACACCGAACCGCGTGACACCCGCGGGGAGGTCGAGGAACGCTACAACCTCCATCGCATAGTTGTCATCGCCGAGGGCGTCGTCTTGTCCAGGGATGGGCTCATCGCCCTCGAAGTAGCCCGCCGAACCCCCACTGCTGCCCTCCTGGGAGAAGTTGATGGTCTGGGAAACAACGTTGATATTGTAGAGCGCGGGAATCGACGAATTGGGCGCCAGCTGGGCCTCTGCACGGTCGAGGCTGTTCTCGCCCGTCTCCCCGGCCTGGGTGGACCGTACCTTGAAGCCGCGTTCCGATCCCGGGCCCGGCAGACGGGTGGCCGGATCAAGCTCGAGATAGGTGACCGTGAACGCCCAGGTATTGGTCTGCAGCACGCCCTCGTTGTCCGCGAAGACCAGACGGGCCTGCTGAACCACACCCCGGGCCGGTAGCGGGTTCAGGACATAGGAGACCAGCAGACCGGTCGCCACGGCATTCACCTTGGGCGTGACCGCGACACCGTTTACCGAGAGCTGGATCGAGGAGGTCTTGATCTGGGTGTCCCGGTTTTGGATCGACACATCGATCCGAGGCTCGGTGGTGTCGACCACGGCTCCGTCCGTCGGTGACACCGAGGTCACCGCCGCGCGCTGGACCCCGGCGTCGGCCACCGGGACGAACACGAGGTAATTGATGTAGCGCGCCCCGGTTTCGTTGTCCGGGGTGAGATGCCGCAGCCGAAGGGTCTTCTTGCCAGACAGCCGGAGCACAATCCGGTTCCTGCCGGTGCCATCGGTCAGCGGGACGTTCCGCGCGGTGAAGCCCGACTGCACCCCGAGGAAGCTGCCCAGCAGTCTCAATTCGGTCCCAACTGCCGAGGAAACCTCCTCCAGGACGCTGTCTGCTTTCTCCATGTTGACCACAGATTCCCGGAGATAGACCTCGTAGGAGCCTGCCGGGAACTCACGGGTGTAGTTCATCCAGTCGTCGACCGCGATGTCCCCCACCTCGTAGTCATAGATTCCCTGGTCATTGTTGAAGAGCGACGGGCGACGATTGTCGAGGGACCGCTGCATCTGGACGGCGTCCTGGGTCCGGTACGGCGTGTCGCCGCCGCTGGGACCCGACCGGGTGTCCTGGTAGTCCGTGCCCGCAACGCCAACCCGGTCGGTGTATGAATTGCCGACCACGCCACCGCCCTCGGCACTGCGGACCGGGTTGTCGAAAAACTGGCCGACATCGAAGTCGTAGTCTTCGACGTCCACCGTCCGGGTGTCGGGCGAGAAGGTGTCGAAGGCGATCATGGCCGTCCGGGTCGTCCCACCGGAATCGGTGACGGCCAGCTGCCCGAGATACGACTTGTTCTTCTCAAAGCCCCCGAGGGTACCGCTCCGGGTGGTCCCGGCCGGTCCGAGGAGGAGTCCGTTGGCCGCGGTGTAGTCGACCCCGTTGAGGGTGACCTTGAAGCCCGCATCCGGGAGCTGCCGGTCGTCGACCACGGAGAACGCCACCTTGGTGTCTGCAGCGAGGAAGACCGATCCCTCGGCCGGCAAGACCGAGTCGATCCGCGGGGCTTCGTCGACCGCCGTCGGCGGCGCCGCGGCGTTGAGGTTCCGGTAGACCACCTGGTAGCCATTCGGATCCTTACCGCCATCCGCGTAGAGATAGAGCACGACATTGCCGACCAGGTTCGTGAACGGAGCCGGGGGGCTGTCAGTCCCATTGGCCAGCACGTCCGCCTCGGGTGTGTCGATGAAGGTCCGGTCGAACAGCACCGCACCCCCGGCGTCGAGGTCCAGGACCCGTCCCCGGATCAGCACAGTCCCATCGACCGTGGTCAGGGTGAGCACCAGGCGGACATTCGTGCTCTTGATGGCGGGGCTGACGTTTTCATTGAAGAAGTACTTGTTGATGCCCTTGGTGATCAGGAGGTCCGACTCCGACTTCGCGATTCCGTATCCGCCCAGGGAATTGGCACCGGCCTTTTGGGGGATAAAGGCCAGGACAGCGAAGGAGTCGGGACCCTGTCCGGACACCAGGTCGACCGCGAACTCATGGAGCGTCCCTTCGGTCAGCTCATAGGTCTTGGTGGTCTTGGTGCTGCTGACGAAGAATGCCTGACCGATCGCAGGTAGGTCGAAGGTGAACACGCCTCCCGACTGCTTCCCTCCGGGCAGTGGCTGGCCCGCCGGATTGGCGTCCTTCCATCCGGACCGCTCGGTCGCCTTGAAGTCGTCCAGCACCGCCCCGTCGGCGACGAACACCTGGGCGTTGTCGAAGACCACCTGATAGCCCTCCGGGCTTTTGCCACCGTCCGCGTACAGGTAGAGGACGAAGTTGCCCACCAGATTGAGGAAGGGAGCAGGAGGGCTGTCGGCTCCGTTGGCCATCACATCGGCCGCCGGGGTGTCGATGAACGTCTTCTCCCAGATCACCGCATTGCCCGCGTCACGGTCCAAGACCTGACCCCGGATGATCACGTTGCCCGATCGGGCCTCGAGGTTGAGCACGAGGGTGACGTTCTGGTTCTTCACCGCGGGCTGGACGTTTTCGTTGAAGAAGTACTTGTTGATGCCCTTGGTGATCAGGAGATCGGTCTCGGATTTTGCGATCCCGTAGCCGGCCAGTGAATTGGCACCGGTCGCCTGGGGGATGAACGCCAACACCGCGAAGGAGTCGCCTCCCCGGCCCGAGACCAGGTCGACCCGGTATTCGACGGTGCGACCCTCGACGAGTTCGAAGGTCTCCGAGGTCTTGGTGCTGCTCACGAAGAACGACTGGCCGATCGTCGGCAGGTCGAAGGTGAAGACGCCGCCGGACTGTTTTCCGCCGGGCAGTGGCTGGCCTGCTGGATTGGCGTCCTTCCAGCCGGAACGTTCAGCGGCCTTGAAGTCATCGAGGATGCGGGCCTGCACCGGGGTCTGGCTCAGGACCGCCAGCGCCGCGATTGCGGTGAGACAGCGAAGGAATGGGAGGGGACTCATAGAAGGGAGCATCTGGGGTTGAGATACGATGCCAGTCAGGCAAGGGCCTTCCTCTTTGGGCAGGATGAAACTCCAGCCAGAACAGGACCAAAGATCAAGCGTGGGTTGGCGCTCCGTGCTCCGTGGGCCGAAACCTCGGGTTGGACTCGAGTCCAAGGGAGGACGGTTGTTCCTCCCATCCGGCTCATTCGAGCCACGACCGGTCGTGGACCACGAACTGGAGCCGGCCGCGGTAGGCGCCGAGCTCCCCGACCAGCCGGATCGACGAGCCCCTCGGTATGCGGCGCAGCGTTCGCTGGATCGAGGGATCGAAGGAATGGAGGGCGTAGGCCCTGCCCGCGACCACAACCTCGGCGGAACGCCCCCTCGAGGTCACCCCTTCCACCCGGAAGATCTCGCCCATCGCCTGCGCCATCTCATCCGGATTGGCCGCCCCAAGCACCGCAGCGCTCCTGAGCCGCGCCCGATCGATCCGATCATACCCGACCGACACGGGGGTCGGGGGCGTGACCCACAACCCGGGATCCTGGCTCAGCGGACGGGCCCCCTCGTTCACCCCGGAGCGGAACCGAGCCAGAAGCGGGAAATGGTCGCTGGTGCCCGCCCCCGGACCATACCCCGTCCACCGTCGGGGCAGACCCAATGGCGGCTGGGTGTTCACACCGTCGACCCGGACCGGTCGGAAGCTGCCATCCAGATATTCGATTCCACTCCCATCCAGAAGCCCCCGGGACACGAGGAGGTGCATCAGCGTGCCCCATTCCCCGGAGTAGACATCGGAGCCGCGCTCCCGGACGGGGAGCTCATACCAGAGATTGTAGAGTGCTGGCCCTCCAGGACGTCGCATCGCCACCTTGTCGCCCTGGGAGCCGAGGACGTCCTGCAGAGCCGAAGTCCTGATCCGCGGATATCGCTGCTTCTGGTTGTAGTGGGAATTGAAGTCGCCTCCGAGAAGGACCTCCGCCTTCGGATTCGCGGCAAGGATCTGGTCCATCCGTCGACGGGCCACTTCGGCATTGCCGCGTCGGATCGTCTCGGACCGTTCCTCCGAGGCCCCGCTCTTCCAGTGGTTCACCAGGAGGTACAGGTCCCGCCCATCCACCCGGACCACCACCTCGAGAATCCCGCGGGCCCCCTGCGTCGGATGGGTCTGCACGAAGGAGATCGGAAACCGGCTCAGGACCACGTTCTTCTGGGTCATGGGTCCCGGCACGCCCGTGGCGGCCTCCACGGAGTCGACCGCCAGGGCATAGCCCCGCAGCCCGGTGTCCTCGAGATGCTTGAGCAGCCACACCTCCGAGGGCAGCCCCCGCCAGGCCTCGGTCAGACGTCCCGTCAGGATCTCCGACACCCGCTCACCGCGATGCTCATCCAGGAAGCGCCGGAGGTCCGACACCGTCGTCTCCGGGGTCGCGTCGACCTCGAGTTCGTTGAGGAGCAGGATGTCCGGCCCCGTTCCGCCGTCGACCGCCCCAAGGACCTTCCGGATGCCCTCCAGCTTGCGGAGGAGCTTCCCCGGGCCATAGCCCGCCGAGTCGGTCGGGTTCTCCACGTAGTCGTCGAAGCGGGCGACCCGGTCGATGTCGAACAGGTTCTCCACGTTGTAGACCATGACCGTGAACTCCCGGGTTCCGGCCCAGGACGGAACGGCCGAGGAGCCCACGACCCAGAGCGCGAGGAGTCCCCTCCATATCCAATGCATGGCCCGAATAGACAACCGTTTGCCTGCCCCATCACCCGAAAAGGTGCGGCCAGCAGCGGGAGACCGGGAATGAACAGCCCACACCTCCAGCCTGTCTGAGCGGTTGACGGTCGTGGGGTCGACCCGCAGGTTCGGGTTTGATCCGGACCAAACCCTCGCTGCATCGACTCCTCATCCGTCCGAATTCCTCATGTCAAAGCCCGCCACGCTCGTCTCCGCTCTTCTGGTTCTCCTTGCCATCGGCATCGGGACCCGGATCGGCAATCAAACCCCGGGTCGGATCCCCGCCAACACCCCGTCGGACCCCGCCTCAGGCCCGGTCTCGACCCCGGTGTCGGCCGACACGGGTTCCATGGCCGGCCCAACCCTCGCAACCGGGTCTCCAATCGCCCAAAATCCCCCCCTCGCCGAGTCGTCCGCAGCCACCCCAAGGCCTCCGATGCCGCCCTGGGTCCGCCCCTCCGAACGGCGCCCCTGGGATCCCAGCTGGCTGGACCAGTTTTCCGGCAAACCCACCCCGTCGACCGCCCGCTTCGAGCTCACCGGGGGCCGGATTGCCGAAGGGGACGTGCTCCACATCCGCGAGGAGGAGGGAGAGGTCGTGTTCGTGGGCGGACGGCTCCGCCTGCCCGAGGCGGGAACCTTCTTCTTTCGGAAACAGGGCCTCACCACCGCCGCCGGATCGCATGTCGGAGTGATCCAGCTGCCGGGCAGCCACCAGGCGTTCCGCCTGGAACCCGCCCAGGACGGCTCGGTTGAGCTCGTCGCCCGGAGTCTCGACGAAGTGGTCTGCGTCTCCTACCGGAAGTCCGCAGAGACCGCCGCCGCCCAGAGGTCCGAGGACGCCCTCATCGAAGAAGCAGCGCCGATCGACATGAACCAGCATCCGTCGATGCCCGTTCCCGAGTACCAGAACGGCGTTCCCATGTACCAGAGCCTGCCCGGGGCCAAGGGCGTGCTCTACATGGACTTCGACGGGGAGACGACCACCGAGTGGAACGGCCAGCTGATCGTCGCCAAGAAATCCAGCTTCACCACGACCCAGATCCGCGACACCTGGCGGATCGTGGCCGCCGACTTCCTCCCCTTCACCATCAATGTCACCACGGACCTCCAGGTGTTCCAGAAGGCCGCCCAGAACAGCCGGATCCGGGTGATCGTGACCCCCACGGATGACGCCCAGCCCGGAGCGGGCGGCGTCTCCTTCATCAGCGCCTGGAATTGGACCGGCGACACCCCGAGCTGGGCGTTCAACCTGGGGTCCTCCAAGGAGTTGGCAGAGACCATCACCCACGAGGTCGGCCACGCCCTCGGTCTCCGGCACGACAACCGCCAGCCGCCCAACGGGGCCTATGAGGAGTACTACATGGGCCACGGATCCGGTGAGACCAGCTGGGCCCCCATCATGGGCGCCGGGGTCAGCAAGTCGGTCATCCAGTGGTCCAAGGGCGAGTACGCCAATGCGGTCAACAAGGAGGACGACCTCGCCATCATCACCACGCAGAACAATTCGGTGGCCTACCGGGTCGACGACTTCGGCAGCACGTGGGCCTCCGCCGCACAACTGGAGATCTTCCCCGGTGGTACGGTGACGAACAGGGGCCTCATCGAACGCAACACGGATGCCGACGTCTTCCGGTTCACCACCTCGGGGGGGCGGATCGACCTCCAGGCCGCACCGGCCGTGACCGGAGCCAACCTGGCCATCCAGATGGATCTCATTGACCCCTCCGAGCAGGTCCTGCTGCGGAGCAGTCCCACCTCGACCCTCAAGGCCACCTTCGCCACGAACCTGCCTCCCGGGGACTATGCCATCCGGATCCGGGGTGCCGGACGCGGACCCAACGCCACGATCGGATTCACCGCCTACGGCAGCCTCGGCTACTACAGCCTCACCGGGATCGCCGGTGGCGGCGTGGAGCCCCTGAGGTTCCGCATCCCAGAGAACCCCACCCACAACACCGTCGTCGGATCCCTCGAAAGCCTCGCCACCGGTCCCGCCAACCGCCAGTTCATCGCCACCCGCGGCAACGGGGTCGGCCCCTTCGCGGTGTCCCCCACCGGTGAGCTCACGGTCGCCGACGCCTCCGCCATGGATTTCGAGGTCCGGGAGTGGATGGAACTCTTCGTGAACATCGAGTACCCGGACGATCCGTCGCTCAACCAGTCGGACCTTCGCGTCGTCGTCCAGTTCACCAATGTCAATGAGCCGTCCGTCGTCACCACCCCCCCGATCCGGGTGTTCGACCGCACCCGCAGCGGCACAGTGCTCGGTCAGGTGAGCGCGACGGATCCCGACATGTTCTCCGTCCTCACCTTCAACATCGGGAGCGGGAACGAGGCAGGGTATTTCGCCATCTCCGGGACCGGGGAACTCCGGCTGGCCAAGGATCTGGACTCGGGACCCAAGACCTTCATCCTGGGCCTTGAGGTTGCCGATCGGTCCGATGCCACCGCGACCACGACATCCGAGATCCGGGTCGAGGTCCTCGAGACGCCGACCGGACTGGCCCCGGGTGCGGTGACCTATGCGGTGTACTCCGGGATCACCGGGAACACCGTGACGGCGCTGACGGGTGACCCGAGCTACCCGAACTCTCCCAGCAAGGTCTCCCAGCTCACCACGTCGGAGATCACGCCGAACTTCGACACCGACTTCGGGGCCGTCCTCCAGGGCTACTTCCTGGCACCCGTCACCGGCAGCTACACGTTCGCGGTGTCGGGCGACGACGCGACCGACCTGCGCCTCGGGACCAGCCAGGACCCAACCACGGTGCGCCGCATCGCCTACGCACCGAAGGCGTCGGACCCGAAGGACTGGACCCAGTACGTCTCCCAGAAGTCCTCCACGATCTCCCTGGTGGCGGGGCGCGCCTACTACATGGAAGCCCGGTTGAAGGCAGCGGATGGGATCAGCCACCTCGCGGTCGCCTGGCAATGCGCCGCCGCCGGGGCATCCACCCTGCAGGTCATCCCGGGACGGTTTCTTGCACCCTACACCGGAGCCTTTGCACCACGACTTGCGACCACCGACGTCCGACTCCGCCACGGCACATTCCCCCAGGCCCGGTTTGCCCAGCTCGAGGCCTCCAGCGCCACGGGAGAGACCCAGTTCCAGTTCGAGCTCCTCTCGTCCTCCCTCGAGGAATTGGTCTCTGTGGAGAAATCGACCGGGTGGCTGCGCCTTGCCGATGCGGCGATGCTCGAGGGCTCCAGCGAGACGGAAATCACCCTCGAGGTCCGGGTCTCCGATGCCTCGGGCGGTTCCTCCAGC
>VHCG01000015.1 GCA_016871805.1 Verrucomicrobiota bacterium
CCGCCTCGGGCGAAGGATTCCCAAAAAAATATCGGGGAGCCCTCGTCTATGCAGACTTCAGCCGCAAATCGATCCGCACCGCCCCGGTGGATCCCAAGACCGGAAAACCAGGGCCCAGCGAGTCCTTCGTCCAGGGCCTTCCCGCGGGGCCCCTGGCCCTGCAGCTCGGGAAGGATGGTGCGATCTACTTCGTCACCCATGGCGGCGCGACGAAGGGTTCCTCCGAGGACAGTCTCGCACGGATCGTCTGGAGGCAGCCGTGATGCGGGACGGGATTCGGGCGACCGACCCGGATCGCGAGGGGTGCCTGCAATCGGCGAGCTCGGCCATTGACCGCATGCACAAGTGCCAGCGAGCGTGGGGGATGCGCCTGCGCCTGAATCCATTCCTCATCCTCCTTCAGGTTCTCCTGCTCTCGTCACCCGTCCTCGCGGCGACAGGAAGCGAGGAAGCCATGGCGGTGATCGCGGCAGAGTCCCGTGACCAGCTTCGACGGCGCATCCTCCCCTACTGGTACGATACGGCGATCGACTGGAAACAGGGGGGCTACAGCCTCTGCGATGATGCTGTCCGGGGTCGGTGTGTGCCCGATGAGAAACAGCTCGTGAGCCAGGCCCGCATGGTCTGGACCTTCGCCCGCGCGCATCTGAAGGGGTATTCCACTCCCGAACGGGACTACCTCAAGGCCGCCCGGCACGGAGTGGAATTCCTCAGGAACCACATGAAGGACCCGGAGCACGGGGGCTACTTCTGGTCGGTCAGCCTCGATGGAAAGCCCCGTGACCCCCGGAAACGCCTCTATGGCGAGGCCTTCGTGATCTATGCGCTCGTGGAATATGCCCGGGCCAGCGGAGACACCGTGGCGCTTCAGGAGGCGTCGGACCTGTTCCGACTCCTGCAACGCAAGACCCACGACGCCGGGCACGGGGGGTGGATGGAACATTTCGAGCGCGACTGGAGCCCGATGCCGATCCGGGACCCCAACGCCATTGTGGAAGTCTCCGGATACAAGAGCGCCAATGCGCACCTGCACCTGCAGGAAGCATTTTCGGAGCTCTGGGCCGAAACCCGTGACCCCGAGGTCCGCGCCGCCCTCGAGGAATCCCTGCGGTTCAACCGGACCTATTTCTACCCGGCCACCGCCGCCCGCTCGGCCTTCCACTTCCAGCCCGACTGGAAGCCGGTCACCGATCCTACCAGCGCCGGCCTGAGCTACGGACACAATGTCGAGTTCGCCTGGCTGATGCTGCGGGCCGAGGAGGTTCTGGGCCGCCCCCAGTGGTGGAACCACTTTCGCGCCCATCTGGACCATGCCATCCGCTACGGAACAGACCGTGTTCGGGGGGGACTCTACAACAAGGGTGCCGGCAGCGAACCCGCCACCGACCGGAACAAGGTTTGGTGGGCTCAGGCTGAGATGCTGGTCGCACTCAGCCACGCCACCCGGCGCTGGCCCAATGAGAAGTCCTACCGCGAGGAACTGGAACGGCTCTGGAGCTGGGTCAACGGACCCCAGAAGGATGCCAAATCGGGAATCTGGCTCGACACCGTCACCGAGAGCGGTGAGCCGAAGGCCACGGGCCTCGCCCACAACTGGAAGGCTAACTACCACGACGTCCGGGCCCTGCTGATGCTCGAGGAGATGCAGAAGACGAAGTAGGGCGACGCAGCCTCGGATCATCCGGCGGATTCCGCAGAGCGGGATCGACACCCGGGATCCGTCGGGTAAGGCCCGTCCCATGCGCCTACCCGTCTTCCTTCCGCTGCTCCTTGTGATGGCCTCCTGAGCCACGCAGCCCGGACCTCCCCGGGTTCTCCAACCCGGCGACGCCGACTTCCCGACCGAGGCCCGAAGCGATCGCCACACCCAGGAGGTGGCCGAGGTCCGCTCCGGGGACTTCGATCTCGTGATGATCGGGGACTCCATCACCCACACCGTCGGAGAGATGCCCGGGGACCCCTACGGCCCTCTCAAGGAAGTCTGGGACCGCCATTTCGCCCCCCGCAGGGCGATCGACCTCGGTCACAATGGGTTCCGGACCGAGAACATCCTCTGGAACCTCGAGAATGGGGAACTCGAGTTCCGGAAGCCCCCAAAGGTCGCCGTCGTCCTCATCGGCACCAACAACACGGACGACCGCCACTTCAGGACCGTCCATTCGGCACGGCAGATCTTCGAGGGAACGAAGGCGATCGTGGACCTCCTCAGGAAACGTCATCCAAAAACCAGGATCGTGGTCCTGCGGATCTTTCCCCGGGGCGACGACCGCCAGGAGGGTGCCCTCGACTATCGCGGCAAGGTCTTCCACCGAAGCGGCGCCTGTGTCCGGACCGCCCAGGAGGCAGGGCTCCTCACGCGTCAACTGGCCGACAACCGGAACGTGTTCTGGCTGGACCTCAACCCGGTCTTCCTGCGCCCGGATGGAACCCTTCGCACCGAGCTGATGCCTGATCTGCTGCATCCAAACAAGGCCGCAGCCAAGGCCTGGGCCCAGGCGCTCGAGCCCCTGCTCACGCAGCTGATGGGACCCGGCGAAGCGCGGTGAACCGGGGCAGTTCCCGAGGCCCTGTCCGTCGCTTCCCGATCCGGAAATCGAGGTGCGCAAGCCGCCCGGAAACGGCACTCTGCCCGCACGCCCCCGAATCCGATGGGCGCACCGAGAACCAGGACTCATGAACACGCTTCCGCTCCGCCTCCTCCCCGCCCTCATCCTGACGGCATCCCCGCTTTGGTCGGAGTCCACCGACCGGCTCCACTTTGCCACGAGCGGCTTCTCCATAGCACCCCTCGAGGCACCCAAAGGACAACGCACCCAACAGGTGCTGATGATGTTCATGCCCACCGCCGGGGACTTCACCCCCAACGTCAACGTCCAGATCCAGCCCTACGACGGAAGCCTCGAGGACTACGTCAAGCTGTCCCTCAAGCAGTTCGAGTCCGCCAACCTCAAGGTGGTCCAGCAGGGTCGTACCAAGGACTCCGGAGCCCTTTTCGAATACCAGGGGGAGATCCAGAACCGCCGCCTCCACTGGTATGCCAAGGCCCAGAAATCCCAGGGACAGGTCTATCTCGTGACCGCGACCGCACTCGAGGAGCACTGGGCCGAGGTCGCCCCGAACCTCAAGAACTGCGTCGAAAGCTTTGCCTGCGACGGCATCGCCAGCATCGCAGCCCCGAAGGCCACGGCGCGCCCCTGAGGCCTCCCCAAAACCTCGGAGAGCGACCTCTGGGGATTTCGGGGTTTGCCACCCGCAGTCCGATTTCCGCATCGTCGTCCAGTGACCACCCTTCGAACGCTGTCGCTCCTCGTGTGCCTGCTCTCCGCATGGGCCTCCTGGGCGCAGCCGGTGCCACGCTTGGACACGGCCTCCGCCAGCTGGTTCCAACGAGGGACCACGAACCGGATCACCCTTTCGGGTGATGCCCTCGGCAACCTCTCGGAGGTCCTGCTGACCGGCATCGGAGTCACAGCGACCCTCGAGGAACTCCCGGCTCCGGCCGTGGCCCTCGAAGGCTCGACCACCGGCGTCCAATCCGAACCTGCCGGCGCCGTGAATTCCCGCCGCATCCGCCTTGTTGTGGACCCGGAGGCCAGCCCAACCCCCCGGGCACTCCGCGTCGCCGGACCCGATGGCGTCTCAAACGCCCTCACGCTCCAGTTCAGCGACGTCCCGGAGGTCCTGGAATCGGCCGTTCCCTCTCCGCTCCCCCTCCCGGTGGCCGTCTCGGGCACCATCGGCGCCAATGCCGAGACCGACCGCTTCTCCTTCGCCGCCAAGGCGGGCCAGAGACTGATCCTCGATGTCCAGGCCAACCGGTTTGGTTCCCCGCTGGATCCGACCCTGATCATCGCCGATGCCGAGGGGAAGACCCTCGCCAGGAGCGAGGATGCCCACGGACTGGACTCCTTCATCGACTTCGAGGTGCCCAAGGACGGGACCTATCAGATCGCACTGCAGGACCTGCGGTTCCAGGGGGCCGGGAACTATCGGTATCGCCTCCTGATCGGAGAGCTGCCGTATCTGGAGTCCCTTTTTCCGTTCGGCGGGCGTCGGGGCTCCGAGGTCACCGTGTCACTCCAGGGATCCAACCTGGGGGGAGCCGACACCCTGAAGCTCCGCATCGCGCCCGACGCCCAACTCGGACGCCAGGATCTGCGGGCCAGGACCGATAAGGGTGTGTCGAACCCGCAGGGGTTCGAGACCGATGACCTGCCGGAGCTCCTCGAAACCGAACCCAACAACGCCCCGGGCCAGGCCATGCGCCTGACACCGCCAATGATCATCGACGGGCGGATCGGCGAGGCGAAGGACGCCGACACCTTCCGGTTCACCGCCCCGGCAGACCAGCGACTCTCGATCGAGGTCCAGGCCCGCCGGTTCGGGTCGCCGTTGGACTCCCTCCTGACCCTCATGGACGCCCAGGGGGCCGTGATCGCCCGGAACGACGATGCCGCCGAGCAGGACGCCCGGATCGAATTCGATGCCAAGAAGGACATGGAGTACCTGCTCTCCCTCCGCGATCTCACCGATCGTGGCGGTGCCCGGTTCGGATACCGGCTGGTGCTTCGCCCCCCGGAACAGATCCCGGACTTCATCGTCCGCGCCTCGGCAGGGCGAATCCGCATCACCCAGGGCGGGCGGACCGCTCTCCGATGCGAGCTCGACCCACGCCACGGATTCGACGGCATGGTGCCGATCAACGCCGTCAACCTCCCGCCCGGCGTGTCCGCGTCACCCCTGGTTCTCGGCCCCCAGAACCGCGCCGGTTGGATCGTCCTTTCCGCCACCGAGGTCACCACACTCGGTTTCCTCCCCTTCCAGCTGGAGGCGATCAGTGAACTCGGCGGCAAGCCCGTCAGCCGCATGGTCCAGTTCCCCGAATCCCCCTGGCTCACCGTGCTGCCTCCCGCACCGTTCGAAGTCGATGTGGCCCAACCGTCCCTCCTCGCGGAGCAGAACGGCTCCACCTCCCTCGACGTCAGCGTGGTGCGTCGACCCGGATTCACGGGCGAGGTCCGGATCTCGGCCGAGGACCTTCCCGGTGTCTCCATTCCCGCCGTTGCCGTGCCAACAGGACAGTCCCGCGCCAAACTCAACCTCCAGGTGTCGAACGGATCCGAGGTGGGCATCCGACCGGTCCTGGTCCGCGGCGAGGCCACGGTCGACGGACGCACCTCGATCGGCCACGCCGCCCAGCCCGTGCCCCTGCAGACCCGCGGGATCGCCATGTTCCTGACGGCCATGCTGCCCGGATCGCCCTTCTTCCGGACCGATCCGGTCCGCCTCTCGGCTGTCGCACTCCCCACCAACATCATCTCCTCGGCCAACCAGACCGAGTTCGTGGTCAAGGTGGACCGACGCGGAGTCGAGGGTGAGATCGCCCTGGCATTGGAAGGGCTGCCGAAGGGGGTCGAGGCCACCGTGTCCCCCATCCCCGCCGGCAAGAAGGAGGCCTCGGTCCGGCTCAAGGTCTCCGATGCCGCCAAAACCGGAAAGGACCACACCCTCCACATCGTGGGCACTGCCACCCATGACGACCGAATCTGGCGGCAGAAGACACAGTCCATCACGCTGAACCTCACCGCTCCGGAATCCTCGGCCGCTCCTGCAGCCGCCCCCCAACCCGGGAAGTAGCCCGCCATCACCCCATCTGGAACCCCCATCCGACCATGAGCTTCCCTTCCGCCTCCCCATCCACGGTGCCCCCGAGTGGAGGCACCTCCGGCCTGCGACACGTCCCGGCCGCCGCCGCGATCGCCCTGCTGCTGGGCTTCCCGGCCCTCGGCGCCAACGCCCCCGTGTCCTGGCACCGCGAGGTGACACCCATCCTAAAGCGGTCCTGCAACGGATGCCACAACCCGAACAAGATGAAGGGCCAGGTCGACACCTCGACCTATGCCGGACTCCTCAAGGCAGGGAAGCATGGTCCGAACTTCATCGTCGGAGATCCCGGGAAATCCCTCCTCGTCCAGGAGATCAGCGGTCCCAAACCGGAGATGCCCGAGGAAGGGGATCCACTGTCGGACGCAGACGTCACCCTCATCTCCCGGTGGATCCAGGAAGGCGCCAAGGACGACACCCCGGCCGAAGCCCTGTCGACCCGCCTCAACGCCCTGCCCGCCTATACCGTGCCACCGGTGACCACGGCGCTCGCCGTGTCGCCCGACGGACACTGGCTCGCCATCTCCGGCTACCACGAGGTCTTCCTCGTCGACGCCAAAGACCTGTCCCTCAGGGGACGTCTTGTGGGCGAGTCCACCCGGATCGAATCCCTCGCCTTCTCCCCCGATTCCCGCCAGCTCGCCGTCGCGGCCGGTGCGCCCGCCCGGTTCGGGGAGATCCAGGTCTGGGACGTCGCCGGAACCAACCAGGTCCATGCCTGGCGTACCGGAACCGACTCCACCTATGGGGTTTCGTGGTCGCCCGAGGGCCGTCAGCTGGCCTTCGGTGGTGCCGACAAGACCGTCCGGGTCCTCGCCCTGGCCGATGGCAAGGAGACCATGAAGTTCGAGAACCACAGCGACTGGACGCTTCGGACTGCATGGAATGTCGATGGGCGTCGACTCCTGAGCGGCAGCCGCGATCGGGCCCTCAAGCTGATCAATCCGGCCGACGGCCAGTTCATTGACGACATCAACAAGCTGCTCGAACCGGTCACCTCCATGGCCCGCCACCCCAAGGAGGACCTGGCCCTGTATGGCGGGGCCGATGGCGGGGTACGCCTCTACCGCATGAAGGAGAATCAGGAACGCACCGCCGGGAACAACGACGTCAACCTCGTCCGCGAGTTCGAACGCCAGCCCGGAGCCGTGCACAGCGTGGCCTTCAGTCCCGACGGATCCCGGATCGCGGTCGGTGGTGTCGGAGGCGAGGTCCGGCTGTACCAGACCGCCGATGGGGCCCGGGTCGGCACCCTGGGCGGACATGGCGGGGCGGTGTTCGCCCTGGGATTCACGCCGGATGGACAGCGGCTGCTGACGGGCGGGTTCGATGGGTTGATCCGCGTCTTCAACCCGGCAGACGGCTCCCTGACCGCGGTGTTCCTACCCGTTCCGCTGTCGTCGCCAACGCTCACTGCCGGCCGATGACCACCGCCACAAAAACAGCTTTGTCCTCCCTCGAGGGACTTCTCTAGCCTCTCGGACCGCATGTCCTCGCCGAAGTCCTCTCCATTCGATCTCGGATCCTGGGTCCAGACCCGTTCCAAGGAAGTCGACCATGCCCTGGATCGATTCCTGCCCAAGGCCACCGTCCGTCCCGGCACCATCCACAAGGCGATGCGCTACTCGCTGTTCGCCGGCGGAAAACGGATGCGGCCCGCGCTCGCGCTCGCCGCGGCCGAGGCCTGCGGCGGGGACTCCAAGGAGGCGATGCCGCTCGCCTGCGCGGTCGAGTGCATCCATACCTATTCGCTGATCCACGACGATCTCCCAGCGATGGACAACGACGACTTCCGTCGCGGGAAGCCGACCAACCACAAGGTCTTCGGCGAAGGCATCGCCGTGCTGGCCGGCGACGCCCTTCTCACCCAGGCCTTCGAGATCGCCGCCCAGGCCCGGTCCTGGCCGCGGTACTCCCACAGGGATCTGGCCCTCGAGATCGCTAAAGCGTCCGGCTCCCTGCAGCTCATCGCCGGCCAGGTGGCCGACCTGGAAGGCGAGGGCAAGAAGGTCTCCCTGGCACAGCTCCAGTACATCCACGAGCGGAAGACGAGCGCCCTCCTGTGCTGCTCGGTCCGGCTCGGAGGCATGAGCGCGAACTGCACCCCGGCACAGCTCCAGACGCTCACCGACTTCGGCTACAACGTCGGCCTCGCGTTCCAGGTGATCGACGACATCCTCGATGTCACGCAGTCGACCGAGACCCTCGGCAAGACGGCGGGCAAGGATGTCACGGCGCAGAAGGCGACCTATCCCCGACTGGTCGGACTGGAGAAGTCGAAGAAGATCGCGGCCTCCCTCACCGCCAAGGCCTTCGCCGCCCTCAAGCCCTTCCGCGGACGCGCCGTCGCCCTCGAGGCCCTCGCCAAGTATCTGCTCGAACGGGATCGGTGACGGTCGACCCCGGGAGAGACCCGGTCCCGTTCGTTCCCATCTCGATCCGACGGGTTGTCGTGCCTCACGGGAATGAGGGTCACCCAGAAGGGTGCATGCCCACCCAGGGACGGACTCCAATGGCCCGGAAGGCGGACCTGTCCACCTCTCGACCCTCCTGCCGTGACACAAAAAAGGCGCGACCGTTGCCGGTCGCGCCTTGATGAACCCGAAAAACCGGGGGGCAGGGCCAGGGCCTACTGCTTGATCTTCTCCTCGGCCGCCGCGAAGGCGTGCTCGAGGGCGACCAGATCCTCGCCGGGCTTGAGCTGGTCGAGGAGCTTCTGCTCCTCCTTGAGCTGCTCGGTGGAGTAGTTGGCCGCCTTGATCGACAGACCGATCCGACGATCGGCACGGTCGATCTTGATGACGCGTGCGGTGACCTCGTCACCGACCTTGAGGACGTTCTTGATCTTGTCGACACGGTCCTCGCTGACCTGGGAGATGTGCACCAGGCCGTCGATGTCGTGCTCGAGGCCGACGAACGCGCCGAAGCTGGCGAGCTTGGTGACCTTGCCCTTGACCAGATCCCCGACCTTGAAGAGGTCGTCGATCTTCTCCCAGGGATCCGTGCCGAGCTGCTTCATGCCCAGCGAGATCCGCTGGTTGGACTTGTCGACCTCCAGCACGGTGGCCTCCACGATGTCGCCCTTCTTCACGACCTCGCTCGGGTGGTTGATCTTGCGGGTCCAGGACATGTCCGAGACGTGGATCATGCCGTCGAGCCCCTCCTCCAGCTCGAGGAACGCCCCGTAGCTGGTGAGGTTGCGGATCGTTCCCTTCACCATGGTGCCCGGCGGGTACTTGGTGTGGGCGACGTCCCACGGGTTGGTCTCCAGCTGGCGGACGCCGAGGCTGATCTTCTGTTCCTCGCGGTTGATGCCGAGGACGACCGCCTCGATCTCCTGGCCGACCTTGAGGACGTCCGAGGGCTTGGCGATGCGCTTGGTCCACGAGAGCTCCGTGACGTGCACGAGACCCTCGACACCGGGCTCGAGCTCCACGAACGCGCCGTACGGCACGAGGTTGACCACCTTGCCCTTGACCTTCGCGCCGAGGGGGAACTTCGACTCGATGCTGTCCCAGGGATTGGCCTCCTTCTGCTTGAGACCGAGGGAGACGCGCTCCTTCTCGCGATTGATGTCGAGGATGACGACGTCGATCTCGGCGCCGACCTTGAGCATCTCGCTCGGGTGGGAGATGCGGCCCCAGGACATGTCGGTGATGTGGAGCAGACCGTCGAGGCCGTTGAGGTCGATGAACGCGCCGAAGTCGGTGATGTTCTTGACCACACCCTTGCGGATGTCCCCCGGAACGAGCTCCTGGAGGAGCACGGCGCGGCGGGCGCTGCGCTCGGCCTCGACCAGTTCACGACGGCTCAGCACGACGTTCTGGCGCTCCGGATTGAGCTTCACCACGCGGAACTCGTAGGTGTTGCCCACGTAGGCGGCGAGATTCTTCGGAGGGGTGACGTCGATCTGGGACGACGGGCAGAAGGCCTCGACCCCGATGTGGATGACGAGGCCGCCCTTGACGATGGACTTGACCTTGCCCTGGACGGTGCCGCCCTCGTTGCAGATGAGCTGGATGCGGTCCCAGTTCTGCTTGAACTCGGCCTTCTCCTTCGAGACGAGGATGTTGCCATCCTTGTCCTCGGCACGCTCGACGAGCACCTCGAACTGGTCGCCCACCTTGACGGTGGAGAAGTCGGAGAACTCGGAGCCATTGACGACGCCCTCGGACTTGCCGCCGACGTCGACGATGACTTCCTTGGATCGCACCTCGATGACGGTGCCCTTGACGATCTGGCCGGTCTGAAGCGGTTTCTCGAACTGCTTCAGCATCTCGGCGAACTGCTGTGTGGTGACTGCCATAAACTGCATCAATGAACGGACGACTGACACCGGACCCTACGGGACCGGAGATTAAACGGGAGTCGGGGGCAAGGACCTTGGGGAAACGCGGTCCAGCGTGAAGACTCCGTGCCCAACACTACCCTGTTGCGGGTGAGCAACGGAGGTGAGAGGTCAGGTTGTGCGTTTAACAATTTTTTCTCAGCCTAGAACGCCACCACACTCGTGATGGCAGGCGACGTGACGGTACGGGGGCCAAAGACATCAACGCAAGCCTCCCGATCGGTTTTGTCCCACTCTTCGCTCTTCGCTCCGTCGGTCCCCGACCCTATCTTGACCCCGGATGAGCAAACGGTTCTATCTCACCACCGCGATCGACTACGTGAACGGCGCCCCCCATCTCGGCCACGCCTACGAGAAAGTCATCGCCGACGTCATCGCCCGCGCCCGCCGATCGATGGGGGAGGAGGTCTTCTTCCTGACCGGTCTTGACGAACACGGCCAGAAGGTCGAGCAGGCCGCCGAGGCGGAGGGACGGGATCCGCAGACCTATTGCGACGCCCTTGCCGTGCAATGGAGAGAGTTCGTACAGAACCTCGGCATCTCCAACGACGATTTCATCCGCACCACCGACGCCCGACACAAGGCGGTCGTAACCGCGGTGCTCAACCGCCTCCACCAGGCCGGACATTTCTACAAGGCCGGCTACGAGGGCTGGTACTCCGTGAAGGAGGAGACGTTCCTCACCGACAAGGACCAGAACCCCGACGGCACCTGGGATCCCCGATGGGGTCAGGTGGTCCGACTCAAGGAGGAGAACTGGTACTTCCGGCTGAAGGAACATCAGGACTGGCTGCTTCAATACCTCGATGCCCATCCCGAGTTCATCCAGCCCGCGACCCGGCGGAACGAGATCCTGGGATTCCTCCGGAGCCAGCCGCTCGAAGACCTCTGCATCAGCCGTCCAAAGGCCCGGCTCAGCTGGGGCATCCCACTGCCCTTCGATCCGGACTACGTGAGCTATGTCTGGTTCGACGCCCTGATCAACTATCTGTCGGTGCCCGTATCCCGGGGCGACGCCGGGGCGATGGCTCCGGAACTGGGCCAGCCCGCGACCGACTTCGCGGCTTGGCCGGCGGACTTGCACATCATCGGGAAGGACATCGTCAAATTCCACGCCGTTTATTGGCCCATCATGCTCAAGGCCCTGGGCGCCCCGCTGCCCCGCACGCTGCTCGTCCACGGCTGGTGGCAGAAGGACGGACAGAAGCTGAGCAAGTCCACCGGCAACGTGGTCGATCCGGCCGCGGTGACCGGGGAGTGGGGACTCGATGCCTTCCGGTACTATCTGATCCGGGAGCTCGCGATCGGTCCCGACGGCAACTGGACCGACGAGGGGTTCCGCGCCCGGTACAATGCAGAACTCGCCAACGGTCCCGGCAACCTGCTGAACCGGGCGTTGAACATGCTCAACAAGTACCGGGGCGGCCAGGTGCCGGCAGCGTCCCGGGAGCTGGAGTCGGACACGGCCCAGGCGGTTGCCGCCGCGCGCTCCAGCCTCGAGGCGAGTGATCTCCAGGACGCCCTCGTCGCCATCTGGAACCTCGTGAATCGGGCCAACCTCTACGTCGAGCAGACGGCCCCGTTCCGGCTTGCCAAGGATCCGGCGCAGTCGGCACGTCTCGACGAGGTGCTCTACAACCTCGTGGAGATCTGTCGCATCCTGGCCGTGATGTTGAACCCGTTCGTGCCCGCGGCCTCCGCCAAGATCTGGGCCCAGCTAAATCTGCCAGCCGGTGAGCTCCCTTGGAGCCTCACTGCCTGGGGCGGGCTCCAGCCCGGACACCAGGTCGGTGCACCGCAACCGCTCTTCCCCAGGAAGGACCTCGCCCCGAAATGAGCGAGAGCCCCTTGACACCAGCGGCTCCGACCGCCGTTGCCCCGATCCACCGGATGGGCGACCGCGTCACGCTCGAGATCCACGACCTCGCCTTTGGCGGCGAAGGCGTGGGTCGACTGGGCGAGTTCGTCGTGTTCGTCCCGTTCGTCTGCCCCGGCGAACGCGTCGAGGTGAAGCTCACGGAGGTGAAGAAGACTTTCGCCCGGGCCAGCCTCGTCCGACTGCTCACGACCGCTCCGGAACGGGTCGAGCCCCGGTGCGAGCACTTCGGCGAATGCGGGGGCTGCCAGTACCAGCATCTCGACTACGCCGCGCAGCTGCGCTGGAAGCGAGAGCAGATCACCGACCTCTTCGAACGGGTGGGCGGCTTCGCCACACCACCGATCCGCGAGGTGATTCCCTGCCCCCAGCCCTACGGCTACCGGAATCGCATCCTGGTTCGGAGCCAGTGGAATGGTCCGGCGCGGAAGCTCAACCTGGGGTATGTCCGGTCCGACTGCGGCCTGGTGTGCGACATCCACTCCTGTGCCATCGCGGAACCTGCGCTGAACGAGGCGCTGCAGCACTGGCGTCGGAACCCGCCCCCTAAGGGCGGCATCAAGACCGTGCTCCGACTCCCCGCCGAGGGCTGGACGGTTCCCGAGCACAGCTTCTTCCAGAACAACTTCTTCGTCCTGCCCGCCCTGCTCGACGCCGTGCGGGCGCGTCTCCGGGATGCGGGCATCCGACACCTGATCGATGCCTACTGCGGGGTCGGCTACTTCAGTCTGTCGCTGGCCGACGCGGTCGATTCCTTCCTCGGCGTCGAGCTCGACGCCCCGGCCGTGAAGGCCGCCCGCAAAAACCAGGTCCGCCGCGGCATCACCAACGGCGAATATGTCTCGGGCGACACCGACGCCCTGCTGCCGTCCCTGCTTCGAAAACTCGACGCCCAGAAGACCGCGGCGCTGCTGGACCCGCCCCGGGTGGGGTGTCGTCCCCCGTCGCTTCACGTGCTGCGCGAGACGCATCCGGCCCAGATCCTCTACGTGAGCTGCCATCCGGCCACGCTGGCCCGGGATCTGAAACTGCTGTGTGAGGACGGCCGCTACCGGCTGGTGGACGTCCAGCCCGTGGACCTCTTCCCCCAGACACAGCACGTCGAGTGTGTCGCCGACCTGCGCGCCGCGTAGGACACCGCATCCACCGCGACTCCGCGTGCAGACCACCAAGGTAGGGCTGTGCTCCGTCGCGGCCCCATCTGGATCCACCGCGTGTGCCGGACGTGTGAACGCGGTCGGGGTCGTCTGCAGCGTCAGCCCAACCCGTCCGAACCCACGAGTTCGCCCCGCCCTCGTGAGAAAGCTGGGGATGCAACGGAGTGCGGTCCCTACCTCGGGTGGGCGCTCCCGCGCCCAGTGAAGCAGGGCACTGCATCACCCACCCATGGACGCCTTTAGCTTCCGTTCAGGAGCGCCCCGACGCCTCTCTCCCCTTCTCTCCCGTTCTCCCCCGCGCCTCCGCGCCTCCGCGTCCCCGTGTGAGTCCCTTTCCCCGCACCGGCGCTGGTCACAGGAATCCGGCCCGTGACACACTCCGCGGATGATCCGATGGTTCCTGGGTTGCGCCGTGGTTCTCTGCGTTGGGGTGCTGGGCTTGGCGAAGGATGCCCCCGACTGGCTCGTCGACCCCTCACCCTTCAAGGCCCGCATCACCTCCCGTGAGGACGGACGGGAGCTCGTGCTCGAGAACGGACTCATCCGGAGAGTTCTGGTCCTCGGACCCAATGCCGCGACAGTCGAGTTCTCGTTGGTCACCACCGGTGAGTCCTGGCTGCGGGCCGTCAAACCCGAGGCTGTCGTCGAGATCGACGGGAAACGCTTTGAGGTCGGTGGATTCCACGGCCAACCCAACACGGCCTTCCTCCAGACCGCCTGGCTGCGGTCGATGACGTCGGCCCCCAATGCGTTCCGCTACGTCGGCCATCAGGTCGGCACTCCTGTCGAACGGATGCCCTGGAAACGGGTCCGGCACCACGCCCCGAACCTTCAGTGGCCTCCGACCGGGGTCTCGCTTCGACTCGACTTCGCCGCACCGAGCGGCGCGGCGGAGGGAGTCCGGATCTCCGTCCACTACGAGCTCTACGACGGCCTGCCCTGCTACGGGAAATGGATCTCGGTATCGAACGCCGGTCCCCGAGCGATCCGGATCGGACGGTACGCAAGCGACCTGCTGGCCGCGGTGGAGCGGGTCTCGGAAGTGGATGAACTGAGCAGCGAGGGTCGGACCCCGCCCAACCTGCATGTCGAGACCGACATGTCCTTTGGCGGCATGATGGCCTCCGGGGCGAACCGACGGAGTTTCCGGTGGCTGGAGGATCCGGAATTCCGGACGCAGGTGAACTACGAGCGGCGCACGCCCTGCCTGCTGGAGGTCGGACCCGACCTCGGGCCCGGACAGGAGATTGGACCGGGACAGGTCTTCGACTCGTTCCGCGGGTGGGTGATCGCCCAGGACTCTACGGACCGCGAGCGGTGCGGCCTCGCGGTGCGGCGCTTCTACCGGACGCTCGCCCCTTGGACGACCGAGAACCCGCTGATGCTGCACCTGGTCTCGTCAGACCCGAAGGCGGTCACCAATGCGATCGAACAGTGCGCCGCCGTCGGATTCGAGATGGTGATCCTCAGCTTCGGCAGCGGCTTCAACATGGAGGACGAGCGCCCGGAGGTCCTCGAGAAGGCTCGTGCCTGGTCCTCCCATGCGAAGAAGCATGGCATCGAGATCGGCAGCTATTCGCTGCTGGCCTCGCGCTCAGTCGGTCCGGCTGACGACGTCGTGATGCCCGAGGGGCTGAAACCCGTGTTCGGCAATTCCCCCTGCCTCTGCAGCCGCTGGGGCACCAACTATTTCCGACGCCTCCACGAGTTCCACAGATCCAGCGGGTTCACCCTGCTGGAAAATGACGGCTCCTATCCGGGCGACCCCTGCGCCTCAACCCGTCATCCCGCCCACCAAGGCCTCGAGGACTCCCGCTGGAACCAATGGCGGGAGATCGCGGACTTCTACCGGTGGTGTCGAGGCGAGGGCATCTATCTGAACGTGCCGGACCACTACTTCCTGTCGGGCTCCACGAAGACCGGCATCGGCTATCGGGAGGACAACTGGTCACTGCCCCGGGGGCAGCAGGTCCTCCACACGCGACAGAACATCTGGGACGGCACCTGGCAGAAGCTCCCGAGCATGGGCTGGATGTTCGTTCCGTTGACCCAGTACCACGGCGGCGGGGCGGCAGCGACGATCGAACCCCTCGACGAACATCTGGACCATTACGAGCGAATTCTTGCGAGCAACCTGGGTCTCGGCGTCCAGGCCTGCTATCGCGGACCGCGGCTGTTCGACACCGACCGGACCCGGGAGGCGGTGACCCGCTGGGTGCGCTGGTACAAGGATCACCGGGAGGTACTCGAGTCGGACCTGCTCCACGGCCGCCGCGCGGATGGACGCGATGTGGACTGGATGCTCCACGTGAATCCCCTGGGCCGCAAGAAGGGCATGCTGGTGGCGTTCAATCCCCTCGAAGAGTCCATGACCCGCACCCTCCGCGTCCCGCTGCACTACACCGGCCTCAAGGATCGAGCCCGCGTGACCGATGTGAATGGCAGGGTCCGGACTCTGAAACTCGGGCCCGACTCCACGGCAGAGATCACCGTGACTGTCCCTGCAGGAGGAATGAGCTGGATGCTCTTCGAGTCACCCCGAGGGGCTCGATGAGGCCCCGTGATGCAGGGCACTGCATCAACCCCATTCCAGAGACGTGGATCACTGCCACGGTAGGGCTGTGCTCCGTCACGGCCCCATCTCGATCCGCTGCGGGTGGTGAACCCGTGAACGGAGACAGGATCCGCTGAGGCGTCAGAGAAGCCCAGCTGGACCCGCCGATTCGCCCGACCCTCGCGGGGAAGATGGGGACCTGTGGGACCAAGTTGCTACCTCGGGTGGGCACTACCGTGCCCAGTGATGCAGGGCACTGCATCACCCACCCAGGGAAGCGCCTCGATAGATCTCTTCCCTTCCGTTTTTCCCCTTCCGCTCTTTCTCCGTGCCTCCGCGTCGCCGCGTGAGTCCCCGTCCCGTGGGGCGTGACCCCGCCATTCTCAACTTCCCTCCGCCCCCGGTCTGACGTCCACTCTCCCGGTCCACCTGCCTCCACCTGCCGCCATCGCCATGACCCGTCCCATCCATTCCCTCGTCGTCACCCTCGCCTCCGTGATCCTTTCCGGAACCCTCCTCGGACATTCTGCTGTCGAACCCGTGCCGCGGGGCGAGGAGTGGTGGAAGCAACGGCAGCAGACCTTGAACCAGCGCGCGGCCGACGCCGGGGAGAAGGCAGAGATCCTGTTCATCGGCGACTCCATCACCCAGGGCTGGGAAAACGAGGGTAAGGAGGTCTGGGCCCGCCACTTCGCGCCCCGCAACGCTGTGAACCTCGGCATCGGCGGCGACCGCACCCAGCATGTCCTCTGGCGTCTTGAGAACGGGAACCTGAAGGGTGTGAAGCCCAAGGCGGCCGTGGTGATGATCGGCACCAACAACTCCAACGGCGAGGACAACACCGTGTCTCAGATCGCCGAGGGGGTCTCGGCCATCGTGGCCCGTCTGCGTCAGGCCCTGCCCGACACCAAGGTGCTCCTGGTCGGGATCTTCCCCCGGGGCGAATCCCCGAACCACCAGCGCGGCAAGGTGCTCCAGGTGAACCAAGTCCTCTCGCGGCTCGCCGACGGGAAGTCCGTGTTCTGGATCGATTTCGGATCAAAATACGTCGATGCCCATGGGTTGATCCCGCGCGACCTCATGCCGGATTACCTGCACCTCTCCCCGGCTGCCTATCAGATTTGGGCTGACGAACTTGAGGCCCCGCTGGTCCGGATCGCGGGAGTCACCCCGCTCGGAACCTCCGCCGCTCCAACATCGTCCGCCAAGGCTGCAGAGGGTCTGACCGGCAAATGGAAGTTCACGACGCCTGGACCCGACGGCCAGCCGGTCACCTTTCCGTTGGAGCTGACGCAGTCGGGCAACCGCATCACCGGACGCTTCTCACGGGGCGGCGACCAGTGGCTCCAGATCGAGAACGGGAAGGTCGAGGGCAACGAGTTCTCCTGGACCGTGAAGCGGGATCGTCCAGATGGGCAGTCCATGGTCTACCAGATGTCGGGCAAGGTGGCGGGCGGGGAACTCGCCGGCAGTGCGAAGACCTCGATGGATGGCAACGACATCACCACCTCCTGGACCGCCCGCCGCGAATGACCGCATGCCGTCGGATCCACGTCCCCACTTGAGCGCCTCACGGACGGCAGGTAGCGTGATTGCCCGAGACCCCAGCCGTTCTCACCCCGCCCCAACAGTCCCATGAGCCATTCCCGACTCCTCGAACTCCGCAACCGGACCCTTGCCGTGATCATGGGCGGAGGGCAGGGCACGCGACTGTTCCCGCTGACCCGGGATCGCGCCAAGCCGGCCGTGCCCCTGGCGGGCAAGTACCGGCTGGTCGACATCCCCATCTCGAACTGCATCAACTCGGGAATCATGCGGATGTATCTGCTGACGCAGTTCAACTCCGCCTCCCTGCACCGCCACATCTCGCAGAGCTACAAGTTCGACCACTTCGGCTCGGGCTTCGTTGAGATCCTCGCCGCGGAGCAGACCTTCTCCTCCGCCTCGTGGTACCAAGGCACCGCCGACGCGGTCCGCAAGAACCTGACCCACCTCCAGAACACGGACTTTGACTACGCCCTCATCCTGTCGGGCGACCAGCTGTACCGGATGGACTTCCGGCGGATCCTCGAGCGTCATGCCGACACGGCGGCCGACATGACCATCGCCACGATCCCGGTGACCGCCCGGGACGCCTCCGCCCTCGGGATCATGCAGACCAACGGCGAGGGTCGGATCACGCGCTTCGTCGAGAAGCCGAAGGATCCCGCCGTACTGGACTCGCTGCGCATCGACCCAACCAGCCATGCCAAGCTGGGTCTCCCCTCGGGCGGGGACCTCTTCCTCGCCTCGATGGGCATCTACGTCTTCAACCGGACGGTCCTCTTCGAGCTGCTGAACAACAATCTGACCGATTTCGGCAAGCACATCATCCCGGGCGCCATCGAGTCCCGACGCGTCTTCTCCCATGTCTACCAGGGCTACTGGGAGGACATCGGAACGATCCGGAGCTTCTTCGAGGCCAGCCTCGACCAGGCCTCCCAGAACCCGAAGTTCAACTTCTTCGATCCCCCGGTCTACACCCGCCCCCGCTTCCTGCCGGCCAGCCGGATCAACGGCGCTGCCCTCGACCGCGCGGTGATCTCGGATGGCTGCATCATCAGCAACGCCCGGATCCAGAACAGCGTCATCGGCATCCGCTCAGTCCTCGAAGAGGGAGCGTTCCTGTCGAATGTCGTGATGATGGGGTCCGACTACTACGACTCGCCGTCAAAAAGGTCGCGTCCTGAGAACCTCGACATCCCGCTGGGCATCGGACGCGGCACCCGGATCGAGAACGCCATCGTCGACAAGAACGTGCGGATCGGCGAGGGCTGCATCCTGGCGCCCGCCGGCAAACCCTCCGAGGTCGACCATCCGTTGTACTACATCCGGGAGGGCATCCTGGTGATCCCCAAGGGCACCACGATCCCGAACAACACGGTGATCTGAACCGGCCGACGCCGGAACCGCGCCCGCCCTCCGGAACCAGGACCCGAGGCTTGAGAGTGATGCTGGGGGCCCTTCTCAACGCCGCCGCCATTGCCGTCGGAGCCTCGCTGGGGTGGATCTGGCGCCAAGGACCCTCCCCGACCCTGCAGCATCGGCTGCGGATCGCGGCGACCCTCTCCACCCTGGCCATCGGCGGGCTGATGATCGCCAAGGTGTTCACCGTCGGCTCGGGCAACCGGCTGGGGCCCCTCGCGATCGCAGCGCTGTCCCTCAGCCTCGGCAACCTGACCGGGCGCCTGCTGGGCCTCCAACGGCGGCTGTCGGCTGCCCTGGAATGGTCCGGTCTTCCGCGCGGCACGTCGGCCAGCACCCCCCTGCCCTGGGCGGCGGTGGCGATGGTCTTCACGTTGAACCCGCTCGGGGTCGTCGGCGCGGTGGGTGATGGCGCCCTGAACCTCTGGCATCCACTCGCCCTGAAGGCGGTGCTCGACGCCCTCGCGGCGTGGGGATTCGTGGCCGCCGGGTCCAGGGGCGTGGCGTGGTCCGCCCTGCCGACCCTGGCCTTCACCGGGACGTGGAGTCTGGCAGCCGGGTTGCTCGCCCACCACGGACTCGGTCCATCGTCCCTGACCACCCTCCAGTTTCTGTGCGGGTTCCTGGTCCTGCTGCTGGTCCCAACCGTCTACGGCTGGCAGCGCGTCGCCCTCGCCAATTACCTACCGTCCCTGGTCCTCGCCCCCCTCATGACCCGGTTGTGGATGGGGTCTTGAGAAGAGTTCTTCGCTGTTTTCAGCGGGTTGCGAAGTCGATGAACACCGCAGGGCGATCGGGTCGGTCCTTGAGGGATCAAAGCCAGTAGCCGGTGGGATGCCTCCGGCATCAAGTCCCGCAAGGCCGTGGAGACGTAACCACCAAGAACAATAAGGACCCAAAAACGGCCACCGGCTCGTTCGCGAAATAGGCCAACCACCCGGACGAATCCACCAGGTTCATAGCGGGTCACCGTCGCGTTCGAAGGAGGTGTCGATTCCCTTCAGGTAACCCCGAAGATTCCGGACCTCACGCAGCGGGATGATTTCGATCCGATTCCGGAACGAAACCACTTTGGCTTTCTCACCGGATCGCAATCCCATTGCCTCCCGAATCCTCTGGGGAATGACGACCTCGAACTTGGGGGAGATGGTGACAGTTTCCATGCGTCATACGGTATCCCGATCGATCCCGCCGTCCATTCATGGCTCGAAAAATGGCTCGAAACTGACTGTGGGCCGAACGACTTCCCCCCACGGAGTTCGCCCGTGACCCGTTCCCGACGGCGGCCTAGTTTCAAAGTGTGACCCAAGTCCGTCGAACCCTTCTGGGAGTGCTCGCCTTGGCACCCGTTCTGGCACTGCTGTTGGGCCTGGCCTACGCCCAGCAATGCGCGCGGTTCACCCAGAGGGTCAACGCTGCCTTCGATCCCCAGGAGAAGGCCTTCCATGGCATTTTCCTGCCCTGGCCGGTCGGGCGACCCACCCTAGCCGGAGGACTGGAGCCGGAAACGGATCGTCGCATCCGATCCCTGCTGGACCTCGAGAACGTTGGAACCCTCCGCAGCAATGGCATGACGCTGATCCTCCATGCCTCGGATGGCACCTTCCTGGTCCACGCCGATTGAGTCCGGACCCGCGGCTCTCAACGCTCAACGCTCAACACCCCTCTCGCCTCTTGGGCCCTTGTCAACACAGGCTCCCGGGCCACTCTCGGCGCATCCTATGACGCTTCGCTCCCGCTGGCTTCTGCCCCTGCTGTCCACCGGCCTGAACCTCGTGCCGCTCCAGGCCGACGAAGGCATGTGGCTCTACTCGAACCCGCCCCGCAAACAGCTCGAGGAACGCCATGGGTTCAAGGTCACCGACGCATGGCTCGAACACCTGATGCAGTCGTCGGTCCGGTTCAATTCCGGCGGATCGGGCAGCTTCGTCAGCGAGGACGGACTCGTGTTGTCCAACCACCACGTCGGCGCCGACGCCATCCAGAAACTCAGCACGCCGGAGAAGGACTACATGCGGGATGGGTTCCATGCCCGCCGGGTCCAGGACGAGATCCGATGCGTGGACCTCGAACTCAACGTCCTGCAATCCATCGAAGACGTGACCGCCCGAGTGGCCGCAGCGGTTCCGAAGGATGCCTCCGCCGAGGCCGCAGCGCTGGCCCGACGCAAGGTCATCGCCGAGATCGAGAAGGAGTCCCAGGACCGCACCGGCCTGCGGTCGAACGTCATCACCCTGTTCCAGGGCGGCGCCTACCATCTCTACCGCTTCAAGCGCTACACCGACGTGCGACTCGTCTTTGCCCCCGAGAAGCAGGCGGCCTTCTTCGGTGGCGATCCCGACAACTTCGAGTTCCCCCGCTACGACCTCGATTTCTGCCTGATGCGCGTCTACGAGGATGGCAAACCCGCCAAGGTCCCCCACCATCTGACGTGGTCCAGGAACGGGACGAAGGAGGGCGACCTCACGTTCGTCTCCGGACATCCCGGACGGACAAGTCGGCTCCTGACCCAGGTGGAACTGGAATACCTGCGGGACGTCCAGTTCCCCGCCACGCTCGACCGGCTGAAGCGTCTCGAGGTGCTGCTGCAGTCATGGAGCGCCCGGAGTCCCGAGAACGCACGTCGGGCGGCCGACGAGCTCTTCGGGTTCCAGAATTCCCGGAAGGCCCGCGATGGCGGCATGGCCGGCCTGCTGGATCCGGTGCTCATGGGCCGGAAGGCCGAGGCTGAACGCCAGTTCCGCCAGCGGCTCCGCGAGAACGGATCGTTCCCGGACGCCGAAGCCGCCTACGACAGGATCGCCGACGCCCAGCGCGAGATCGGTCGCATCGCCCCCCGGTACCGGCTGATCGAGGGAGGCCAGGCCTTCAACTGCGACACCTTCGACATCGCCAAGACCCTCCTCCGGTCCGGGGACGAGCGATCCAAGCCCAACGGAGAGCGTCTGCCCGAGTTCTCCGAATCCCGGAAGCCGTCCCTTGAGATGGATCTCTTCTCCGACAAACCCATCCATGAGGACCTGGAGATCCTGAAGCTCGCCGAGTCGCTGACCTACCTCGCCAACGAGCTTGGGTTCAAGGACCCAACCGTCCAGACGATCCTGGGCGGGAAATCCCCGCAGGTCCGCGCCACGGAACTCGTCCTGGGCTCCCAGCTCCGCGACGTGGCCACCCGGAGGAAGCTCTACGAGGGCGGGGCCGATGCGGTCCGGGCCGCCAAGGATCCCCTGGTGGAACTCGCGCGTCAGATCGACCTGGAGGCCCGGGATCTGCGCAAGCGGATCGAGGCCCAGGGTGAGCTCAAGCAGCAGGCACAGGCCGCGATCGCCAAGGCCCGCTTCGCACTGGATGGGGCCAACTCCTATCCCGACGCCACCTTCACCCTCCGGCTCGCCTACGGAACGGTCCAGGGCTACACCGAGTCTGGCAAACCGGTCGCGCCGTTCACCACGTTCGCCGGACTCTACGAGCGCAACGCGCTGATGAAGAACCAGGCGCCATTCGACCTTCCGCAGCGCTGGTTCAAGAGGAAGTCCGCCCTGGACCTCAGGACCCCGTACAACTTCGTGAACACGGCCGACATCATCGGCGGCAATTCCGGGAGCCCGGTCGTGAACCGGGACGGCGAACTCGTTGGACTCATCTTCGACGGGAACATCCAGTCGCTGGTCCTCGACTTCGCCTACGACGACGTCATGGCCCGCGCCCTCAGCGTCGACAGCCGTGCGATCCTGGAGGCCCTGGAAAAGGTCTACGGCGCCCGGGAGATTGTCCGGGAGCTGCAGTCCGGGAAGCGTCCGACCCGCGGACAGCTCTGATCAGCGCGATTCGTAGCCCTGCCAGACCCACATGAGAGTGTCGGCCAGGGTCTGCTCGTAGATCTTGGATTCGCAGTGCCCCGAGGCCCTGCTGAACACATACCGGTACGGGTACCCCTTCGCCTTCAGGGCGGCCGCGGTGCGTTCCCCTGCCATGACCCAATTGCGGTGGCTCTCCTCGGGGTTCTTCGCGCCGTTGTCGTTCTCCGACACGTGCGTGAAGATCCGGAGCGGTTTCCTATCGGTGGTCTCGATCAGGCGCTTGGACGAGTGATACTCCCAGGCGCCAAACGGGAACATGGCCTCCTCGGGTGCGTCGTCGTCCTGCTGGTCGACGAACGTCCCGGAGTAGGCGATGACGCGACGGAAGAGGTCGGGTCGGAACCACGCCATGGACAGCGCCGCCGCACCACCGGAACTGCATCCCATCACGGCACGACCCTCGGGATCACGGGTCAGCGCAAACTTCGGGTACGCCGCCCGGATCTCCGGGTTCTGGGCCACCGCGGGGAGCACCTCACCCTCGATGAACCGGGCCAGTCGGTCCGACATCGTGTCGTATTCCAACCCGCGCTGGCTGTTCTTGCTGTCGCTGCCCCCGTTCTCCACCGCCACGACGACGAACGCCGGAAGGCGGCGGACGGACTCGGGACCCGCGGTCAGGTTGTCGAGCGCGTTCCGGATCAGCGGGAGAGGGCCGGGGCCGTCGTGGACGATCAACACAGGGGCCGGGGTTCCGTCCCGGTAGGCTGCCGGGATGTAGACGAAGATCCGACGCTCCTTCCGCACGGGCTTTTTCGCCGGCTCCAGTGTGGAGTCGTCCCCGCGGAAAATCCGGCTCTGGGCGAGGGGCATCGAGAACTCGAACTGCCGGCCCTTGGGTCTGCCCTGGTCGGTCAACGCCGGATCGATCTGGTACTCCGGACCGACGACGTGATGTCCACCCGTTGGGGCCGTCGATGGCTCGGCGGCCGCAGCGGTTGCCAGAAGACCCGCGGCCACCACGACTCCACACCCGAGGGTCCAGGCGGTTCCAATCCATCCACGGCGACAGGCAGTCCAGATCATGGGATCGATGTCGCCGTCCCGGGACTCCGGAAACAAGCCTCAACTGAAGGACGGGACGGTCTTCGATCGACGAGGCGACGCCGATCAGCGGACGACTTCGAGTCGGGCACGGAGGGCCGTCCAGTATTCGGAGCACCGATGCCGCAAAACGGCGAGATCCGGGGCGTCAACCTCACCCGCCTGCCGGCTCCGCTGACAGGACTCCAGCAGGGACGCCATCGCCTCCTGTTCGATATCCGCAGGAATGACATCGCCTGAGAACCGATTGCTCCACTCGGTCCGGGAGATCCAATCGCCCGGGATCAGGGTGGCGAGGGGTTGCTCGTCGATCGACCGGTTGACCATCCGCGCGAACAGCCGGAAGTACCGCCTCCACCGCCACGGGACGGGAGCCACCGGGTTGGCACCCCCCTTCTCCGCCGCGGCGGCGTATCGACGCCAGTCATCCTGCAGCGCCTGGGTTCTGAGGTGCTGCAGGGATTTCCATGAATTCGCACGATGCAGCCGGTAGCCCCACAGGATGTCCGCAACGAACACCGGCTCCACGTGGGGCAGGCACCGCATCACAAAACCCCGATCCTCGGCAAAAACCGATTCCGGATGAAATCCTCCCGCTCGGTCGAACACATCTCGGGAAAAGACAAAATTGCTCGACGACACCGGCAGGTGACAGGCCAACAACCCGAACCCCACGGTGGGAAAACCGGCGCAGGCCGCAAACATCCGGGCCTGGTCCCGGGAAAATGATTCCGCCTCGGCAGCATCCTCGGAGTTGAAAACCCGACCACCGCTGAAGGCAAAGAAGGGGGCACCAGAATTCCTCAATGCCAGGATTCTCGAGAGCCGATTGGGGGCGTAGCGATCGTCGGAATTCAGGATCGCCACCAGATCGGTCTCAACCCGATCGACCATCGAGTTCAGGGTCCGCGCAACCCCTCGGTTGGACTGCCGATCGAACCGGCACTCCACGGTGGAGACGCGGTCCAACGCCGCCCGGATCACTTCGGCCGAGCCGTCGGTCGAGCCATCGTCCACCACATGCAGCCGGACTCCCGGATGATCCTGGGCCACAACCGAGGCAATGGCCTCTGCGACATAGTCCGCATGGTTGTAGCAGGGGATCAGGACGGTGATGGGACCTCCGGGACATCCCTCTCCGTCCAGCAATCGGTTGCAGGAACCACCCCGTGCATCCCGCGTGTCCGTGGATTCCACGGGTTCAGGGAACCAGCCGGTTCCCACAGCGGCAAGATCCTGCATCGCCTCCGGATAAAAGACCGGGGCAACGCAGGATCTTTTTTCGTACAGAGTCGCTCCGAATCTCCTGATCCGATGCGGGTTTTGAGCGTTGACGGACGTGTGGATGCACTGGCACCAATCCTGCAGATGGGTGGTGTCGACACAACATCACTAAAATGAAGAACAACAACACATCGCAGGGCGAGCAGCCCGTGGTCGTCAACCCGGCCCGGCGTCGCTTCATCTCGCGCCTGTCCAGGACCGCCACCGCGGCCGTGCCGCTCGCCATGGTCGCCACCATGGGACTGCCCAAGGCCCAGGCTTACTGAACGAGGCTGCCATGCACTGCAGCACTCCCAAACCGGCGCGCGGGATTCGCGGACCTGCGAATCCTGCGCGCCGGCGTTTCGTCGCCCGGCTTTTGAAAACCGCCACCGCGGCCGTGCCGCTGGCGATGATGGCCTCCGTCGGACTTCCAAAGGTCCAGGCGGGCTACTGATCCGGAACACGGAGACCTTGGGGACGAGGCCGTGGATACCCCGTGACACCGAAGTCCCTCCACCCGTCGGTCGTCTCGACACTGTCGTCGATCCTGGCGAACCCGGAGCGGTGCCCGGCTCTCTTCGAATCGGTGGAGGACTGGCACGAGCTGCTGTCCCTGGCCCACCGATGGTGTGTGTCGCCCGTCCTGTGGGTGCGGGTCCGCAACTCGACCGCAGCCGCCACGATTCCCAAGCCAGTCCTCGACCGGCTTCAGCACGATTACCATCAGAACTTCCGCAGGAACCACGCCCTGAGGGAACAGCTGCTGGCGCTGGCACAACGGCTCCAGGCCAACGGAGTGTCACCCGTCGTCCTGAAGGGGGGCATCCATCTGCTGGCTCCCCCGTCCGGAAACCCCGGACTGCGCGTCATGGGGGACGTCGACCTTCTGCTGCCCCGCGAGGAGGCCCTCGCCTGCGAGGCCTATCTCAGGGACTGGGGCTGGGAGGTGACCCCCGACGGAGAGACGCGCGAGGAGGACCATCACCTGTCCCGACGACACCGGCCCGGACAGGAACTTCTGATCGAGATTCATACCCGTCCGTTCTACGACGCGACCGACCGAATCACCGCGGAGTTCCTCCGTGACAGTGGTTCCCTGCCTCCGGCGTGCGGGGGACTGCGGATTCCAAGTCTGCATCATCGGATGCTGCACAATGCGCTCCACGCCTTCTCGGACTTCGTCATGGCGCACCGGGCGATCCAGTTCATGACCTTCCCGGACCAGGTGGTCCCCTTCGTGGATCTGAGGCAACTCCTCGACTACGCGGACCTCGTCCGAATCGGCGGCGACGGGATCGATTGGAAACGACTGGCGGCCGATGCTGAAGAGGTCGGAGGCCTGCGTCGGCTCCACCAATGGGGATTCCTGGCGAACCGCCTCATGGACACCCGGATCCCATCCGTGGCGGCACGCCGTTGTGCGATTCCCAGCGAATTGCGCACTCCCACGGGACTGCCACGTCATCTAATCCGGGTGGGTCTTGAGGCCGTGGGGCTCTGGGAACCCGTTGATCGATGGCGTCGGAAGTGACCGCAGGTCCAGGCGCGGAACCCGAGGGCGGTCGAACCTGCGCACCACACCGGCGACTCCCCGGTCGGCTCCATCCCGATGCGACGATGTCGCCCGTCCGACCGGATCTGAACGCCGGACAGCGTCACCCTTAACCCAGGTCCTGCAGCCATCGGAACGCGGCATCGACCTCACCATCACCCACGGAGAGCCGGATGTGGGTCGCATCGGCCAGCGCCTCCACGACATGACCTGCGGACTGGTCCGTTCGGGGCGAGAAATTCCGCAGCTGGGCGGTGAGTGCGGACTCCCACGAACCACGTTGGAGAACCTCGGTGTCCAGCCCCGGTCCGGGTCGCCTGCGGAGGTGGAGGACCCAGCGGACCGGATGTCGTTCCCCGACCGGGACGAAGCCGCCGGAGCGTCTTGGAAACAGCAGGGACTTCTCCCCGTCGAGGCACGCCTCGAAGGTCCCCTGCGGCCAACCCGTCCGGGCTTGGCTGTCATGGGCGGCAATCACTCGTCGTTTGACCGGTCTTGGGCATGGCGAGGCCATGCCGTCGGCCGGATCAATCCAGACCAGGTCATCTCCCAGGACGGGCAGGCCGGATTCCAGGGCCCGAAGGGATAGGGTGGACTTGCCGGACCACGGTTCACCGCAGAGCAGGACCACTCCTCCGCGCAGCAGGATCGACGCGCCATGCACCAGGGTCAGGCGCGCCCGGACCGCCAGCAGATCACTGACACTCAACACGAGCCACGCCCACAGGTCCTCCGGGCCCGCGAAGGTCTTGTCCTCCGAGCGATCAGCGGCGTGGACCCGGACCGTTTTGTTATCCAGCAGCACGAGATCGCGATGACCCGGAAGGGGAACATCCCAGGTCGGCGTCAGTCCGGTGAAGTCCATGATCCGCTGCAACAGGTCGGGATCACCGGACGTGACCCGGACGCTGGCCCCGCCCCAGGCGAACACCCCATCCCGAGGGGTGCCGGCAGGATGGACTCCGCCGACGAGATCCCGGATCGCGGTCCAATGGGCATGACAGGACTGGGCCGGTTCCTCGGCCGACGCTGCCGCCATCGAGGGGGGCAGGCCACCGCCTGAGATCAGCCGTCGGATCGAGGCATTCTCGAACCCGGACGGCAGATCCGGGGTGCCGGGCGCCGGGCTTGCGGGTTGGAGCATCGCGGGAGGAAACAGGGTGCCGATGGGTTCCCCGGATCCGAGACGACACGCCCTCGCGAAGACGGGAAAAAGGCGGGGCCAGTTCCCAGGCGTCGGAGCCAGACGGTTCTCCGTGGGGCGGCAGGCCCAGTCCGAGAACCCCTCGAACAGCAGTCGGAGTTCGGTGCGCTGACGGTCCCGGTGGTTCCGATAGGTGTTGGTGGAATGCACCCGGTACCGCAGCAGGGGCTCCGGATGGAACCGGGGTTCGACATGGCGGAGGGCCTGCAACAGGAAGTCCCAGTCCTGGGACAGGGGCAGGTTCTCACGGAACCGGACCCCCTTCTCGAACAGGGCCCGATCGAAGAGAAAATTGCTCGAGGAGATCGCGAAATTCCCGCGCAGGAGCGAGAAGCCGACGGTCGGGAGGGTGAGTCCGCCCCGGAACATCCCCGGATAGAACTCGCGCCAGGCCTCCTCGTCCGAGATCCCCTCGCCGAACAAGAACTCCACGGCCGAGAACCCGAAATGGTGCCCGGTCTCAGGAACCTCCCGCAGCATCCGCTCCAAGCGGGTCGGCACCAGCAGGTCATCCGAGTTCAGGATCGCCACCCACTCCGCCCGGACTCCCGTGATGAGTTCGTTCAGCGTGGCGGAACAACCCCGGTTCCCTCGGGTGCGGAACTCACATCGCATCCCGGCAGGCGCCTCGGACAGGACGCGCTCGATCGCCGCGGGAGATCTATCCGTGGATCCATCGTCCAGGACGTGCAGTTCGAGATCGCCATGGGTCTGGGCGAACACCGACCGGAGGGTCTCGCCGATAAAGCGGGCGTGGTTGAACGAGGGAACCACCACCGCAATGCGCCGGGAGCGACGTCTCGGGACTGAATCCTCGGCTCCACTCATCCGGCGGAGTGCGTTCCTCGAGGTTCAACCACGAGGAATCCGGCCCCGACCAACTCCTCGATGAACCGGACCACGTGCTCCTCATGGGTCTCACGGGGTGTCTCCGGTCGGGCTTCGACCATCATCTCCACCCACTCGGCTGGCTCGGGGATCTCCTCGACCGTGTCCCAGAGCAGGGCTCCCACCTCGTTGAGCAGACGGAATTCGAGGCTGGTGAGATGCATGAGGACGATCTCGTCCCCGACGCGTTCGAAATCGATCCCCGAGGCCTTCGCAACCCGCACCGGAAGCCGTCTGCCCGACGGATCACCGGCCGGGAACTGATCCCTCCGGATTCCCCCCGGACTTTCCGATCCCTCAGCGGCCTCACCCATGCGCTTGATGCTCCACATTCCACCCGGATGGACCATCCCGAAAACCGCGTTTCCCGTGACCCGTCCCAGGCAAACCCTCACGACCCTCCACAGGATCACGAGAAGTATTTTCCTTCCATGAACTCTGGGGCACTCTGACGGAGTCTCTCACGGACCTCTCCGGATCCGTCCGGACCCGGGGGAGGCCCATTTCCGACCATGCCCATCCCCACCGTTTCCCCCGAAGCCGTCGCCTCCGTCGCCCAACAGCTCGACGCCCATCTCCTCGAGATCATCCAGTGGCACTTCAGTCCCGAGACCGGATGCCCCTTCTGGCTGGACTGGGCCGCCAAGAACTGGGACCCGCGCAAGGAGATCCGCTCCTTCGCCGACATCGGGAAGTTCCCGCACTTCCAGGACGAGTTCCTCCGGGACCTGCAGCCGGAGTCCTGGGTGCCGGCCGCCTTCAAGGGCAAGCCGTTCAACATCTTCGAGACCGGCGGCACCACGGGCATGCCCAAGCAGCGGATAGGGTGGAACGACTACAAGGTCGATTACTCGGAATTCAGCGACAAGATCTCGGACGAGCATTTCCCGCGCGGAGGGGCCTGGCTGATGATGGGCCCGACCGGTCCGCGCCGGCTGCGCCTGGCCATCGAGCACCTGGCGAACGTCCGGGGCAGCTCCTGCTACTTCATCGATCTCGACCCGCGCTTCGTGAAGAAGGTCATCTCGGCCAAGCAGTTCGACGTGGCCAAGCAATACATGGCCCACGTGGTCGACCAGGCCGCCACGATCCTCAAGCACCGCAAGGTCAGCGGCCTGTTCACGACCCCGAAGCTCCTCGAGGCCCTCGCCGAGCAGGTGAACCTCTGGGACGCCGGCATCCGCGGAGTCTTCTGCGGCGGGACGTCCATGAAGCCCCAGGAGGTGCGCTTCCTGGTGGAGGAGCTGCTCGAGGGCCGCATCGGCTTCTATCCGACCTACGGCAACACTCTCATGGGTCTCGCCGCGAGCGTGCCGCTCCAGCCCGAGGACAACTTCAGCGTCACCTACTACGCCCCCCAGCCGCGGGCGGTCCTGCGGGTCGTGAAGCCCAATTCCACCCATGAGCTCGTGGCCTACGGGGAATTCGGCCGGGTCGAGCTCACCACCCTCACGAAGGAGTTCTTCATGCCGCGCTTCCTGGAGCGCGATGAGGCCATCCGCCGCGCCCCGCGTCCGCCCTACGCCTGGGATGGCGTGGGCGATGTCCGACCCTTCGGTGCGATGGAGAAGAACATCGTCGAGGGCGTCTACTGACGCCCTCTCACCAGGCCGGGAAACCTCATTCCTGGAACCGGGCCGCGAACTTCGGTGACTGCCGGAGGAATCGGATCGGGTTCTGGTAGATGACCCGGTCGATCGCCTCGGGAGCCCATCCACGTCGGCGCATCTCCAGGGCCGTCCGGGGGATGGCCAACGGGACGCTCTCACCCCAGTCGCACGCGGAGTTCATCCAGAGCCGGTCGTGCCCGTGGACATCGAGGATGTCCACCGCCCGGGCCGGGGTGCACTTGCTGATCGGATACAGGGTCATGCCCGCCCAATGTCCGCACTCGAGGACCATCTTCACGGTGTGTTCCTCGACATGATCGATGAGCACCCGCTCCGGACGGATGCGCGGCTCGTTCTTCAGGACTTCCAGGATGAGCCGGGTTCCCTTGGACTTGTCCTCGAGGTGCGGGGTGTGGACGAGGACCAGCTGGTCCTTCCGGGCCGCGAGATCGACATGCTTCTCGAGGATGCGGAGCTCGTTGCGGGAGTTCTTGTTGAGTCCGATCTCACCAATGCCCAGCACGGTGGGCTTGTCGAGGAACTCCGGGATCACGGCGAGGACATCCTCGGCGAGGGCGAGATCCTCGGACTCTTTGGGGTTGAGGCACAGCCAGCAGAAGTGGGGCAGGCCGTATTTTGCCGCCCGGGCCGGCTCGTACTCGGTCAGCTGGCGGAAGTAATCGCGGAATCCCTCGACCGAGCCTCGGTCGAACCCTGCCCAGAACGCGGGCTCGCAGACAGCCGCACACCCGGCGGTGACCATGTCCTGGTAGTCGTCGGTGGTCCGGCTGACCATGTGTCCGTGGGGTTCGATGTAGCGCATAGCGTGTCCACATGGACGGCGCTGGGAGGCTGGCCGTCAACTCCGGGGAACACGGGAGGGCGAGGGTGGCCTCCCCCACAAGAAAAACGGCCGGGTAGAGGCCCGGCCGCCATGATGAGGAACAACGGAGGATCCAACCGTCTCAGTCCGCCTGGTTCGCCGGGCGTTTGCTCGGCTTGCCCCCCTGGGGCCCGCCTTCTCCGCCACGACCGCCGCCGGGGCGCTGCTTGCCACCGCCAGGACCGCCGGGGCCGCCGGGGCCACGACCGCGCCGCTCTTCCTGCATCTTCTCATACTTCGCGAATTGGTCGGGGGTCAGGATGCCCTTGATCTTGGCCGTGGTGGCGGCACGGATCTCGCCCATCTTCGCCCGACGCTGCTCGGGGGTCAGATCGGCGTTCTGGCGCAGCGCACGCTGCTGATCCATCTGGTCCTTGAGGATTTCGCGAATCTTCGCCGCCTGCTCCTCGGAGGCACCGATCTCCTGCAGCCAGGCATCGCGCTGAGGACGGCCGACATCGCCGCGCTTGCCACCGCCACCCGTTCCTCCACCGGGAGGAGGGGTCGGTTTGTCGCCGTCCGCCCCGAGTGCGACGGGCAGGGCGAGGGTGGCCACGAGGGTGAGCACGGAGAGGAAACGCGATGTGAGGTTCTTCATAGATTCATCGGGGCAGACGTCGACTCCCGGGCCATGGTTACAAGGGAACTTTTCAGGGTGTCGAGGCCTTCGGGGGATGCGACCGCGTCATCAAGAATTCCATCGGCCCAAACCGTCTTCGAAGGCTATGTTCCTCCCGTGCACCGCAGCACCCAACGACCGGTCCGCCCCAGGGAAGTTCGAGGGTTCACTCTCCTCGAACTGCTCGTGGTGATCGCGATCATCGCCGTGCTGGTCGCGGTGCTGCTACCGGCCCTCGGCAAGGCCAAGAGCCAGGCGAAGAAGGTGAACGAGATCTCGTCGGCCCGTCAGCTGATGCTGGGCTGGACCCTCTACGCTCAGGACCACCAGGAACGCGTCCTCAAGGGATACAAGCACTTCCAACCCGGTGAGCCCCTGCCCATCGACCGGTCCGGCAACCCGGTCCCCCACCCGATCAACAGCCGCTATCCGTGGCGCCTCGCGCCGTGGCTGGGGAAGAACTTCGGGGTCATGTACGCCAACGAGAACGCGCCCCTTCTCCGTCAGTTCGAGTCGATGCCCGACCCCTTCATCGCCACCTACGCGGCCAGCGTCTTCCCCTCGCTGGGCATCAACGCCACGTTCGTGGGAGGGGATGACCTGGAATTGCCACCCGTGCCCCGCGCCTTCGAGCAGTTCGGGGAGTTCTGCGCCCTGCGCACCTCCGACGCCAGGCGACCCGACAACCTCCTCGTGTTCTCATCGGCCCGGGGCCCGTTCGAGGGCAAGGTCGTGAACGGCTTCTACCAGGTGAAATCACCCTACTTCATGGCCCGCCGATGGTCGCAGGACTTCAATCCTGCCGACGGACCCGAGGCATGGGGGCATGTCCATCCCCGGTTCTCTGGACGCGCCGTCACGGGCATGCTCGACGGACACGTCGAGGCCATGAACCACCGCGAACTGCAGGACATGCAGCACTGGTCCAACCAGGCCGACCGGCCGGATTGGTCGCTGCAACGGGTCCGATGATCCCCGGGTGAGGATTGGGGTCTCCGGAAGCTTCCGGTATCCCCCCGACCTTCCGCCAAAGGCTCTCAGGTCGGCACTACGGCCTCAGCTCAGCTTCAGTCCGGCTTGTGGACCGAGTGGCACTTCTTGCAGTCCACCGCCGCCTTCCAGTTCACCAGGGCTCCGGGGGCGTTGTTCGCCAACTCCACGGCCGCCTCATGAAGCGCGGTCGTCTTCTGGTTCCAGCTCGCGAGGTCGCCCTTGACCGGCTTGTTCAGGGCCAACTGCTCGGTCAGATAGGCCATGCGCATCTTGTCGGCCTGCGTCCCCTTGTCCTGGCTCAGCCGGGCCGCGATGGAACCCTTGCCCTCGAACCCTTCCTCCATCACCTGCTCGGAACTGAGCTTGGGCTTCGAGGACGTGGTGGAACAGCCGGCGAGGAGACCGAGACCAACAGCGGCCACGATCAAGGCCATTTTAGGAGTGGCGTGAGATTTCATGGAAGCATAGCCTCTCTCCAAGTTCCCCGTAATCAGGTCGCAGATCCAGCCCGGAAACCGGAAAACCGTGCCCTCATGGGACGTCATTACATCCATTTTACGTGGTCGTTCCTCCCGGATTCCGATCCGGAGCGACACGCTTGTCGCGCATGAACCCGTCGGCGAACCACGCGGGAAACGAGTCGTTGCGCGACGCCTACGCCCGGCTCAACGGCTGTACACCCGGGTCTTTCGAACGCCGGATGTTTGTCCGCTGCGTCTCCACGGGGTATCGGCCTCTCGCCTTCCTGCTGATCCGACTGGTGCCGGACTGGTTCAGCCTGGACCTGGAGGTGCTCGAGGACATCGGACGTTCCACCCGGCTGGATGAGGTCCGGGAGCTGTGCGGTGACTTCAAGGTGGGGGTCCGACACCGCCCCAGCTTCATCCGGGACACCCTGGGGCTCCGGACCTCCGGGCGACGGGTCTTCGCGATCGCCCAGCAGATCCTCGGGCAGCGACCGTCCTCCTGAGCGGAACGCCCTGCCGCGACCTTAGGTCCAGTGGACCCGTTCTCCCCGGGTTGGGATCCCGGATCCGGCCACCAGCTTCTCCTGGGGGTTCCGGAAGCGGATGCCGGCGAAGTCCATGTAGTGGTCGAAGACCTCCGTGTTCTCGACAAAGCCCCGGAAGCGCTCTGCCTGGGGACCCAGGGCATGGATCGGGACATGGTCCGACGTGTGGGCCGTGCTGGTGAAGCTCACGCCCAGATGGTTCGCCAGGACCTGCCCCAGGGCTGCGAGATCCGAATTCAGTCCATCGAACAGGCTGTACCCCTTCTTCTGGACAAAGGGTGTCAGGGCATCGACCCGGCGGCTGGACGGCGCGTAGCCCGTCGACTCCTTGAGGATCGCGATGCGATCGGAGGTTGTCTCGGCGAGCTTCAGCCGGTTGAGGATCTCTCCAAACGATTGCCGCATCGCGGAGACGTTGCGGAAGACCCTGGAGCTCTGCTCGTAACGGTCCCCGAGACCGTTCAATCCAGGATTGCCGGTGGCATGGTCGCTGGTCATCACCAGCAGGGTATCGGGATGTTCCTTCTGGAACTCCAGGCAGACGTCCAGCGCCTCGTCGAACCCGATCATCTCGAGGATCGCCGCCGCGGCGTCGTTGTTGTGGCACCCGTGGTCCACGCGTCCACCCTCGACCTGCAGGACGAAGCGGTCCGAGGCGGCGAGATGTCTCAACGCCGCACGGGTCATTGCAGCCAGGGACGGTACGGGATCCAGTCGGGTCAACCCGCCTTTCTGGTCGACAACGTACGGAATGTGGCTGGAGGAGAAGACCCCCAGCCATCGCCCGTCCCTGGGGGCCGAGGCGAGATCGGCCGGGGATTGGAGAACGGAAAATCCTGCCTTGCGGAAGTCCGCCAACAGGTCGCGCTGATCCTTTCGCTCCTTCGCCAGGAAGAACTTCCGGCCACCACCCAGGGCCACATCGACCCTCCGATCCAGATACTGCACGGCGATGTCCTCGGCATCGTCGCGGTTCTTGACCGACACGATGAAGCCCGACGGGGTCGCATGGGTGATCTCGGTGGTGGTCACGAGGCCCCGCTTCCAGCCGGCTTCGCCCAAGAGTTCATAGAGCGTCAGGAGGGGACGGCCCCGGCTGTCCTGGTTCACCTTGCCGTTGGGGATCCGCACCCCGGAACCCCAGGCCGAGGCGGAGGCCGAGGAATCGGTGACGAGTGAATTCTGGGACCGCACATCCATGGTGCCGACCTGGAGATCCGGACGCCGCAGCAGCTCGAACCACGTCAGACGTCGTCCGCGATGGATCTGCGAGTGGTGGTCCGCACAGGCCAGGATCCCGGACCCCATGCCATCGGCCACGAGATGGATCACACGACGCGGCGCCCCGGGTGCCGGGACGTAGGCCGGCACGGTGGGACCGGGGCCTTGGGCCGGAGCGGAGGCGGCTCCGCCCGAGGAATGGGCGCAACCGGCGCCGACCAAGGGCGCCGCAAGAAGGGACTGGAGGAAGTGACGACGACGATTATCCATGTCGGATGGCTGAAACACCTAACGGGTTGGCCGAGGCTGTCATTCGAAGATGTTGGGAAAAACGTGAAAAGCCGGTGACGCCTCCCAAATCGGTCCACGGATACCAGAGGGCGGTGGGGCGTCAGACCCTGCTTGGGACTTGCCATCCAGTGGCCATCGCGAGAAGGACTGGCTTGTTGAATCCCAGCCGATGGATCCTTCTCGCCGTTGTCGTCCTCGTCGACGTCCTCCTGGTCGTCGTCTGGCAGCACCGTCTCGAGCGTCGCTTCGACGATCTCATCCAGACCGCCGCCCGGCGCTACGGGGTGGATCCATCCCTAGTGAAGGCGGTGGTCTGGCAGGAAAGCCGGTTCGATCCCGATGCCAGGGGAACCGTCGGAGAACTCGGCCTCATGCAGGTGACCGAGAACGCCGCACTGGAATGGGTCTCGGCGGAGAGGGTGAAGGGGTTCCACAAGGACCATCTTCTCAACCCCCGCACCAACACCCTGGCCGGGACCTACTACCTGGGAAAGATGATCCGAAGATACGCCCAGACGGACGATCCCCTGCCGTTCGCACTGGCCGACTACAACGCAGGCCGCGGGAATGTGCTGAGGTGGATGACCGGGGGGGCGAGGACGAACGGTCAGGCCTTCACCCAAGCGATCGGATTCCCGTCGACCCAGGCCTACGTCGGCTCCGTCACCACGCGATTCCGTAAATACCGGTCCGAGACACGGCCTTGAGGGAAGCGACCGGCCCCAATGGACCGGCAGCCCGACCCAAACTCATCCAGCCCGGGGGCGCTGGCGTGTGATCTGGATGGCCACGAGCATTAGGATCACATTGCAGGCGGCCATGATCTGGGCGACCTCGCGGAAGGCGACCAGCGGGGGTGAGGCCAGGAAGTGGCCGCGGAGAGCCACAAGCAGCCCGATGAACAGAAGGGCCACACCCAGGGCCCATGGGACGATGCCGAACCGTTCCTGTGCGAGGAGGTTGCTCACCAGCACGTTGGCCACGGCGTAGGCCAGCATCGCCCAGGCGCACCACGGCACGAGGTCCGCGGCAGCCCACCGTTCGGGCGACCGGAAGAAGAGAATCTGCAGGGGAAGCCTGGGGAAGAGCGTGAAGAAGCCCACGCAGACCGACCCGACCCCGAGGGTTCCCAGCATCGCCAGCGTGAGGGCATTGCTCTGTGAGCCACTTTCGGCGCTTCGCACGATCTTGGGAAACATCACCATCGCCAGCGGCACCGTGATCTGGGTCATGGCAAACCCGATCATGGCCGCCGGGAGATATCGTTCGCCGAGGAGGAACTCCTGGGCCCGATCCGCGGGGATGATGGCCTTCAGGAAGACGCTGTCGAAATTGACGAGGGCCAGCATCGCCCCGGCACCCATGGTGAAGGGCAGGACGCGTCCCAGCCACAAACCCCACCGGAATCCCGAGCCGGGATGGAGCCAGAGTCTTCGGCTTCCCCACGCGGCGAGCACCGTGGACGCCGCCATGGCCAGAAATGCGGCGGTCATCGCCCCGACGGCTCCCGAGTGCAGACCCAGAACGGCCAGGCACATTCCGGCGAATCGCAGAAGCCCGTCGAGAATGCTGACCCAGCCCAGGGTGCCAAAGTCCTCCAAGCCCTGGAGGGCTCCACGGAGCACCGGGATGACGAGCCAGAGCAAGGCCACCCCGAGCGTGGGCCAGATCACGCGGCCGTCACCGAGCTTGAGATGCGCGTTGATCGAATCAAACGACAGGGCCGCCGCCACGACCATCCCCAGCCAGAGCACGAAGACGGCCACCAGAACCTGACGGATCGTCGAGGATAGCTCCCGGAGTCGAACCTCATCCAGCGCCGCCGCGGTCTGGCGGGCAAAGGCGTTCTGCAGTCCGGCACTCGGAATCCCCAGCAACAGAAACAGCCGCAGCATCGCGAAGAAGATCTCGTACTGCGACGTCGCCATCTGGCCCGCGACCGTGTGGACCGCGGTCATGAAGGCCCCACCAAACACGGTGGAGAACGACAACCATGCACTCTGCCGCAGAAAGCTGCCTCGGGTGGAGTCTTTCACTGGCCGTTGAATAATGTCTCCCACCGGAACCGGCGAGCAGAACCATCCGAAGCCGGACCGCGCGGGGTCGGCACACCGACGGCGGGTGGAGGCCGCAGGACCCGCAGCCTCCACCCCCCATGCCCGGCTCAAAGGGACGCGAGCGGTTCCTCGGGACCCACCTTGTGGATCGTGCCGATGATCTCCGATCGAAGTTCCGTGCCATCAGCCGCCGTGATCGAATAGCGGACGCTGTACTGGTCCGCCTCGGTCATCCCCGGGATCTCTAGGAACAGGGTCCGCTTGTCGGCTGCCAACCGGGCCGACTTCACCTCGAGCCGATCATGCGCCTGCTTGGCGGGATCCTTCACCGACAGCTCCGGTGAGCCATAGCCGCCGCTGTACCGGTAGTTCCAGACCTCCACGGCGTAGCTGGACGCATCCTGGGCGGTTTCCGCGTCCAGATCGGCGCTGAACCGGATCCGGATGCCGTTCTTAGCGACATGCGATTGGACCGGCATTTGGACCGGCTTGCCCGTGTGGCGGACGCGGTAGAACCCACCGTCCCGGGTCGCGGCATTCTGCCAGCCCTTGAGGCCGCACAGATACAGCTGTCCATCCTGATCGCTGAAACGTCCGCGCATGATACCGCTGGAGAACTTCAGACCGAACGGAACCATGCTGGCCTGGACCGTGTCGCCCACCTTGTCCATGAGCACCGCGTAGAGCAGGCACTTGCCATAGCTCATGAACAGCGGAGCCCCCTTCCAGGGTCCCCATCGGTCGCTCGTGACATAGACCTGGCCCCCGCTGGAATTGTCCCAGCGCATCGGGAGCCAGCAGATGGGTTCGTCATAGGAGGTCGGGATCGGCATCTCGCCGTCCCATCCCCTGAGCTTGTTCGCAGCCCGGGCAGTCGGGTCGCTGGGGTTCACCTTGATCTCCCGGCCATCCGGGTATTTCAGGGTCAACTCCCGCTGCGCCGCGGGAACCATCCCAAGGAAGGAGCCGGGGCGCACGAGGTTGAGCTTCGAAGACGGCATCCAGTGACCCTGGTTGTCCCCCACCAGCACCGTGTCGTCCGGCCCGACCGTCATGCCGTTCGGCGCCCGGAGACCCGTCGCGAAGACTTCGAGCTTCTTCCCGTCGGGTGACACCTTGAGGATGGTTCCCTGGTGGGGCGACGTGACGCTCGGTTCCCAGGGAGCCCCCTTGGCGTAGTAGAAGTTCCCCTTCGAATCCGTGTGCAGGTCCAAGACGAACTCGTGGTAGTTGGGAGTCACCACACTGTCGTTGTTGAAGTTCTCGTAGAAGTCGGCCTCGCCGTCCCCGTTGAGATCCTTCAGCCGCGTGATCTGGTCCCGACCCGCCACGTAGATGTCCCCCTTCACCACCTTCAACCCCAGCGGCTGGAAGAGCCCGGAGGCGTATCGCTTCCAGGTGAGCTTCTTCAGCGTCGCGTCGATGCCCGAGACGATCCACACGTCCCCGTGGAAGGTGCAGATCGCGGCACGTCCTCCCGGCAGGAAATCAAAGCCCCCGAGGAACATGCTGACCTGGAACGGATTTGGGAACGGCTCCATGATCGTGTCGACCGCGTAGGGGCCCGACTCGGAACCCAGCCTGCCTTCGGTCACCAGCGTCTCGGTCCAGAGCAGCGCGCCCCCACGGGTCAGCGTCTTTGGCGAACCGGCGTTCGCGAAACCCGAAAGGGCACCCGAGGTCGACAGGGCGACCGTGAGGGGCTGGTTCGCCGCCACCCGGTCGAGATGAAGCACGAGGTCGCCATTCGGGAGGAGCTTCAGGCTTCCGGAGGTCTTGGATCCCCCCTGCCACCCCACGGAAAGCGGAGTCCCGTCCTTCTGGTTGAACAGCCCCCTCCCTTCGGGAAGCTTGATGGCAGGAGCCACCGAAGAGATGCCGCTCGCCAGCAGCACCGACACCGACTTCGCCGGGCTTCCGAACTCCAGGGTCCGGGTGAACACCGGGGTCGCCCCCTCCGTGACGTTCGGGGTCTCCAGGACCGGGACACCCCCGACCGTGTAGCTGAGGACCACCTGGTCGCCGTTCACGTAGAGTCCCGAGTAGTGGGCCCAATCCTTCGGCAGCGGCCCCTGGGGATTCGCCCGGGGATCCGACAAGGCCTCCTTGGGACCCGACCACCCCGGCTCATTGGCCGTGGTGAAGGCCAGGGTTCCCTTAATGGACGGCGGCGGCGGCCACTCGATCTTGGTCAGCGTATTGCCGAACTCGAGGAACTCGCCCGTCCACGCCGCGGCCAGCCGCAGTGTGTCGAGGTCGTAGACCACATAGGATTTCTTCGAGGGACCGAGGGTGATGGCGACGCCCTTCATGGCGGCCGCCTTGTCCTTGGCCAGCATGACGGTCCCGGACCAGAACGGTCCGCGCATCGGCTGGCCCGAACCTTGGGCGAGCGCTGTGAGGGATCCGACGAGGAGACCGGCCGCGAGGCCGAATCCGGGGCGGGGGAATTGAGATAGATTCACGGGATTGAGATGTCAGTCGTGGAAACGTGAAGGGATTGAGGATGACCCTTTATCAAACGCCCGACAAGACACGGGATCTCACCACGGTTACCGATCTCACGCACTGGTCGCTCCCGCGCCCCGTAATGCAGGGCACTGCATCACCCACCCATGGATGCCGGAGGCATCCCATCAGGATCCACCCTTCGCCCATATCCCTTTCTCCGTTCCTCCCCCGCGCCTCCGCGTCACCGCGTGAGTCCCCTTCTTCGCAAACCCCAGGGGTGAATCTCCGTCGACCCAGAGACCCCACCCCCGGCTTGCCAATGGCAGTCCGTTGCCGAGAGTCGATCCCATGAGGATGTTCCCCAGGGTGCTGGTTCTGGTGCTGACCGCCTTACCCGAGGCCGTCCATGCCCAGGGGACCAGCCAGGCCCGCCTGCTGCTCGAGGCCGTCACCGTCCGTCCCGGAACCACCCTCGAGGCCGCCGTGGAACTCGTTCCTCCGACCGGATGGCACACCTACTGGCGGAATCCCGGCGAGACCGGCCAGGCCACCAAGGTCGACTGGAACCTCCCCGACGGCATCGCCGCCGGCGAAATCCGCTGGCCAGCCCCCGAACGCCTCACGGAAGCCGACATCACCACCTACGTGTATGAAGGAAAGGTCCTCCTCCCGATCACACTGAGGATCGCGGACTCCGTCCCGTCGGGAACCCTGACCCTTCAGGCCAAGGTCTCCTGGCTCGAGTGCAAGACCGAGTGCCTGCCCGGACGTGCCACCGTCAAGGCCACCCTCCAGATCGGCGCCGAAACCAAGGCCTCGGAATCAGCCGCCCTGATCCGGGCAGCGATCGAGTCGCTGCCACGTCCGGGTGCCCCCGGACAGGCCTCGGCCCACTGGGGCGATCCCGCCAAAGGCGACACCCGAGTCCTACGGATCAAGCCCGCCACTCCTGGAGCCTCCGACTTCTTTCCGTATCCCGATGAGACGTTCGAGTGGACCTGGAAATCCGGCGGAAGTTCCGGTGTCGTGGATTTTTCCGTGGCCAAGGTCGACAACGCGTGGCCGAAGGAGATCCGGGGCCTTCTTGTGACGCCCCGGGCTGGAGCGACTCCCGAAGGAGTCGAGGTCACCCTTCCCATCACGGACACAGCTCCCACGGCTCCGACAACGGGGACAGTCACGACACCACCGTCCCCCACCCCGGCCGATGCCCCTCCAGTGGCCAAGGGCCTGTGGGCGATGCTCGGGCTGGCGTTTATCGGGGGACTCATCCTGAACATCATGCCCTGCGTGCTCCCGGTGATCGCACTGAAGATCCTCGGTTTTGTCCGTCAAAGCGGGGAAAACCCGGCACGGGTCCGGCAGCTCGGGTTCATCTACACGGCAGGGGTGCTGTCCTCCTTCGCGGTGCTGGCCGGACTGGTCATCGCCGTCCAGTCCGCCGGCCGCACCGCCAGCTGGGGCATGCAGTTCCAGAACCCGATCTTCCTCGTGGGCATCACCACGCTGGTCACGCTGGTCGCGTTGAACCTGTTCGGGGTGTTCGAGATCAGCCTTCACTCCAGTGCCCTTGGTGCCGCCAGCCAGCTGGCCTCCAAGGAGGGGGCCTCCGGGGCATTCTTCAACGGGGTGTTCACCACGGTCCTCGCCACCCCCTGCACCGCTCCATTCCTCGGCACGGCACTCGGCTTTGCCTTCGGCGAGAAACCCTCCGTCCTCCTCGCCATCTTCCTCACGGCAGGACTCGGTCTCGCCACGCCCTATCTGATGTTGTCCCTCCAGCCGGCCTGGCTGAGGTACCTGCCCAAGCCCGGCAACTGGATGATCACGTTCAAAGTCCTGATGGGCTTTCCGATGATCGCCACCGCGGTCTGGCTATTGTCGCAGGCGGCCGACCAGTTCGGTGAATCCGGGGTCTTTCTCGAGGGACTCTTCCTCGTGTGCGTGGCCTTCGCGGCCTGGGTGTTCGGACAATGGATCCAGACCGGCACCGGGAACCGGGGGTGGTCCTGGACCCTGATCCTGATCGCCCTGGGCGTGGGCTACTTTGGGATTCTCGATAACCAGCTGCACTGGCGGGCCCCCCAGATCGCCAGGCCCACGGCCTCCACCCCGGGTGACCTGACGTTGCCCCGATCCACGAAGGAGGCGATTGCCTGGGCCCGATGGTCCCCCGATGCGGTCACCCATGCACGTGCGGAGGGACGGCCCGTGCTGGTCGACTTCACCGCCAAGTGGTGCCTGACCTGTCGGGTCAACGAGGCCACCGCCATCGATGTCCCGTCGGTCCGTGAACAACTCGCCGCCCTCGACGTCGTGTCCCTGCGCGGCGACTACACCCGGGAAGACCCGGCGATCACCGAGGAGCTACGACGGTTCCAGAGGGCCGGGGTGCCGCTGGTGCTGGTCTATCCGAAGAACCCCAGCCTCCCTCCCCGGGTGCTGCCCAACACCCTGACGCGCGGCATCGTCGAGGAAGCCCTCCAGTGGGCCGCAAAGTAGCCGGGGTCAGCGGCCCGCAAAGGTCTCGGCCACCGCGACGGCCTTCCGCATCGCAAGCGACTTGTTGACGGTCTCCTCGAACTCCGCGGCCGGAGTCGAATCATTCACCCAGCCACCGCCGGCCTGGACGTAGGCCTTGCCATCCTTGACCAGGGCGGTGCGGATCGTGATGCAGTGGTCGGCATTGCCGTTGAACCCGAAGTAGCCGACGCATCCGCCGTAGGGTCCACGGGTGGTCCCTTCGAGCTCCGAGATCAGCTGCATCGCGCGGATCTTCGGCGCCCCGCTGAGGGTTCCGGCCGGGAAGGTGGTGCGCATGAGGTCGAACGCGCTGTGCTTCGGGTCGAGGGTGCCGTTCACCTGCGACACGATGTGCATCACGTGGCTGTAGCGCTCGATCATCATCAGGTCCTTCACCTGGACGGAGCCGTAGGTGCAGACCCGGCCGATGTCGTTGCGGGCCAGGTCCACGAGCATGACGTGCTCGGCGCGCTCCTTGGGATCCGCGAGCAGCTCCTCCGCGAGGGCGGCATCCTCGGCCTCGGTCCGACCACGACGCCGGGTGCCGGCGATCGGACGGATCTCGACCTCGCGGTCCACACACCGGACGTGGAGCTCGGGCGAGGCGCCCACGAGGGCCATGCCCTCGAGTTCCAGCAGGAACATGTAGGGCGAGGGATTCACGGTCCGGACCGCCCGGTAGATGTCGAGGGGAGTGGACTTCACCGGGGCGCTGAAGCGCTGGGACCCGACAACCTGGATGATGTCGCCCGCCTTGATGAACTTCTGGGCGGTGAGGACGTTCGCCTCGAACTGCTCGCGGGCCGTGTTGGACTGGAACGGCGCGGGAGCGGTCTCCGCGGGCAGTTCCACCGGCTGGGTCTCGAGCGGCTGACGCAGCCGCTCGACGAGGCGGTCGATCTCTGCAACGGCATCCTTGTAGGCCTCCTCGACGGATTTGCCCGGCTCCAGGACGGCGTTGACGAGCACGGTGAGGGTCTGGGCGACGCGATCGAAGATCAGAAGTTCGTCGGCGATGACCAGGTACAGGGTCGGTGTCTGAAGCTCATCGTGTTTCGGACGCGGGACAATGGGTTCGACATCGTGAATGAACTCGTAGCCGATGAACCCAACGGCCCCGCCGGTGAACCGGGGGAGTCCAGGCAGGTCGACCGGGCGGAAGCCCTTCATGACCTGTTCCACGACCTTGAGTCCGTCGGTGACGGTTCCCGGGGCGCCGGAGTGGGACACCTCGTGACGCTGGACGAGGCGGCGATTCTCCCAGACCTCCACCCAGTTGCCCTGCTGACGGATGACGGAGCGCGGGTTGCAGCCGACGAACGAATAACGGCCGAGATGCTCACCACCCTCAACCGATTCAAACAGGAACGACTCCCCGTGGCCGCGGAGCTTCCAGTAGGCCGACAATGGGGTCTCGAAGTCCGCGAGGAGACGTCGGGTGACAGGAATCAGGTTGCCCCGTTCCGCCAACTTCTGGAATTCACCGAGCAAAGGGATGTCCATAACCAAACCGAGACCGGAACCTAGCCGGGTGTCCGCCCGTGTGGCGAGTGGGGAAACCGGAACAGGGCCAGGCCACGCGACCTGCCACCTCAATCCGTCCGGGGATCGAAGGCATCCCTGAGGCCATCCCCTAGAAAATTGAGTGCCAGAAGCGTCAGTCCGAGGACGAGGCCCGGACAGGCGATCAGCCACCAGAGAACCCGGATCGGATTGATCTGGGAGGCGCCCTCCGCCAGCAGGGTTCCCAGACTGGCGGCGGGGGGCTGGATGCCGAGGCCCAGATAGCTCAGGAAGCTCTCGTAGAGGATGATCGCGGGGACCGTGAGCGTCAGATAGACGATCACGATGCCCACCACGTTGGGCAGGATGTGACGAAAGAGGATCCGGAGATGGCCGGCCCCAAGGCTCTGGCTCGCCAGCACGAACGGACGCGATCTCAGGGCGAGGACCTGACCCCTGACGATGCGCGCCATGGTCAACCACGACACGGCGCCAAGCCCCACGAACAGAAACAGCATGCGGGCCATCGGGATGAACCCGGGTGCCACCGCCCCCAGCCAGCGCTTCACCAGACCCTCGAGGGTCGTGATCAGAACGATCACGAAGACGATGCTCGGCAGGGCATAGAGCACGTCCACGATACGCATCATCAGCCCATCGAGCCGTCGACCCACGTAGCCCGCCACCATGCCCCAGCAGACGCCGATGACGAGGCTGACCGCGGCACCCACGGCACCCACCAGCAACGAGACCCGGGTCCCGGCAAACACCCGGGTGAAGAGATCGCGTCCATGGACATCGGTCCCGAACCAGTGCTGCCCCCCCGGAGGAGAGAACTGCGCGTCGGAACCATGCAGGGCGTCGTGGGGACTGATCAGGGGCACGACCCAGGCGGCAACGACGATCAGCGCGAGGAAGAATGCCGAGGCCATCGCGGGGCGATTCTTCCGGAGCCGCATCCAGGCCCTCTGGTTGGGGGAGGCGGTCATTCGTAGCGGACCCTGGGGTCGAGCAGGCCGTAGGCGAGGTCGACCAGCAGGTTCAAGACGAGCAGGAGGATGGCGTAGAGGAGGACGAGTCCGACCACCATGGTGTAGTCGCGGCTCAGGGAGGAATTCACCATGAACACCCCGATGCCCGGGATCTGGAAGATGTTCTCCACGACGAACGACCCCGTGAGGAGATCGGCCAGCATGGGTCCGCTGTAGGAGATGACCGGCATCACGGCCGTGGGAAAGGCGTGTCGCAGGAGGACGCGCAGTTCGCTGGCCCCCTTCGCCCGGGCGGTGCGGATGTATTCGCTCTGCAGCGACTGGGTCATGCCCTCGCGCATCAACCGAGCGACGCGTCCCCCAAAGAACAGCCCCAGCGCCGCCATCGGCAGCACAGCCTGGAGCGGTGCACCCCAGAGACCCACGGGAAACCACCCGAGCTGGAGTCCGAAGACCAGGATGAGCACCGGGCCCAGGACGAAACTTGGAACACAGATCACCACCAACGCGAGCAGGCTTCCGATCCAATCCCCCCAGCTGCCGCGTTGGACTGCCGTGTAGAACCCGATGGGAATCCCGAATCCCATGGCGAATCCGAACGCCAGGATCCCAAGGGTCAGGGAGACGGGCAGACCCTGCCGGATGATGTCGGCGACGGTATGGTTCCGGTACTTGAGGGAGAGGCCCAGGTCGCCGACCAGCAATCCACCCGGAGCCCGATGCCAGCGTCCGTCGGAACCCGTCTCCCACTTCAGCCCCAGGAACCTCAAGTACTGGGATCCCAGGGATTCATCGAGGTGGTACTTCTCGGCCAAGGCGCGTTCGACCGCGGGGGAGGCGGGCTTCCGTTCCCGGTCGAAGGGTCCGCCCGGAGCCACCCGCACGAGGAAGAAGGCGAGGGTCACGATCACCCAGACCAAAGGCACGAGGAAGGCGAGCCGACGGAGGAAGTAGCGCATGGGATCGGCTCAGCGTTTCAGGAACATCGCCGAGACCGGATGCTCGTCGGTGAGGTTGGGGTGGATGCCTCCGACGCGATTCGGATCGTAGGAATAAAGGCCGGTGTAGGTGAAGACGGGCAGGATCGGAACCTCATCACGACACAGCAGCGTCTCCGCCTCCTGCAGCAGGGCCACACGGGCCGCGGGCTCCGACGTGCCTGCGGCCTGTTCGAGGAGCGCATCATAGCGGGCGTTCTTCCATCCCGTCCGATTGTTGCCGCTGTCCGCGAGGAAGCAGTCGAGGAACGTGGTGGGGTCCTGGTAGTCCCCCACCCAGGATCCGCGGATGACGTCGTAGTTGAGGCGGGACATCTCGGAGAGGTAGGTCTTCCACTCGACAGGTCGGAGTTCCATCTGGATGCCGAGGTGTTCCTGGAGCATCGCCTGGAACTCGACGGCGATCTTCTCGTGGGTCCGGGATCCACCGCCTCCCCCGGCGTTGAACATGTAGGTGAAGGTCGGGAATCCGCGACCCTCCGGATAGCCGGCCTCGGCCAGGAGGCGTTTGGCCTCGGCGACGTTGGCCGCGAAGGCCGCCGCCCGGTCGGCGGCATTGGTGGCGACACAGAGGTTCTGACCCAGGCCCGGAGGCGGCGAATACCCGCCCGTGCCCGGCGGGGTGATGGCGCTCGTGGGCCGTTCCCCTAGCTTGGTGATGCGGTCCACGATCCGCCATTTGTCGAGGACCAGGCTCATGGCACGGCGCACCCGGACATTGTCGAACGGCTTGCGGGTGACGTTGAACCGCATGAAGTAGGTCCCGAGGTAGCTGAACGTGTGGAAGTCGGGCCGCTTCAGCAGGACGTCATTGAGCTCCAGCGGGATCAGGTTCTTCTCGATGAGCACATCCACCTCGCCGGTGAGGTAAAGGTTGAGCGCGGTGCTCGGGGAATCGCTGGAGAGGAAGTCAACCACCCGGGGACGGACGCTCGCCGCATCCCAGTAGCGGGGGTTCTTGCGGACCCGGACGCGGTTGTTCGGAAGCCAGGCGACGAGCTCGAAGGCGCCACTGCAGGGGAGTGGTTCGGCCCGGACCCACTGATCACCAAGGCGTTCGACCGTCCACCGCGGCACGACGGCCATGATGCGCATGGCGCAGAGGTCGACGAAGAATGAGGTTGGGTTGACCAACTCGACTTCCATCGTCAGGGGATCCAGGGCGCGGATTCCGAGGGACGCGAGGTTGGTGGACGTCCCGATGACCAGTTCCTTGCCGCCCTTCACGTAGAAGAAGAAGCCACTGTAGTCGGCAGCCGTCGAGGGATCGACGGCGTGACGCCAGGACCAGACGAAATCCTCGGCCCGGATCGGTTCGCCGGTCGAAAAGGCGGCGTTGGTCCGGAGGTGAAACGTGTAGCGGCGGCCGTCGGGGGAGACGTCCCACCGTTCCGCGAGTCCAGGAATCCCGCGTCCGGAGACAGGGTCGAACCGGGTCAGGCCTTCGAAGAGGGCCCCGGAGACGCGTCCATCCGCCTGACCGGTGAGCACATGCGGATCCAGGGTCTCGATCTCGGGTCCGTTGAGGACGACCAGATCAGCCCGGGGCATGGGACGGCAGCCCATGAGGGTCAGGACCCCTGACACCAGGGCGACCCACAGGACTCCGGACAGGACACGCACGGACAGAGCCTGCGAGCGCCCGCAGGCGGATTCAAGGGGAGGTCGCTTACAACCGGCGGATTCCGCCCACCACCGGAAGCTACTGATGTAGCTGCGATGCGGCGACAAGTTCACTGAACTTGCCCTGTTTCTGGGTGAGCTGATTCCACGTGCCCTGCTCCACGATGCGCCCCTGCTCCAGCACCACGACAAGGTCGGCATCCCTCACGGTTCTAAGCCGATGCGCAATCACGATCACAGTCCTCCCCACGCGTACCCGATCCAACGCCAGCTGCACCTCGCGCTCGCTCACGTTGTCGAGGGCCGAGGTGGCTTCGTCGAGGATCAGCACGCTGGGATTCTGGACCATGGCGCGTGCTATGGAGACCCGCTGCCTCTGGCCTCCCGAGAGGAGGGCTCCACCCTCGCCGACCGGGGAGTCGACACCCTCAGGCAGGCTGCCGATGACCGGATCAAGGTAGGCCAGCGAGAGCGCCGCCTTGAGCTGTTCCTCGGTGGCGTCCGGGGATCCCAGGAGGATGTTCGCTCGGATCGAATCATTCAGAAGGAATGCCCCCTGCTCCACCATCCGAACGCTTCGATGCCAGGACGACGGCGAGTACCGCCAATAGTCGACGCCATCGACGCGGATCGAACCCGAGCTGGGAGCCCGCAGTCGAAGGAGGACGCTCGCCAGCGTGGTCTTGCCGGATCCGGAGGCACCCACCAGAGCCACGGTCCTTCCGGCGGGAATCTCGAGACTGACATCATCGATGCCCTTCTTGCCTCCGGGGTATTCAACCGTGACGTGATCGATCCTGATGGACTGCCTCACAGGACCCAGAGTCGCATCCCCAAACGGCTTCTCCGGAAACCGCGGCAATTCCAGCCAGCGAAGCAACTCCACCACCCCGCCGCTGTAGTACAACGCCTGACCAATGAGGGTGTAGAACTGGTTGACCAGCGGGAACATGCGGACGAGCCCCAGGCCAAGGGTCATGAGTCCTTCGACGCTCAGCCGTCCTGTCTGGATAAGCCAGCTGTTGGACTGGATCAGCAGAAGAATCGTCCCGGTGACGATCACCGTTTCGGTGACGGGGAGAAGGGTTCCACTGACGAATGCACTCCGTTCTTCATACTGGATCAGCTCATCGTTCCTCCGCATGAATCCCTCACGGCATTGAGACTCTGCACCATTGCCGCGAACTACCCTGAAACCCGAGAAGACGTCCCCGAGATATCCCATGAGTTTCCGGCCGGAGGACACCTGGAGACCACTCTGCACCGTGATCCGCCGGAATCGGACCGCATTGATGTATCCTGCGATCGCAACGGTGAGGAGGACTCCCACCATGAAGGGCCATGACAGGAGAAAAAGCCCCGTGGCGTAGAAGGCGGTGACGACACCGAGCTGGCAGAGGATCAGCAAAAGTTCGACAAAATTCCGGGTGCGGCCCACCTCCAAGCCGAAGGCGTTCAAGATGTCTCCAGAGTTCCGGGTGTCGAACACATCCATGTGCGCACGACTGAGAGAATCGAAAAAGGATTCCCGAAGGCTCGACGTCAGCTCACAGGTGAGTCGCGCCATGATGTACCGATTCAGGACGGTCAGGACGTTCTTCGTCACGATGGCCGCAATGATGACCAGTCCGAAAATCCAGACGTACTCGGAGGCACTGCGACCGGGCAGAATCCGCGAGGCGTAGCGGATGACAGGGTTTCCGTTGACCGCTTCGGGAGCACTTCCCATGAGTGAAATCATGGGAATGATCAGGCCGATTCCCGCGGTTTCGAAGAACGCGACCGAGGTCGCCAGGACGAAATAGGCAACGAAAAGACTCCGGTGGTACCTGACATGGGCTCTCAACCGGGCCATCACGGCCCGAATCTCCCCCACCCGGCTGATCGAGTTCATTGTTTGCACTTGTTCGGTCATCCACGTCAGTGACCGCCGTCAACTTCTTTGAGCCTTCTCCTGTAGCGCAAGCCTAATGACTGCCGCCACTGGCCCTGCTCATTGGGGCCGTGAAAGCCGAAAACGGCTGCCCAGTTCCGCGTACTCATCCCGCCCCAGACGGCCCACCAGTCCGAGGCGTTCCGGGTCCGGTTTACCGTCGGAACCAAGGACGGCATCGTCGACATGGAACCGGAGTATGCGACCAAGAACGATGTTCCCCGCGACAGGCCCCTCCCCCACATCGATGATCCGATCCAACTCGCACTCAAAAGCCACGGGGCTTCCAGAAACCCGGGGAGGGCGCACCCGGCGCGATGGGACGGGATCCACCCCGAACCGAGAGAATTCGCTCTCCCCGTAGGACAGAGCCGCCGACGTCGCATCCATCGCCTCCACCTGGGCCGACGAGACGAGGTTCACCACGAACTCCTGGGTTTCCCGGATGTTCCGGAGCGTATCCTTCGGATTGCCCCGACGGTCATTCGCTGGACAGAACAGAAGGGTTGGAGGCCGGGCACAGACACCTTGGAAGAAACTGAATGGGGCAAGGTTGGTGACACCGTCGGGCGAAATCGTCGAAACCCAGGCGATCGGCCGCGGGATGATCGTGGTGATCATCCACTCGTACATGTCCCGTGTGCCGAGGGTCTGGGGATCGAGTTCCATGGCCGTTCCAAAGAGGTCCTCCCCGAGCCTCACCAGAGACTGCCCTGCTGGGGAACGGTCGGGTCGCCCAGTTCCGCAAGAAGACTCCTGAAGTTCCAGCGTCGATACATCTCCCGGAGGTCCTCGACCCGTGGGGTTCCCGGCACAAGGCCCTCCAGCGCCGGGCCGTCGGCCAATCCGCACTGCAGGGCGACCATCTTCTGGTTCCTCTGGACCGCCTCGGTCGACGCCGCCAGGGCGGAACGCTGGCTCTCGGATTTGATCTCGGCCAGCCGACCGTAGAGATCCGCGATGGATCCAAAGCGTTTCAGCAGATCCGTCGCCGTCTTCGGGCCCACCCCGGGAACCCCGGGGATGTTGTCGACCGAGTCCCCCACCAGGGCGAGCCAGTCCACCACCTGGGGCGGGGCGACCCCGGTCTTGGCGACAACATCCTCCGGGGACCAGATCTTCTCGGACTTGTCGTTGGGGTTCAGGATGCCGACCCGGTCGTTGACGAGCTGCATGAAGTCCTTGTCGGAGCTGGCAATCACCACCGTCCACCCCGCGGCCTCGGCGCGTCGGGCATAGGTGCCGATCCAGTCATCCGCCTCGGTGCCGTCCTTCATCCACTGGGGGTGGCCCGCTGCGGCGAGCCAGGCCTCGATCTGGGGCAGCTGGGCCGCCAAGCCCTCCGGCGTGGAGGGGCGCTGGGCCTTGTATTCGGGCAGCAGGGCCATCCGCTCCTCGGCGAGCCCCCCGTCCCAGACCACGAGGAGGTGGCTTGGCCGAAGGGTCCCGATCATCTTCTGGAGCATCTTGATGAACCCGTAGATCGCATTGGTGGGGGAGCCATCCGGTGCCGAAAGAGACCGGATGGCATGGAACGACCGGTAGGCATAGGAGTGGCCGTCCACCAACAGGAGCCGTGAAGACATGGCCCAAGGCTGCGGGCGGGCCCGGCGACGGCGAGAAAATTCCATGTCCGAAACCGGATGGACCGCCGGCGACGGGCGGTTCCCTATGGCGGGGGCGTCGACAACCCCGTAGCCTCCGGCCTCTGTGACGACGAAACCGACCGCAACCACACCCCGTCGGGTGGGACTGATCTCACTCGGATGCGCCAAGAACCTGGTGGACGCCGAGATCATGCTGGGGTCCCTTCTGAAATCCGGCGTGGAGATCGTCAACGACCCCTCCCTGGCCGACGCCGTCATCGTCAACACCTGCTCCTTCATCGACGCCGCCCAGGAGGAGAGCGTCGACACGATCCTCGAATCCACCGAGTTCCGGACGCAGTCGCGTCCCGGCCAGGCCGTGATCGTGTCAGGCTGCCTGCCCCAGCGGTTCCGGGATGAGCTGCCAGAGCTCCTGCCCGAGGTCGACGCCTTCATGGGGATCGACCAGGTCGAACAGGTGGGCCAACTCGTCGAGCAGGCCATCCGGACCCGGGGGGAGAAGGTCCAGAACCCCCCACCCGCCCGGAAGAGGACATCGGGCAAGTCGGTGAAGGGACGCCTCGAAACCCTCGAAAAGGCCCAGCCGCACACCCACGCCCACGAGAAGGAATCCCTTGGCACGGGCCCGACCCGCCGGATGCTCGAGGCGCCGAACGAGACGAGTGCCCAGATCTCGCTGCGTCCGAACTACATCCCCAGCTACGAGACCCCGCGGTTCCGTCTCACCCCGAAGCACTTCGCCTTCGTCAAGATCGCCGAGGGCTGCAACCATCCCTGCAGCTTCTGCATCATCCCCCGGATGCGCGGATCACACCGGAGCCGTGCCCAGGCCGACATCGTGGCCGAGGCAAAGCGACTGATCGCCGACGGGGTCAAGGAGCTGAACCTGATCTCGCAGGACTCCACCTACTACGGGCTCGACCTGCGTCCGAACCACACCCGGGCCATCTCCTCCCCGGAGAGGTTCACCGCTGCAAGCAATGCCCTCGCGGCCGATGCCACCACACTCTCGTCGCTCCTCCGTGAACTCAACGCGCTCAAGGGCGACTTCTGGATCCGACTTCTCTACACGCATCCCGCGCACTGGACCGACTCCCTGGTCCAGACCCTAGCCGACTGCCGCAAGGTCGTCCGGTACGTCGACATGCCGCTGCAGCACATCCACGACGACATGCTGGCGCGCATGCGTCGGGAGACAACCGGGGACTACATCCGGGATCTGATCCGACGCATCCGTGCGGGGATTCCGGGCATCGCGCTCCGCACGACCTTCATCGTCGGGTTCCCGGGGGAGACCGAGGCTCATTTCAAGACGCTGCTCGAATTCATCCGCGAGACCCGGTTCGAACGACTCGGGATCTTCGCCTATTCACAGGAGGATGGGACGATTGCCGGGAAGATGTCGGGGCAGATCCCACCGGCGAAGCGCCAGAAGCGCCGGGAACTGGCGATGGCCGCCCAGCACGAGGTGGCCCGTGACGTGGCGCAATCCTTCGTCGGCAGGACGCTCAAGGTGCTCGTGGAAGGCGAGACCTCGCGCGACACCGCCTCCCTGTCAGGATCCGGTTCGTGGGAGCACGGCCACATCCGCCAAGGGGAAGCAAAGGGTCCCGCCGGCACCGGAAAGGTCCGCTATCAGGTGGCCCGCGGGGAGGCGGATGCACCCGACATCGATTGCCGCGTGTACCTCCGGGACGAGAACCTTCCGATCGGGAAGTTCAGCAAGGTGCGGATCATTGGACACACCGACTACGATCTGCTGGCCGAGCAGGCGCCGCGGCGATGATCCGCAGGCCGGCACCAGCCCCGTCAGGGCAGGTACTCCATGGCCACGATCGTGAGCGGTGTCTCACCTCCGGGAACCCTCAGGCAGACCTGATCACCCACGCGCCTCTGCAGAAGCGTCTTCGCCACGGGTGACAGCCAACTGATACAACCGCGGTCAGGATCGACCTCGTCGACCCCGACGATCCGATATCGGACCTCGTTTCCTTCCGGATCCCGTGTGGTGACAAGGGCTCCGAATCGGATCCGATCCTCACCTGGAGGTGGCGGCGCGGTCGGGACCGCGGAACGAAGGTAGGCCTGCAGTTCCAGGACCCGATCCGGGACCCGCGAAACGGCAGGCCCAAAGGAACCCGGTTCGGCGGCAAGACGCTCCAGCTCCTGCTGCCACGCCCGCATCCCATCGGGCGTGACCAGATTCCGGATTCCTGCCGGCACGCGAGGTCGGTCCCAACGAGTCGACTCCGCCTCCGGTGCATCGTCGTCCTCGCGTGTGAATGCCTTGCTCATGGGCTGATGGGAATTGATCCCGAACGCTGGGGACCGCCATCGTCCGGAGTCCACCCGCAGGAATCAGCCTGTTTCGGAGGCCCGGAACTGTCCATCCCGCGCTTCTGCGTCCGGCCGGTTCGTTGACCCTGGGCAGGGCGCACCGTAGGATGATGGCACATGATCGCAGGAAAGATTGGTGCCAGTGGTGGCAGCGCAGCCTCCCAGCCGAGCTTCCGGCTCGGGGACGAGCGGCTGATCAAGCTCACCGCGTCCGCCGGCAACAAGGTGATGTCGCTCCTGACCAAGCAGGGACGCCCCAAGGGCGTCCTCCGGGTCGCCGTGGTCGGCGGTGGTTGTTCCGGGCTCCAGTACAAAATGGACCTCCAGGACGAGGCCCAGAACCGCGACATCCTCGTCGAGAGCGCCGGCGTCCGGGTGGTGGTCGATCCCAAGAGCGCCCTCTATGTGACGGGTTCGGAGCTCGACTACGTGGACGCCCTGACGGAGGGCGGCTTCAAGGTGAAGAACCCCAATGCCGCGACGAGCTGCTCGTGCGGCGAGAGCTTCAGCGCCTGAACGCAGTCTTCGGATCGCCCCAGCCTGAAACGGGATGGATGCCTTCGCCCTGCTGAACGAGCCCCGACGTCCCTGGGTGGATGTCGATGCCCTCAAGACACGGTTTCTAGAGATCTCCTCCGCGGCGCATCCGGACCGATTCCACGGCGCCCCGGAGACGGAGCGGCTGGCGGCGACGGCGCGGTACAGCGAGCTCAACACCGCCTATGGAATCCTCCGGGAACCCAGGGATCGACTCCTCCACCTGATCGAACTCGAGGCCGGGGGAAAACCGAAGGACATCCAGCGCATTCCACCGGGCACCATGGACCTCTTCGTCGAGGTGGGACAGGGCTGCCGGGAGGCGGATGAGTTCCTGAAGGCGAAGAGCGAGGCGACCTCGCCGATGCTGAAGCTGTCCCGGATGCGGGAGGCGATGGAGTGGATCGATCGGTTCCAATTGCTTCAGGGTCGTGTGAACGCCCAGCGGGACCGCCTGATGGAGACCGTCCGCGAGCTGAATGCAGCCTGGGATTCCGCACCTCCTCTCGGCTCACCCGAACGATCCGCAAGCCTTCCCCTCGAAGCCCTCGAACAGACCTATCGGTCGTTCAGCTATGTGGACAGGTGGACGGGACAGCTCCAGGAGCGGCTGATCCAGTTTGCGATGTGATCGGACCGGGATGGATCCGGCGACTCAGTCCTTTTTCACCGACATCGTCCGGCGAGGGCTGAGGAGGATCAGGTCCGTCAGGATGCGCTCGGCCTCGTTGAGCTGGGGATCCACCGGCAGCGGTGCGGGTGCATCCGCATCGTCGTCTTCCCCGGCAATTCCGGCCTCCGCCTTGGGAAGCTCCTCCTCGACCACCGGGGCCGGAGTCTTGTTCAGCGAGGCGGAATTGGTCATGACCGGAGGAAGACCCGGCTGGTCGGCCACCTTGAGGGTGATCTCCCACATCTTCGGCAGGCTCGATTTCCGGGCGGCCTGCTCCTTCTTCCGCGCCTCGGTCCGGGCCTTGTTCTCGGAGATCTCCCTGCGACGGGCCGCCTCGTTCAGGGACACCGTCTTGTCCTCCTTGATCTTGCGATAGCGATCGACGTCCTCGTGCACGTAGTCGAAGTCCCGGTCCTGGGCCACCCGCTCCTCGGAACGCTTCCGGAGATCCGGCACCACACGACTGATGTCCCCGTCCTTCGAGAACTTCGACGACTCGATGGTGTCCCACGACAGGGCGTTCTCCAGGGAGGATTCACCGACATCCATGTGGTTCTCGATGCTCGGCAGGATGATGTCGGGGACAACACCCTTCAGCTGGGTGCTGGAGCCGTTGGGCCTATAGAACTTCCGAATGGTGACCTTGGCCGCACCGGCATCCTTGAGACCGTTGAGCAGCGAGCCGAGTTCCTGCACCGTCTGGACCGTCCCCTTCCCGTGTGTCGAGGAATCCCCGACGATCACGGCGCGGTCGTGGTCCTGGAGGGCACCCGCTAGGATCTCGCTCGCACTGGCGCTGAACCGGCTGGTCAGGACCACCATCGGGCCATCATAGGCCGGCTGGTCCTCTGGGGAGGAATCCACATTGACCCGGCCGTCGAAGTTGCGGACCTGGACCACGGGACCCGACTTGATGAACAGGCCGGTGAGATTGATGGCCTCCTCGAGGGAACCGCCGCCGTTGCGACGCAGATCGAGCATGATGCCCTCGGCACCCTCCGACACGAGCTTCTTCACCAGGCGGGACACATCCCCGGTGGTGGTCTTGCCGGATCCGCGCCGGCCACCGACAGGGAAATTCGCGTAGAAGGACGGAAGGTCGATGACGCCGATCCGGTTGGTCTTTCCGTCACGGGTGAGCTCGATGAGCTTCGCCTTCGCCTCCGAGTCCTCAAGCTTCACCTCGTCGCGGACCAGCGAGACGATCTTGCGGACCGAGAGGTCGACCCCGGCGGGAATGATCTCGAGACGGACCCTGGTCCCCTTCGGACCCCGGATCTGCTCGACGACCCTCGAGAGCTTCTCGTCGCGAACGTCGACGAAGTCCCCATCACCCTGAGCCACGCTGACGATCCGGTCGTTGACCTTGATCTGCTTGCTCATCTCCGCAGGCGCCCCGGCCACGAGCGATCGGATGACCGTGTACCCGTCGTCGCTCTGCAGGGTGGCCCCGATGCCAAAGAGCGACAGGTTCATGTTGATCGAGAAGCCGTCGAGCTGCTGCTTGCCGAAGTAGTCGGTATGCGGATCGTAGGCATGTCCCAACGCGCTCAGATAGAACTGCAGGACCTCATCTGCATCGAACTGCTTCACGTTCCGGAGCGTCCGGTTGTACCGGCGCATCAGCTTCTTCACGATCTCGTCATGGGTGTCGGCGGCCAGGCGGGCATCCACCTTGGCCACGACCTTGTCTGCCAGGACCTTGGTGGAGGCATTCTTCCCCTTGCCCTGTTTCCCTTCCTCGTACTGGGCCTTGGCGAAGGCGGTCAGCTCGGCCGACTTCTCAGGACTGAACTTGTTCGTGAGATAGCGGGTCAGTTGGTCCCAGTTGCCGGACAGCACGTTGGTGCGGAACCGCGACAGAAGCTCCTCCCGATCCCCCACGGTGAGCTTCTCCGCGAGGTATTCGGAGCGTACCCGGTCCCGCCACAGCTTCCGGGCCTCCTCGAGGTCCTTCGGCCGGGCCCCCTCCTTGCGATCGAGAAGAAACTTCTCATCGGTCTCGAAGGTGAACCGGTTGGTCTTCAGGTATTCCGTGACGTAGGCGTACTGCTGGTCGAACCGCTCCATGAAGCGGTTGAAGACGTCGAAAGCCGGCTGGACGTTGCCGTACTGGATTGTGAGCGTGTCCAGCTCGGTCCGGAGCGGGGCGAAGGTGTCGTAGTCCGACTGAAGGAAATAAACCCTCTGGGGATCGAGCACCTCGAGGTAGCGGTCGAAGAACTTGCCCGAGATCGTGTCGTCGAACCGGTTGCGGGTGTAGTGGGCCCGCTGGAGCGCCCAGGCGAAGGTCTTGGCCACCTGACCGAACTCCTCCTTGGGCTGGAGAGTCAGGGAGTTGGTGTACTTGTTCGACAGGAGCGCGGTGGGCTCCCCGGGCTGGCCTACGGTCAAAAGGTCGACGGGATCCGCGGCTCGGATCCAGAGCGGCAGGAGGGCGAGAAAGAGGAACGCTCTCAGATACATGGTTGGACTATGAATCTAGATCCACAGGATGCCAGCGGGGAAGCGGCCTTAATATCAGGAACCCCCCCCGGGACGACCTGAGTGCCTCCCCTAGTCCACCGTCTCCAGCCGGAGGTGGATCCCAACCCCAGAGGCCCGATCCGAAACACCCCACGCTTGGAAACGACACAGGGGTGGGGGCCAGGAACAACACCCAGCCCCCACCCCCGATGCCCAACAGCTCCGTCCGAGACGCCACCTCAGCGAAGGAATGCCTCGTGGAGTCCCCCGTCCACCGTGATGACCTGTCCGGTCGTCTTGCTCAGCCGGTTGCTGACGAGGAGGAAGTACGCCTCCGCCTGATCCGCCGGCGTGATGGGCGACTTGGTCAGGGTCCGATCCGCGTAGAACTGGGCCAGCTTGCGGACCAGCGACTCGGTGGCCTCGTCGTCGGTGTAGGGGATCTGGTACTTGGCGAGCGATCCGATCACCCGATCCCTCGGGAACATCGCCGAGCCCTGCACCACCGTGGCCGGAGCCACGCCGTTCACCCGCACCAGCGGAGCCAGCTCGATGGCCATCTCGCGGACCAGGTGGTTGGCGGCGGCCTTGGAGGTGTCATAGGCCACGCTGCCCTTCTTGGCCACGACCGCGTTGGCCGAGGTCGTCAGCACCAGGTTGCCCCGGAGCCCCTGCTCCTTCCAGGTCCGGGCGGCCTCGTCCCCGACGATGTAGCTGCCGGTGACGTTGACCGAGAAGGTGACCGCCCACTTGTCGTCCGGAATGTGCCCCGACGTGTCGCTCGGCCAGAACACACCCGCCGTGACACAGATGGAGTCGAACCCACCATAGGCCAGGGCGACCTGGTCGAGCATCGCCCGGACACTGGTGCGGTCGGTGATGTTGCAGGCGAGGCCGATCGCGGGACCACACCCACTGATCCCGGTCCCCGCGACGCCGATCCCCTGCCCCAGCTTCGCCGTGATCTCCGACGCCGTGGTCTCGGCAGTCTCCAGCTTCATGTCGACACAGACGATCTGCGCGCCCTCCTTCGAGAGCCGCAGGGCCGTCTCGCGTCCGATGCCGGATCCGGCCCCGATCACCACGATCACCTGCCGGGCGAGTTCCTTTTCGGGCGGCATGCGACGGAGCTTCGCCTCCTCGAGGAGCCAGTACTCGATGTCGAACGCCTCCTGGGCCGGCAACGCGATGTAGCGGTCCATCGCCTCGGCACCCCGCATCACCTCCACCGCGCAGTTGTAGAACTCCGCCGTCACACGGCTCTCGGACTTGTCCTTGCCCCACGCGACCATTCCCAGGCCCGGGATCAGGACGACAGTCGGGTTCGGATCCCGCATCGCCGGCGAGTTCGACCGCTTGCAAGCGGCGTAGTAGGCGGCGTAGTCCTTCCGGTACTGGGTGAGTCCGGCGGCCAGCTTGGCCTTGAGGTCGGCAACCGACTCCGTCTGGGGGTTCCAGTCGACGTACAGCGGCTTGATCTTGGTCCGGAGGAAGTGGTCGGGGCAGCTGGTCCCCAGCTCGGCGAGCCGGGCCGCATCCTTCGAGTTCACGAACCGGAGAATCTTATCGTCGTCCTGCACCGTGCCGATGAGGCGACGCTGCTGGCTGACCTCGCCACGGAGCCACGGCAGGATGGCCGCGAACACCTCCTGGCGTTTCTCCGGCGCGAGCGACTGCGCCCGCGGCCCACCGAAGGCGGTCGCATGCCCCCCCTTGGCCTCGTAACGGGACTCGAGATAGACCGAGGCCTTCTCGATGTAGTCGAGGGTCCGATGGTAGCACTCCTGGTCGTCATCGGCCCACGAGATGAACCCGTGCTGGCCCATCATGATGGCCTTGGCCTTGGGATTCCGGCGGCAGATCTCCTGCATGGCCAGACCCAGCTCGAATCCGGGTCGCATCCAGGGCACGTAGTCCATCTCCTCGCCGAAGATCTCGCGGGTGAGCTCCTGGCACCGGGACGTCGCCGCGATCGCGATGATCGCATTGGGGTGCATGTGGTCGACGAACCGCGCCGGGATGAAGCTGTGCAGCGGGGTGTCGATCGAGCTGGCCCTGGGGTTGAGGTTGAAGGTGGTATGCGTGTACATGCCCACCATGTCGTCCTCGGCCGGGGACTTGAGCCCCTTGTCGGCCCGCGCCTGGTAGAGCGGCTGCAGGGCGATGAGCTTGTCCTGGTAGAGCGACGAGAAGTTCTCCCGGGTGCTGGTCCGAAGATCGCCTCCCGATCCCTTCACCCAGAGCACCTCGACCTCCCCGCCGGTCAGGGGGTCTTTCTCGCGGATCTTGGAGGAGGTGTTGCCGCCCCCGGTGTTCGTGATGCGCTGGTCGCGGCCCAGGCAGTTCGAGCGGTAGACGAGACGGTCGACACCCTTGAGGGCGGCGGCTTCGGCATCCTTCCAGAGATCAGAGACAAACCGGTAGTTCTTGTCGGCCATAGAGGACCGATAAATTCCCCGACCGGGCCGCACCGGTGCAATGGTTTTCCTCCACATGGAACGGTCGGGGCAGTCTTCGATCGACCCCGCCCCGCGCCATGGACCAATCCCCGATCAGCGGACGCCCCAGAAGAACAGGATCGCCATGGCCGTCGGCATCAGGGCCCCAAGGAAGAGCCCCAGCGGGCTGATACCCTCACCCGCGAACACCTTCGAGCCCTGCAGGATCCCCGCCCCTGCCGGGTTCGGCGCGTTGGCGATCACGGTCAGACCACCTCCGGTGACCGCGCCGGAGACCAGGGCGTACTTCAGATCGGGCGAGATTCCCTCCACGAGCGCCCCCAGATAGGTGAGCGCCGCATTGTCGGTGATCGCCGTCAGGGCCGTGGCCCCGAAGTACAGGGCTCCACCGTCGAGTCCGGAGATGAGCGGCCGGAGCCACCACGACTGCAGCGACCCCAGCGTGACGAGTCCCGACAGGAAGAAGCCGACCAGCAACCCCTCCCGAAGCTTCAGTTCGTCCTGGTACTCCCGGGTCGCGGTCACAAACCCGAGGAACATCATCACGACCCCGAACAGGACGTCCGGATGGTGCGCGAAGGCGACGACCAGGCCGAGGAACCCGACATGAGTGGCGGTCAGCCATCCTGGAAGCCGCTCCCGCCGCTCGGACAACGGTTCGATCGCAGCCAGTTCCCTGCGGAAGATCCCGGAAACGAGCGCGGTCGATGCGATGCAGCTCGCCGCGGCACGCCAGCCGAAGGTCGAGATCATGAACCCGGTGTCCCAGTTCCACTTGGACGCCACCATCAGGACCGGGGGCGCCGCGAAATGGGTCAGCGTGCCGCCGATCGAGACATTCACGAAGAGGAGCCCCAGGGTGGCGTAGGCGAGCCGCGGGCTGATGCCTCGGTCGAAGTAGCGCTGCTTCAGGAGGATCGCCAGGAGGGTCATGGCGGCCGGTTCGGTGATGAAGGACCCCAGGAGCGTCCCGAACGACAGGGCCGCCACATAGAACCCGAGGCTCTGCTGGAGCGGGAGCAGCCGGGCGATGAGGCTGATCGCCGATTCCGCAAGCCGGACCACGGGCCGGGTGGCGGCGACCACCATCACGGCCAGGACGAACTTGGGCTCCCGGAAGTCGAGACTGTCGATGTACTCCACCGCCCCATGGACGGAGCCCCGCAGGACCGCGAGGCCTCCGAACAACGCCGCCGCCCAGAGTCCGAACACCACCTCGGTCTCGGCGAGGAAGTGCAGGATGTTCTCCTGGAACGAGCCCTCCGGATACCGGTGGGCCCACTTCGCGAAGCGTTTCACCGCGAAGGTGTGCAGCACGGCCAGGGCAAACAGGGTGGAGGCCAGCAGCTCCTGGGTGGTGGCAGTCATGGGAATGGGTGTCGGACGAACGGCTCAGCTTCCGTGAACCCGGACCCCACGGCAACCCATCCGTCCCACCCATCCGTCCCGCCCCCTTTCGGTTGGCAACCCCACCGGGCCGGGCTCACTTCCTGTCGACCGACACGTCCTTGACGTTGTCACGCCTGCGCAGGATCACGTCAGGAATCCCGGCTCCGGGAATCACAGGGCGGCCAGTCGGACGGACACCGGTCCCCTCGGAACGCCAACCAAGCGTCCTGAGCGCACTCGGATGCAGACCGGAAACCGGACTGCGGGTGCTCGTCCAGACTGTCATTCTGCCCCCCTGTGATTCCCGGAGCCGATGACCTCGCGGGCAACAACACGGGAGCCCCCGGTCGGGTTTCAGAGTTTCTGCGCAGCATCCTCCATCGCCGCGGCGTCCTCGCCGGTGACGTCGACGTCCCATCGGGCCAGGCACCGGGCCGGCACAATCAGGGTCGAGATCATCAGACACAGGAGAAAATTCTGGAAGACCGTGGGACCCACGACGATTCCCCGGTGCTCCGCGATCTCGGAGCCGAAGAGACCGAGCAGCAGGCACGTCACCACATACTGGACGGTCTTCAGATAGGCCCTGTTCCTCAATGCCAGCTCCCGCTCGTCGATCTGGTCCTCCGGTGCATTGGCCACGAAGCTGTAGGGGCTGACGAACACGAGGATCGACAGGATCGTCCCACCCAGCAGGCAGATGCCAAGGACCACGAGGAGCCCTGGGCGGTCTTCACGGAGAAAGAACTTCCCGAAGAACCAGCCCCACAGCCCCACAAGGGCCACGTTGGAAAGACTCAGGGTGGTCGGAGCCGAGAATCGGAAGTAGTGGGCGGGGAGTTTCATTTGGAGATGTGATTCAAATTGCAGCCGGTGCGGGAAGGATCCCCAGGGTGATCGGTGTCGGAACCGCAGGCGCTCCAGTAGCCGGCGTGCGCACCGCAACCGGTGCCAGCTGGGACGACAACGACGGGAACGGGTCGAGCGAAAACAGGGCCTCGACCGGAACCTCGAACACTCGGGCAAGGCGCAATGCCAGCTCGACGCTCGGGTTGTAGTCGCCCCGTTCCAGGAATCCGATGGTCTGCGGATTCACATCCACCCGCTCCGCCAGCTCCTTCCGGCTCAAGCCGCGCTCCGTCCGATACAGATTCAGTCGATTGTGGATCATGGACTCGTCGTTCAGCCGACACCCACCCGGCACCTCCAGGAACCCCATGGTTCTCGTGCAGGAGCACAGCGGACGCGTCGAATCTGTTGTTTTTGAACTACTTTTTGTTTTATTTACGCAATCTTTTATTTTTGTTTTTCACTTCCGCCATCTGCCTTGAGGGAGACTTCCGGGACATACCCATGGTCTTGGGAGTGCCCTTGTGGCGATGCTCCGGGCTCGTGGACGGCCGCATGACGCCATGGGTTCCCGGGGCAACTGGCCCGAGGGACCGGCATTGTGAGGGCGCCCGATCCGGTCATGACCTCTGATCCAAACCAGCCCGCCGCCGAAGTCACCGACCCAAAGCCCACCCGGCACCCGGCACCGCCGGAGGTTCCGGAGGCGCCTCGACCGCGTCGACGCCCCCGATATTCCGGACGGAACCCCCGTCGGTTCGAGGAACGCTACAAGGAGCACGACCCAACGCGATACGCGTCGGACGCGGCCAAGATCGAGGCGTCCGGGAAGACGCTCGCAGGAAGCCATCGACCGATCCTGGTGGAGGAGATCCTCGGCGTTTTGGCTCCGAAGCCGGGGGAGACGGCGGTGGACTGCACCCTGGGCTACGGCGGCCATGCGCGTCGGCTGCTGGAGCGGGTCACGGCGGGTGATGCGCCGGGACGACTGCTAGGGTTGGATGTAGATCCCATCGAGTTTCCCAGGACCGAATCGCGTCTCCGGGCCCTGGGCTTTGGCGACACGGCGTTCGTGGCCCGTCGATCCAACTACGCCGGCATGGCCAAGGTTCTGGGCGAGCTGGGCTGGGGCACCGCGGACGTGATCCTTGCCGACCTTGGGGTCAGCTCGATGCAACTCGACGACCCGCAGCGCGGCTTCACCTACAAACAGGATGGCCCCCTGGACCTGCGCATGAATCCCCAACGATCCCCATCGGCCGCCCAGTGGATTGCCACGGTGCGCGAAGCCGACCTCGAGGCGGCCCTGCAGTCGGGCGCCGACGAACCCCACGCCGCGCTCCTGGCCCGCGGCCTGGTCCGGGCGCGCGACACGGAACCCATCACCCGGACCCGTCAGCTGGCCGGACTGATCCGCGGCCTGCTGCCCGAGCGGTCGAAGGAGGACCAGGATCTCTCGGTGCGGAGGGTCTTCCAGGCGATCCGGATCGTGGTGAACGACGAGTTCGGGGGGCTCGATGCCTGGCTGCGTCTTCTGCCTGGATGTCTGGGGCCGGGAGGCCGTGTGGCGGTCCTGACCTTCCACAGCGGCGAGGATCGACGGGTGAAGCAGGCGTTTCGGGTGGGCTTGGACCAAGGAATCTACAGCTCGATCGCCGACGAAGTGATCCGGGCAGATCCGGAGGAACAGCGTTCGAACCCCCGATCGAGCTCCGCGAAGCTGCGCTGGGCGGTACGGGCGGCAGAAAACAGTGGAGAGTTGAGAGTGGAGAGTTGAGAGCGAAGGGGCCTCCCCGACCGGTCCCGGGTTCAAGCGATCCGCATCCCGGAAGGGATGCCAGCCCAGCTCACCCAACTGGCCACCCTTCCCCAGTCTCCCAAGTCGCCCCCTCCCTCCGCGGTCATGCCGTGCCTCTCCACGCCGGCTCCTCACCCGTCATGGCAAGTCCCGGCTGGAGCGGACTGGTAGACCGGCGGCTTCACGGGTGGGTGCTGTCGCACCCACCGGCCCGGGCATCACAGCCGGACGAAAGACCCTCCTCTCAACCCTCAACTCTCGGCTCTCAACCTCGCCCCCACCCCCTACTCCACCCGGATTCTTAGGAACTGGGTGTCCACTGGTTTCAATGCGACCCGTGTGGACGCGGGACCCACAAACCGCGCGACCTGCGACCAGTCGCCCAGCGAGCCGGACATTTCCAGACGCCATGCCGTCGTCGGAGCGCAGTCGATCGCGAGGACCCACTCGTTGTTCTCGACCCGATAGGACGTCCAGGTGACGCCCGGCGATGGAGGATCCGCACTCCCGGGAGATCCTCCCACGACAGTGCTGCGACGCCAGGATTCCGGAGCCGAGAGCTCGGCGGCGGAACCCGGGGTGGTGCGTGTCGAAACCAAGGAATATCCGCCGCCATCCGCCTGCACCGGCCACGGCGCATCGGTTCCATAGGTGAACTCGAGAAGGGTCTCACCACCCCGACCCGCCTGAAGCACCACCCGTTCCCCGGCGTTGTCGAGGGCCCCTGAGTAGGGTCCGAAGATGGGAATCGATGCGTCGAGCCGATGATGCGCCAGGAATGCCGGCGTGTTGGTCGATCGGATCACAACCCCATAGGCCCCGGGGGCCAGCCTCGATCCGAGAGGGAAGGTGTAGTCGATGCCGTTGGCAAATCTCAGCCCCCCGAGCGCGAGCTCCTCGGTGGGATGGGCATTGTGCAGCTCGAGGAACTCGAAGCCTTCGGGCGGCGGGTTGTACATCACCTCAGTGACCCGCAGGAATTCGCGCAGGGCGTCCGCCTGGGGAATGGCCCCAGCGGTGAACTCGACCGGTGCCGACCACGAACTGGTCCGCCCCCCGGCATCGGTGACCCGGACCCTCGCCCGGTAGAGACGGCCGACCCGGAGGACGCCGATCGGGACGGTCACCGTCTCCGACTCCGGCCCGAGCTCGCCGGATTCCCAGACCGATTCGATTTCGTAGGGCATCGGACGGTCCGGCTGCCACGCTGGATGATTGGTCCGGGTAATCTCGCCCACCCGCCATTTCACCGACCGCAGGGGGGCCGATCCCGCATAGCCCTCCCGTCGGAGCCCGATGGCATGCACCGGGTAGCCCTCGGGTCCGGTGTAGGACAGGACCGGGCGACTGGGTATCGCCGGATCGGCGGAGAGCGTGTCGAGGGAGAATCCACGGCCGCTGGCCCGATAGGTGACGTACCGCTTCATCCCCTGCGCCGCACCGGCGAACGTCTTCGACACCGTGGGGTATGGGGAAAACTTGTAGTAGAGCCCCTGTCCCGCCTTGGAGGTGTTGACGAGACTGCCGTTGCTCATGATCGGGTTGTAGTCCCAGCGGGCCCGATCGGCGTCGATGATGCTGAACAGGTTGGTCCCACGGACCCGCAGGGCCATCTCATCGATCAGGCGGTAGGCCTCCTCCTCATTCCAGAGCAGATCACGGATCTCCCGGACGCGGTTCCGGAACTCCCGGTTCAGGGCCGGGAAGGCCGGGTTGGATCCGAAGTTCGAGAGGACCCGGCTCTTGAACGGCTCGTTCCCACCCTGGACCCCCGCCCGGTACATGTTGTCGGCCCAGGTGAGGTCCAGATCCCAGGGCAGCACGGTCCAGCGCCCCGTGCCCGGATCGCGGTGGTAGAAGTAGTTCTTTCCGTCCGCGATGTCGTAGTGGTGGATGGCCTGGACGATCGCCTGATACGAGTAGTAGCGGTCGAGATCGAGGCGGGACCGCCACCCCGTTTCCGTCAGACCCGTGCCACCGGAATACTCGCCAAGGAAGCCCGCGAGGTCCGAGGAGTCCGCTGGCCCCAGCGGACCGATGTTGTTCGGTTCCCCGGTGCCACCCTCCATCTTGTAGAGGTTCCCATCGGCGAGGCCGTGCTCCTGGAGGAAGCGTCCGTCCAACTGCTCCACGGCGAGGTACAGACCCCAGAAATCCCCGCCAAACTGGTCCGCCAGATCCGTCTCAAGGGCGTCATCGATGACGCGGAACTGGACGAACGCCGTATGGCTCGCCGGCACCCCGGCGAGTTGGAACAGCCGGAAGCCGACGCTCTCGAACATCCCCTGTTCCCCGCGATGCAGATAGTCCCCCTGCTGGATGCAGGCTCCGAGGTTCAGCTTCGTCCACGGGGTTCCGATGCGACGTCCCCAGGCGTCCCGGGCCTCGAAGTCATGACCCCGGTTGAAGTCGAACTTCCACATGTTCTTGCCCATGGCGTATCGCCAGACCCCACCCCGCGGACGGAACCGGATGTGGTCGTAGACCCGGCCGTCGTACACCAGGGTCCCGGTCCAGAAATACTCGTCGCCATGCGAACGGTCGCGCCAGGTGCTGGCCTCGACATCGGCCCGCCGTGCGAGGAGGTGGTAGACCGGCAGCCGGTTCATCTCCGGGGCCTCGACCGTGAACGGGGTGCCGAAGGGGGCCACGGCACCCGGTCGGACCGCCCCGGTCCACGCCGGAACGGCACCGAAGCAGAACCATGCGAAGTTGGGACAGGGATCATCTGGATAGGGAACGCGCACAGCGGCTCTCAGGCGGTCGGTGGAGCGGATCCGATACCGGACCAGGCGCCGGTGCTGGTTCACCTCGGCCGGGATGCCTGCCGAGTAGACGAGCGGATCCTCCAGCGTCGACGCCATCGGGATCTGGACCCACCCTTCGGCGTAGCCGGCGTCTGCGGCATGGATATACCGCCCCGGTTCAACAACCTGATACTCCAGAACCACCGCATCGACACCGTCCGGGTCCGACACCCGGGCCGACACCAGGACGGTCTCACCCGGCTTGGGCTGCTCCGGCAGATGACGGACCTGTCGGATGGCGGGTGGGGCGTTGGTGCTGAAAACGACATTGGGGCGGCCAGGAGAGGGACCGCGATTCGCGGGTTCCTGGATGCCCAGCAGGCGGGCGTCGAAGAAGCAGTCGGAACTCCCACCAAGGTTCACGTTGGCGACCTGGACCGCGATGACATTCGACCCCGCGCGCAGGAGCCCCCGGGGAATCGGGACTTCGAGGGCCTCGTAGCCGTTGTTCTCCCGGGCACCGCCACTCGCGACTCCGTTCCATGGGAGGTCCCCGGCGGGCATCGCGGGATTGGCCAGAAGGACCCCGTTGATCCAGAGCTTGAAGCCGTCGTCATAGAGCGCCTCGATCCGCAGCGACTGGAACCGCTCCGGTTGCGGGATTTCGATCCGTTTGCGGAGGAAGAACTGGGTGTATTGACCCCGCATGTCGGACAGCGGCGTCCCAAGCGCCACATCGGGATCGTAGCCGACCGGTGCCGGCGCGGCCGCCCAAGCGGAGTCGTCGAACTCCGGCGCGTTCCAGTTCGAGGGCAGCGCCTCGGTTCCGCGGAGGAGGGACCATGTCGAACGGGCCTCGACCAGAGGCACCACCGTGCTCTGGACCGATCCCACCACCGAGGCGCGCCAGTGGCCGCCCAGATCGTTGTCGAGGGACGGATGGATCAGCTCCAGCGAGTCGCCGGGAGGTTCCCCGACCGTGGGCCATGGGAATCCGAGGCCATAGCCCACCGTGTCACGGACCGTTCCACTGGCGTCCCGAAGCGTCAGCCGTTCGCCGGTGGAGCCGAGCCGCCCGGTCCAGGGTCCCAACCCGGCGACCCGGAATCGTGCCGCAAGCGCACCCGGATCCTGGGCCACGACCACGAACCCTCCGGCATCGATGCGACTGCCGGCCGGGAACGTGAACTCGACTCCCCCCATGAGCTGCCATCCGGAAAGATCAAGCGCCTGCTCACCGGGCCAGTGGATCTCGATGAACTCGGTCCGCTCCGTGGGCAGTGGCGGAGAGGGGTGGATCTCGTTGATGACCGGATCCAGAGCCAGCAGATCTGGCGCCAGCCATGACCCCGACACGACGGCACAACTGAGGAGGAGACGTCTCACTGGCAGACTCAAAACTGCACCTGAGGACCCTCCGCTGCAACCTGCGAATCATCTAGGGCAGGCCTGGATCAGACCCCTCGCTTGTCCACTTCTTCCGTCACGCGTTGCGCCCTCGCGTGTTCGGGCGAGCCCCCGCTGCGGGCATCGAGGCCCATCCAGACCAGGACACCGGCCGCCATCAGGAAGAACAGGGCGTTCGGGGTCCGGGCCGTCCAAGGATTCCAGGGCCAGGGGAAGTGGAAGAACGCGAAGTTGAGCCCGAAATAGAGGCCAACGGTCGACAGCAGCACCGGCCGCAGCCAGTGGAGG
>VHCG01000016.1 GCA_016871805.1 Verrucomicrobiota bacterium
CACAAGCGGTGTTGCTCTGTCACAAACTCCGCCCGGCCTGCCCTCGCAGTCCACGCACCGGTAGCTCAATTGGATAGAGCTTCTGACTTCGGATCAGAAGGTTGCAGGTTCAAGTCCTGCCCGGTGCACCAACTTAACCATTCTCAGGCAATAGGTTAGGGGGCTGAATAGAAACCCAGTTAAGTCCACCACCGATCCATGGGCCATTTCTGGGCCATTTCTTAGGATCTCTTGCGGGCGACCACGGTTCCCATCCGACGAACGAAGTGGCACTGGAAAGTTCCCGGCTCAAAGAGGCGCGCCTGCCTTGAAGCAAAAAAACAGGGGGGAGGCGGGATTCACCGAGCGGGGCTTCAGGTTAGAGGACACCTCCTTTCTTGACTCTCTGAAGATTCCCTCGCAGCAACGAACGGGAAAGGATGCTATTCGATTTTTAAGTAGCGGGTGAGGCCTATGACACATGCCGGAGTTGCCGCTGTCGCCACCCCATGATTTGCTTTTCTCGTCCGAACGAGACGCATCAAGAGCGTCGTCGGGGAGAAATCCCGACGACCAGCGACCTGCCCTGAGTCAGTGGGCAAGGTGCTTTGGAAACCGGCGACGGTTTCCGATGTGCGGGCGAAAGCCTGAACCAATAATTCGACTCCTGTGTGAAGGCCGTCGTCTCATAAGCCAAACGACGGCCTTCGTCTTTCAACAACCCTCTGGGTGCGTGGCGATCGACAGCAATGCCATGCACGCTTCACTGAGGATCATACCGTCGAGCAGAAACCATCATCTCTGGAACAACAACGGCATCTGGTGGTGCCACTTTACGCTCCACCATCACGACCACACCAAGCAGCGGATCCGCCGATCGACCGGCACCCGGTTGCTCGAGGAGGCCCGCCAAATCCGAGACTTCCTGCTCAACGTCTTGCCTACCACCTCCGCCTGAAAGGACTCGAAGATGAAAACGTTTAACGGAATCAACTATGCGTTCCGCCCTGAGAGCTACTGGAACGACACCACGGTCCAGCAGGCTATCCTCCGTGGAATCAAGGGCACCAAACGACGTCAACTGATCGCAAACGCTCTCTCCGAAGGGACGCTTGAGAAACTGGGCGATGAGCTTCAATCAGCGGAAGTGAGTGATGAGGTCCGCGATCAACTTGGTCGAATCCATCCGAGCCTCATGGGGGGTGAGTATCTGCCGAGCTACCAACGTCAGGAAACGGAAATTGTCCGCATCGAGCTGGAGTCGACCACCTCGGACGTGATCAGCATCCGGGGGCGATGTTGGAAGCGACGCATCCGCTATAGGGTCGTCGACGAATACCAGGAGACCTTTGAGGTCAAGCCGGCCACCAGCCAACGTCCCTTCACCCTCGGGCAATTGATCCGGTTCATCGACCGCGTCTCGCACCAGGACCTCTGGGGCCCATTCTCGCTGGCCTACAACGAACTCAACGCCGATGGAGGCACGGAGCGCCGCCGGCTGCGGCATTTCACCCGCATCAGCTCAGACATCTATCCGCAGCTTCACGACCACTTCGAGCACGTCTTCACGGAATGGGTGCGAGAGGCAGACGCCGATGCAGATCTGGAGGAGGCTCATGAAGACTGATTCGCCCACCAACACACCCACCAACCCCAACTTGTTCGCCGAACTCTGGGCGGTGGAATCTGCCAAGTTCAAAGACTCGATGGCAAAATCGGGAATCATCGTGACTCCTATCCGGCAATCCAGACGCCAGGCCACGCCTTGGTCGACAACCCTATTGTTCGTGTCAACGCGGAAGACGTTTTCCTCATCCCAGACTCCTGTCGCCTGACGAACAAGCCCTTCCAGAAACCTGCATGGCTAACGAGCTACGCGAAACTGGCTCTCCGGATGAACTGGGGCGTCTCGGAAAGCACTCTCGGCGAGAATCGGAATCTGGCGAGCTGCTCCCATCGAACTGGTGGAGCCCTGGACCCGTGGAGCCACAGCTGTTGGCCGAACTGTTCCGGCCACGGGGACCTCGACCAGAGCGACGACGATGAACCTGCCATCGTTATACAGGCAGCTGCCGAGGGTCGATTTGCGTGCGCCTTGTAGGGCTTGAGGCGAAGCGGTCGGTTGGTTCACGTTGGGCCTCGATGCGGTTCTGGTGGGTCAACCACAGGCAGACCTTCGCCGAGGAGGTTGGTGGCCATTACATCTGGTGCCCAAAGCACAAGAAGGATGGAGCACGGAACCATTTCTACGAAACCCTCAGAGAGGTCCAGCGAGGCGACCTCGTCTTCTCATTCGCCGACGCCCATCTCCAAGCAGTCGGCGTTGCGAAACTGCCGTGCTACTCGTGCCCGCGGCCGGATGAATTCGGGAAAGTGGGCGAGGCTTGGGATCAACGAGGGTGGCGGGTGGACGTCCAGTTCCAGAGATTCCAGCGACCACTCCGCGTGGCTGCGGTGGCCGACCAGATCGCGTCCCTGCTCCCGACCAAGTACTCACCGATTCAGCGCGACGGCCGAGGGAATCAAGGGGCCTACCTCGCGGAGGTTTCACGCGAACTGGCCCGTCGCCTCCTAGAACTCGCCGAATCGGTATTACTGCCCCTGATCGATGCCTCGGCACTTCGAGACAGTGACCCGGAGACCTTGGCTGACCCAGTGGTGTTGCTGGAATGGGAGGACTCCCTGCAGCAGCGCATCGCGGAGAGCGGGTTGATACCTGAGACGACCCGAAGGGCCTTGATCCAAGCCCGACGCGGTCAGGGTCGCTTCAAGGAGAATGTCTATCGGATCGAGCGTCGGTGCAGGGTCACTGGGGTTTTCAATCCAACCCACCTGATCGCCAGCCACATCAAGCCGTGGCGCGAATCGAGCGACGAGGAGCGACTTACCGGGAGCAACGGTCTCCTCTTGACCCCTTCGATGGATCACTTGTTTGACCGCGGTTTCATTACCTTCGCTGACGGTGGCGAGGTCTTGGTCTCACCGGTCGCGGACAGAGAATCCCTCGACCGGATGGGGATACCGTCCGGACGTCACCTCCAAGTCGGTTCCTTCAACACCGACCAACGCCACTTCCTCCAGTATCACCGAGAAGAAATTTTCCTGAAGTCGGCGTTTTAGCTCGGGGTATTCCTCTGAAACGACCGAGTCGATCTCACCGTCGCGTGGTCGCTGAACCAGTGGTCCTGCCGGACGAATCCCGGAACGTGGTCCGCTCCGAACTACCAGAGGTGTGGGCGGTCGCCGAGCCGGTGCTACGCCCTTTGCCGTCGGTGAACGTGGTTCGCTCGCCGTTTGCGCCTGTGGGCCGTGGCCGTGGCGGCCAAGACAAAGCACGCGGTAAGGAGCGTGGCTCCGGAAAAAAATGCCCTCCCTCTTTACGCCGGGACATACTTGCGACAATCGGAATTCAGTCGGAGCGCAATCGGAATCAGCGGGGCTGAAGCGGAGCTGTCCCATGCCGCTTTCCTTTCATGGTTTGGTCCCTTTCTTGGTCGCCCAAACTTTCACCCCCTCTGGATCAGTTTTGCGAGGTCATGTCAGGCTGCTCGGGAGCACCAAACGCGGAAAGAAAACGGTGAGAAAATCGCGGCCATGACGGCCGCCGTCGAAGCGATTTGAAATCGGGAGGCTGAGGAAGCCGGAGTTCTGGATCCGCGAAGAGCTCACCCACAGCAACAAATCGGTGATCGGGCCCAGTGGCGTTGTGCCAGGCATTCAGGGCGGGAATGGTCCATTGAAAATCGACCAGAAACACGGGCTTCCCATCGGCCCTCCAATAGCGGTTGTCCTCGAAGCGAACCCGATGCTCGAAACCGGAGATGGAGACCAAGGTTCCGTGTTTGGGAACCACGACCAGATTGCTTCGGATGAGGGCCTGAATGGAGCGCCCCATGACACGCACCGCCGCAACGGATTCGACCGGTGCGATAACGGTGTTTCGTTCCACGATCAAACCGGTGATCTGGCATCCGTCTTCCGAGCCCAACTGGATTCCCGCATAGCCGGAGCTTCTGGCACCATCGTTCCACGAGATATTCTCCCGAACTTGGCAATCACGGTCGGCGTAGGCGGCTCCTGAATAGGTATATACCAAAAATCCCGGACCGTGGTTGTGGTGGGAAAAGTTCCGGATCAAAGAACTCTCCTCGCATCCCCCGTCCAAATCGAACCCGCCGCCATCCCGGAGGCAGGAATGGTTCCCGTAGGATTCACAACCCTCGATCGTCACCCGACGGCAGGCATGAGCCCAGATACCCACCGGACCACCACGCTCGTTGCGACACGCATCCCCGTTGCCCGCCGCAACACAGCCTCGAATCAGGGCGGTATCAACTCCATCGATGAAAATGCCACTGCCCGAATGATGTTTCCGTTCATCAGGATCGCCGGGGTTTCGCACGGCGACGCAATCCTCGATCCGAACCCCCGCGTGGGGCCGCGAACTCCTCCCGGCGGGATTGCCTCCGTACACCATGATTCCGGCATAGCGATTACTAGACGTCAGGCACCGTTCGATCACGACGCCTTCAAAACCCATCGAGCGCTGGCTGGCATCCACCATGATTCCATGCCATCCGAAGCCCGTGATCGAACAGTCCTGAATCACCACACCGGCCACTCGCTCCGGGGTCTCTTGGTTCCGATCACAGCGGATGCCGTCTCCCAAATTGCCGGCCGAGGCAATGATCTTCAGTTGTGAAACCGTGATCCAAGAAGTCTCTCGGATGAGGAGGCCAGATTCCTTGCCGGGGCGAAGGGTCGCTTGCCCGCGTCCATAGCAAGTGATTCGCACCGGTGACTGCCGCGTTCCGCCACCGGCATGTTCGATACGAAGCCCCCCTTCAAAGATGGCCCCACCTTCGAGAAACAGCCCATCCCCGGGCGCGAGACGATGATCCGCGATGTGCCGATTGACCCGCTGCAAGGTTTTCCAAGGTTCTTTCGGCGACATCCCTGAATGGGAGTCCTTTCCGCTGGGTGAAACGTAGAAATCGGCCGCGTTTAGGCAGCATCCCACGCCCACCAGCCCGAACGCCCATTGTGACCACTGCCTGGAAATCCTGAACAACATGGATCCACTCAAGGGCATCGTGAATGACCGCCGAGTTGAATGCTTAAGAAACGCCGACATCCCCAACCCCAGTCAAGCCTGGCGCCGCTACCCGCGAACCGCGCCTCGGCCCAAAACCGGTCGAGCCTCGGTGAAAGGCCCGATTTCCCAGAACCTCGCGGAGGCCGCTGCCGGGCGAAAAGGGGTCACCGGTAAAGCAAATGAGGCCGATACCCTTTTCCCTAAAGCGAGGTCGCGTCAGACCTTCCGCAGTCAAGTAACGACCATCAACTAGCGCCTGAAACTCCCATCTCCTCTGGAACAGTTTTTTGAGGTCCGGTCAGGTCGAATCCACCCCTTGTTCATCGGAGATAAGAACCTCACCAGCTGAGAACCAGAGGCAGGCCGAGGTCGCCCGCATCGAACCGGAATCCACCCCATTGGACGCCATCACCAGTCGTACCCGGTGAAACGCGGCCCTGATTCACGACCAAGTCGTCGACGAGCACTCAACCGAGTTGCGCTGCAATCCAAACAGCAGCGACCGCCCGTTGAGCCTTGGTGAGTTCATAGAGTTGATCGATGCGATCTCCGAAAAGGACCTCCAAGTCCGTGCTCGCAGGCCTTTTATGAACACAACGCTTATGGAAACACGCAGCGCCGCCAGCTGCGCCCGTTCACCCGGATTGACTCAGACTTCTACCTGCACGAGCCGGAGCATTTCGATAACGTCTTCGCAGAATGGGCGGCCGGGAGAGAGTCTGAGGCTGGAGGTGACGACGATGGGTAGAAAGGCACAAAACGGTTCGAGGGCGCGTCCAGCTGCCGCTCAAGTCTGCCCCTGAATGGGCAACCGCACCCACAACCCAAAGACCTGCCAGGCTACCGATGAGTTCTTCCCCCAACACAACCAACGCCATTTTAGGACCTCCGGAGAAACGTTGGCTGGTGTGGCATCCAACGCCGCCATCATCGTTTGTGGGAGGTTTGCCGCTAACGAAAATCACAGGGCGAGATCTTGAAAATCGTCGCGGGTTTTCCGAAATTTGAGGGGGAGATGGGGTTGTATGACATCGGCGCAGACTATGCTCGCTCGCCAGCGCCTTAGGCTGGGCATTGTGAATGTCGGTTTTTGGGTGACGGCCTCGATCGTTGGTCTGGCGTGGATCAGGACCGGCCGCCACCCGTCCGAGGAGATCGACGCCGCGCTGCTTGTCGCCGCTGCCGTTGCAATCCAGGCGGTCTTTGACGTCATTGGCGGGTTTCTGCTCCTCCCGGGCGGACAGCCCAGGCTGAGGGTTTTCCTCCGGAAGTGGGCCCGTGGTGTCACGGTCCATGGTGCCATGTGGATGACCCTCGGATACGTCGCGGCTCTGAGCCTGCGGTGGTCAGGCGGCTTCTGCTCCGGGATGGCCGCCTCTATCATCGTCCTCGCGCTGGGGAGGCAGTTCCTCCACGGCGCAATCCATGGATTCCGATTCAGGCGATGGATTCCCGAAACGGGTGAGGGCGTACTCGTCACCCAGGTGGACGATCCCTCTTTCACCGGAGGGCATGTCGGGTTCGGATCCGATGCGACCATCCTGCTCCCTGAGACCTGGTGCCATTCCCTTCCCATTGACGAACTCCGGGTCGAATTGTCGCGGCGGCGGTGGGCGGCGGAGAAGGGACTTCCCCTGCGCACCCTGCTTTTTGTCCTCTTGTGGAACCTGACTGGTTGCTGCATCGGGAATTGGGCATTCGATTTCGGATCGTTCCCCACGGGCAAGGCCCTGATAGGGCAGGCGTGCTGGATGACTCTCTGGAGTTTCCTAGGTCTGCTCGTCTTGCCGGGACTGAGTCGATTCACGGTCTTCGCCGCCGACCAAGCAGCCATCGCAAACGGACTCGATCCGTCTCAGTGGATCCGAAGGTTTCCCACATGGGTTGGCGAGGATGGAAGCCAATCTTGGTGGGTCGAGACGATCTTCTACCCGATTCCGTCGGCAGACCGGCGGATTGAATCGCTTGAATTCCTTGTTCGGGGCCCGATCCTCGGGAACTTGGCCAGGTCCCAACTTTTCTACTCGTTGGCCGGACTGACCCTGCTGGGCCGTGCGGTCCACTGCAACGTGGGTCGCCCCGCCCTTTGGGTATTCCCGCCCACCGCCTGACATCAATCAATCTCAACAATCGGTATGATTCCCTGGGGGGGCCCCTGGTTGGACCAAAAGCCGGTTTGGGGTGGGTGAACAGCTTTGGCATGGGTCTGACCACCAGCCTTTCAGCAATCCCACGACACGCTCACCCGTTTCAGTAAGGCTGACGAGCGCCCAGTGGGGAATCTCCCGTGCCCCCGAGCTGAATGCACTGTTCGACGACCTGAACCCTGCGTTCGATAACCTCTGGGACGCCGACGGGGACGGCGTCCTCGACAAGGACTGCGGCGGGCCCAGTCCGTTCGCCACAGCGCACCTCTGCCTGTAGGGGAGTGAACTCCGCAGTTTGGAGTGGGTCTCAGGCCCCTTAATGCAGGCGCCCCGCCCCCTCCGGGCGGGGCGCTTATGCCGTGGCAGTTGCCGGCCTCACGATTGTCAGCAGCGAAGGAAGCCGTGCTCTGGTCCCTGGGTGCAGTCGCTGCCACCACGCAACCCCAGGCCCAAAGATGCGGGCCCCGTGCCGGATCGCTCCCTCCTGTAATCCCAATCCCGACCCAATGGACAGGGCCTCGCGGGATGGGCGCTTCGCGCCCTGTGCTGCAGGGCACTGCAGCACCCACCTTAGCTTTGACCACCTCTGTGATACCCCTTGTGAAGACCTAACTCTGCAACGCCCGGCGGCTTGACCTCGAAACGGTCTTGGAGGCCTCATTTTCCTCCGTCGATAGCGGGTGGAACCAAAATGAAATGGTTTTTAACCTTGCACCCGAGGGCACCTTTTCTAATCTCCGCGCTCTTTAACGAGGAGAAACTGAGAGCTGTTATGCGTCGTCCGAAGGGGATCAAGACCAAGAAGTCCGTTGCCAAGCGCTTCAAGATCAGCGCCAAGGGCAAGGTATTCGCCCGCCATTCCGGTATGCGTCACTTGCTGTCCGGCAAGAGCGCCAAACGCCGTCGCCGTCTGGGCGAGGACAAGGAGCTTCATCCCTCCGACGTCTATAAGATCAAGGCCTGTCTCCCGTTCTCGCACTGATCCGTGCTCCGCGAACCTCCCACTGATTTCCGACCATGCGCGTCACCAACGCTCCCGCCTCCCGCAAACGTCGTAAACGGATGCTCCAGCTCGCCAAGGGCTACCGTCTGAAGCGCAGCAAGCTGTACCGTTACGCCTCCGATGCCGTCGACCACGGTCTGCAGTACGCCTACCGCGACCGCAAGACCAAGAAGCGGACCTACCGCAATCTCTGGCAGATCCGCATCAATGCGGCTGCGCGCGCCGCGGGCATCACCTACAGCCGATTCATGGAAGGCCTCAAGGCCGCCCAATGTGGGCTGGATCGCAAGGTCATCGCCGACCTCGCCGCCACCGACAGCCCGGCCTTCGCCAAGCTCGTCGAGCTGGCCCAGGGTGGTCTGAAGTCTAAGGCTGCCAAGGCCTGAGCCAGCAGCCAACCCCGGTATCAACCGGAAAGACAGGGCGGTTCACCTCGGGTGGCCGCCCTTTTGGTTGTCGACGGATCCTTCGCGGGCAAACGGCGAGGCCAGCACCTCCCTGCCCCCCTCCGCCAGCTCCCCTCCCACGTCACCCAGACGACGCGCCTGACGCCGGATCTGCCGCAAGGAGTGGCGGGTCAGACCGATGAGTCCCCCGGGGGTCAGGACCATCTGGGCCGTGCTCGTGAGGGTCAGCATTGGATTGAACGGACTCATCCGCCGCATCGTGCGCCAGACCGCCTCAGTCGCGTGTGCCTCCTCCTCCACGACAAAGTCCAGAAGGTGCACGCACAAAAGGCAGCCCACCATCGAGATCGCGATGACCAGGTGGTAGTCCCAAATGGTCTGCCCCAGGAAGATCCCAAGACGATCCGGGAGCACACGGAGCAGGAATCCACCCAGGACCGGGCCGAGAGCGGTCATGAGGCTTGTGAGGGCGAGGAAGGCAGCGACGTAGGGGGCCTTGTTGGCGGGGGCCAATTTGAGCATGAGGTTGAACTGGCAGAGCTGGAATCCCGCGGTCGTGGCTCCGACGACCAGATAGGCCAGGGCGAGGTGCCAGAAGAACCGCTCCCCAGCGAGGCTCCAGAATACCAGTCCCGAAAGCGCCCAGACGATCGAGGCCACATAGAGCACCGGCTTGCTGCCGAACCGGTCACACAGGAAGCCCCAGCCGCGGAGAGTCAGGATTCCGCCCACACCCGCCAGGGCCGTCAACAACCCCACCTCTCCCATCGATCGGTGGAGTCCCTCGAGGAGGAATACCGTGTAGAACGGCTGGCCGAGGTTCAGGAGGAAACCCCAGCAGCCCACGAACGCCACGAGCTTCAGATAGTTGGCGTCCCGCAGCGGTTCGGCGATCTCCCGCCAGTCGGGCGGCACTATCTCCCTGCGCGAGACCGACGCAGGAAACGTCATGCGCCTGAGGAAGTAATACCCCACCAACCTTCCCAATCCCGCCACGGCAAAGATCCAGCCGAATGTGGTGAGGGAATTGCCGCCCCTTCCGGCGACCGCGCTGGCCGCCAAGACCACCACCAGCGTCCAGAATCCGAAGATGAGATTGCGTCGACCGAAATAGGTCCCACTGAGCCGCGGAGGCACCAGCTGGGCGATGGCGGCCGACCAGGCGACGGCCGTGATGCTGTTGGCCAGGGTCGCAACGATCAGGACTGCGGCGAAGACGACACCCCGTCGCGATGGCTGGAGGAATGGGAGCAGGCTGATCAGTCCCCAGGGCGCCGCATTCACCAGGAATCCAATCGCCATGATCCGCAGGAGCGACATGCGACGTCTCAACGCCGTGGCCAGGATGGGCTGGATGAGGTTGCACACGTGCGGCAGGGCCGCCATCAACCCGACCGCACCCGGACCCCATCCCAACGCGGCAACCGCGAAGGCGATGACGAACGGGAAGCTCGGCATCGTGAGGTTCAGCATCGGGACGCTGAAGCACGCTTCGATCGTCGCCGACTTCAGCGACAACACCAGCTCACGTCGTCCCATCTTTGGTTCCATCACGTTCGGGATACACCGGGCAAAGGGTCTCAAAGAATCTCGGTGCCATGGGGAAGCTGAGTCGGTAGCAGGAAGGTCCTGATCAGATCACCCTCCCCGCAGACCATCATGGTCTGGAGACCCGTGAACCATGGACCAGCCGGAACTTCAGGCCTCTCATCAAGCCAGTCTGCAAGCTGCCCAATGGCAGTAGCCGAAATCTTTCGCCCCTGAATTCTATCAAGAAAGTGACGCAGGAGTGCCGGCGGAATGTTCTTTCGGCGGACCTGAGGCATCAGGGGCGGCCGTAGAATCCGGACTCGATGGAATCCCTGAGGATTTGAATCTCAGCCGGATTGTCCTCGACAGCCAAACGCTCCGCCAACTGTCTCATGGCATCCCCACTCAGCATGTCCTCAGTGCTCAGGCACCGGGCAAACCGGATGACAGCCGACCGATCCGATGCTGGAAGGGAGGTTATTTCCCCAATGATTTGAGCCGCAGTCATGCTCAAAACCTATGGAGTGCCGGACATTGGGTCAAACTTCAGACACCCCACGGCCAAGGGGTGCTGCTTCCATGTCAGCCCTCTGCCGACCGGAGCGACCAGACGCGTCGACCCCCGACGATCGTGTGCAGGACCCGTCCACGCAGGCGCCAGCCGTGAAAGGGATTATTCGACGACTTGCTGGCCGTTTCGTCGCGCGACGAGGTCCACTCCTCATTCGGATCGAAGAGGGTGAGGTCTGCGACCCCGCCGACCCGGATTTCTCCACGGCCATCCTTGAACCGCAGGAGCTTCGCGGGCTCCGAGGTGAGCTTGGCGAGGGTCCCGATCAGGGAAAGGCGCCCCGTGTGAACCAGGGCCATCAACGACAGCGCCAGCTCGGTCTCAAGCCCCACGATGCCGAACGGAGCGTAGTCGAACTCGACATCCTTCTCGGATTGGGAATGGGGCGCATGGTCGCTGCTGATGATCGCCAGGGTGCCATCGACCAATCCCTCTAGGATCGCCTCCCGGTCCCGGGCGGAACGCAAGGGAGGGTTCATCTTGAAGTCCGTGTGGTAGTTCGGCCACTCGGGCAGCGGGGTTTCCTTGAAGAACCGAGCAGCCTGATCGGAACCATCCTCCCGCCAGAACTCCTCACTGCCCGCGATACAGGCTTCGGTCAGGGTAAAGTGGTGCGGACAGGCCTCACCGGAGATCGGCACCCCCCGTCCTCGTGCCTCCCGCAACAACCGGATGCTGCCGGCCGAGCTGAGGTGCTGGCAGTGGATGACGGTTCCGGTCTGCTCCGCCAGGAGGATGTTGCGGGCGACGATGACCTCCTCGCCCGCCGCAGGCCACCCGGCGAGTCCCAGAATGGTCGAGTACTTGCCCTCGTGCATGACCCCCTTGGTGACCAGGCCGTAGTCCTGGCAGTGGTCCATGATTGGCAGATCGAACATCCGGGCATACTCGCAGGCCCGACGCATCAGGTCGTTGTTCTGGATGCAGTGTCCGTCGTCGGTCAGGGCGATGACCCCGGCCTTGTGAAGCGACCCGATCGGGGCGAGTTCCTCGCCGGCGATTCCCTTGGTGAGGGCGCCCGTGATCTCGACCCGACACTGGGCCTTCGCGGCGCTGTCCTGGATCAGGGCCACCGTGCCGGCATTGTCGATCGCGGGCGACGTGTTGGGCATGCAGACCACGGTCGAAAAGCCACCCCGCACCGCACACCGGGAACCGCTCTGCACGTCCTCCTTCTTGGTCTGTCCGGGCTCGCGGAAATGCACGTGGATGTCGATGAGACCAGGCGCCACCACCAGCCCGCGGGCGTCGAGGATCTCGGCGTCTGGGGGGCACTGGCCCCGCAGATCGGGACCCACTGCGGCCACCTTGCCCTCGACCACGAGCACGTCGGCGATCGCATCCAACCCGGAGGCTGGATCCACCACGCGTCCACCGGAGACCAACATCGAAGTCATCGTCCCGACACGCTATGGCAAAGCCCCGGAGCGGGAAAGTCCGCGATCAGAGCATCAGCGCGGCGGAAGGAAACCTGCCCGACGGGTCACCGGGCAGGAGTCCTTGGATACGAACTCAGCGGAGCGCAGCGCCGGCCGGGGCCGATGTCGTTCCGTCCTTCTTCGCCCGTTCGATGAACACATCCACCTGCTGCCCGACGTAGATCGGAAAGCTGGGGCGATCGAATTCGTAGATGACCTGGGGGACCCGAGTGTCCACACGTTCAAAGCTGTCACCCGTGAGGCTGCGCTTGGGCACGACATAAGGTTCCACCCGGACGAACCTCAGGGGGACGGTCCAGTCGGAACGCCCCTTGATCGCACCCACCGCGGGGGTTCCAGGGGTGAAGTCGATGGCGGTCTGTTCATCGATGTCGGCCCGGACCTGTAGCCGATCGTTCCCTCCGGTGTTAAGGAGCAGCAATGGCTCGGAGGTCACACCGGCGGAGGCAAACTCTCCGGGGCGGATGTTGACCTGCAGGACGACGCCATCGTGCGGCGAGCGAACCGTGAGGAGGTCGAGCGTGGTCCGGGCAAGATCACGCTGGGCCGTCGCAGCCTCCACCTGGCTTTCGGCGGAGACCAGCTCCGCCTTGGCACGATCGGCGGCGAACTGCTGCCGGTTGATCTCCTCCTCGGTGATGACTCCTTCCTCGCGCAGCTTCCGGCCCCTCTTGAGCTGATCCTCTGCATCGTTGAGCAGGATTCGTCGGGTGACCGTGGCTGCCTTCAGGGACTCAAGTTCGGTCTCCTTGGTGTTCAGGAGGGCCCGGGATTCCCGGTCATTCAGCTGAAACAGCGGGGAGCCGGCGGCGAGGGTGTCCCCAACCTTGACGAACACCTTCGCCACGACTCCGGCTTTCTGGGAGGCGATCCGGACGTTCTCGCCTCGGGCCTCGATGAGGCCGGAGGCTGCCAGGCTTTCGGCATACGGCGACCGGGCGGGAGGCGACACCGGGCCGGGTGCGAACGGCTTGCTGCCGACTCGGCGAACGAGCACGACGGCAAGGACGATGCCGATGAGGGCCGAGTAGAAACTGACGCTCCTGAGGATCATGGGTCGGCTAGTGGGGCTGGGCGGCGAACTGCTGGACGGCGGCACCCGAGAGGACCTCCTCGACACGGCCGTCCTCCATGCGGGTGATGCGATCGGCGAACCCATAGGTCCGGGGATCATGGGTGACCAGGATGACGCATCGACCGCCGGCGCGGGCACCCCCGGCAAGAAGGTCCATGATGTCGTGCCCAGTCCGGGAGTCGAGGGCACTTGTCGGCTCGTCACACAAAATGAGCTGCGGTTCGTGCACGAGAGCGCGGGCAATGGCGACCCGCTGCTGCTGGCCACCGGACAGTTCCAGGGGGTTCCGATGGCGTCGGTCCCCGAGGCCCACCCGGGCCAGCAGGGCGCCCGCCCGGTCCTCGGCCTCGCGGCGTCGGACCCCCTGGAGCAGTAGCGGAATACTGACGTTCTCCACCAGGCTCAGGGTCGGGATGAGGTTGAACTGTTGGAAGATGAACCCGATGTGCGCCCCCCGAAACTCGGTCAGCTGCCGGTCCGAGAAGGCGGACAGCGACTGGCCCAGGACACGGATGTCCCCCGCGTCGGACCGCAGGGTTCCCGCGATGATCGAAAGCAGGGTGGTCTTGCCACAGCCACTCGGTCCGACCACCAGATGCAGTTCTCCGTGATCGGCCCCGAACCGGACTCCGGAAAGGGCCTGGGTCTGGTTGTCCTTCGGTCCAAACGACTTGGAAACCCCATCGACCTGGACGGCGGGACCAGCGGCCACGTTGGGGCTCGGTACAGTCATGAAGGAGATCAACCGGATCCGACTCAGCCGCGGAACACGATTGCCGGGTCCAGTCGGGATACCTTCCGGATGCCCAGCAGTGCAGCAACGAGACAGATCAACAGAACGGCGAGACCCGTCAGCACAAGGCTGCGGTAGTCGAGCAGGAAGGGTGGCTTCTCGAACGGCAGGACAATGAGCCCAAAGATGGCAGTCAGCCCCACTCCCAGGCCGTATCCGATCAGTCCGACCGTGAAGGCCTGCAGCAGAAGAAGCCGGGCCAGGAGTCCATTGCTGGCACCCATGGCCTTCAGGGCCCCGAGGTGACGGATATTCTCCAGGAACCACGAGAAGAAGGTCTGGGCGGAGATCACAATGCCAACGATGAACCCCAGCGTGATGGTGGTAAGGAACGAGGCGGGAATGCCGGTGTTGGCCCACACGAAGTCGGTCGTCGCCTGGGAGAACCCTGCGCTGGTGTAGGCGTGCAGCCCTGTCTCACGCCCGATCCGGGCGGCCACTTCCTCCGGAGTCTGCCCGGGGGACGGCTCGGCCAGGATGATCGACAGCATCTTCCGCTGCCGGGGGGAAAAATTGATGGCCTTGTCGTAGGTGGTGAACACATACGGATAGCCGAAGAAATGCTTTTCCGTCTTGCAGATGCCGACCACACGGGCTTCCCGGTCGTGGATCTCGAAGGTGTCACCCACCCTCATCGGTCGACCCAATCCCTCGCCGAGGCGTACCGTGGCCAAGGTATCAATGATGACCGCATTCGGCAGCCGAAGGCGTTCGAGATCCCCCTCGAGCATCACGGGTGGACGGCCGAACAGGGTGGAGGCATCCAGACCCACCAACTGGACCGGCTTCTCGCCACCGCTGTCCGCGCGGGCCTTGGTCACCGCAAGGAATAGGGGCTCCGCAAAGTCGACTCCCGGCACCGATCGGACCCGGTTCAGGTCGGTATCCTTGAGCGGCTTGGTCTCATTGGCGGTCACGACCCGGGCCTCCACCACCCAGATGGAGGCCCGGACATTGCGCATGTGCGAGGTGGTCCAGCTCAGCAATCCGCGGAACACCCCGTTCTGCTGGGTCATCAGGAGCGATGCAAACGCCACCCCTCCGACCAGCATGATGTACTTCCCCCGGTCTGCCATGAGCATCTTGAGCGCGATATGATACATGGCGGACTCCACCCGGGGCTTCCGGGTCCAGGGTTCACATCCAGAACAGCGGGCCTACTTGGCAGCCGCGTAGAGGGCCGACACTGCGTTCCAGTCGACGACGTTCCAGAACGCCTTCAGGTAGTCGGCCCGCTTGTTCTGGTACTTGAGATAGTAGGCGTGCTCCCAGACGTCGACACCAAGGATCGGCTTGCCCTCGACACCCGAGATGGCCTTGCCCATGAGCGGGGTGTCCTGGTTCGGGGTCGACGCAATCTCGAGTTTGCCCCCGTTGACGAGAAGCCAGGCCCAGCCGGAGCCGAAGCGTCCGATGCCCGCCGCCTCGAACTTCGCCTTGAAGTCGTCGAAGCTGCCGAAGGCCGACTGGATCGCCGCAGCGAGGTCGCCGGACGGCGTGCCACCCTTGCCGGGGCCCATGAGGTTCCAGAAAAAGGTGTGGTTCCAGTGGCCACCACCGTTGTTGCGGACAGGACCGCGGATGGCGTCGGGGACAGAGGGTAGATCGGCCAGGAGGGCCTCGATGGTCTTTCCCTCGAGCGCGGTGCCAGCGATGGCTTTGTTCAGGTTGTCGACGTAGGCCTTGTGATGGCGTCCGTGGTGGATCTCCATCGTCAGGGCATCGATGTGCGGCTCAAGGGCCTCCTTGGCGTACGGAAGTGGGGCGAGTTCGAATGGCATGGTCGTGTTTCGGTTTGAATTGATGCGGCATCGCCAACGGAAGGGTCAGTCCATCCCGGAGCCGAAGACGTTTGGGGAGCCTAGACGGGATGCGTCAAACCTCAACGCGCAAAGCAGTCAGGGTCCTGTTCCAGTGCAATCCACCGACAACGACGGCAAGGCCCCGCCAACACCCTCGATTGCCGAGGACCGGCTCTGTTCCTAGTCTGACGCCGGTGTCGGCAGCCTCATTTCCGGCCGGGTCGAACCCCCCTGCCCCCAGAACCCTTTCCCCGCTCAGCCGGGTCCGGGCCGGTTGTGTCGTGATCGTTCGCCAGCTCACGGCCAGCGACGACACCAACCAGCGGCTTCGGGAAATGGGCTTCGGTGAGGAACAGCGGGTCAAGGTGATCACGCTCCAGAACAACGTGCTGTGCCAGGTCTGCAACGCCCGCCTGGGCCTGAGTGCCCGGTTGGCGGAACAGATCCTGGTTGAGACCCTGCCGTCGCCATCACCCCTCCCGTTCCCGAGGCCCGGGGCCTGACCTAGGGCAGACTCCAAGCCACCGCACCGCCGTGCAGCCCAAGCCCCACCACCGATCCCACTCATGACCCCTTCCAGCGCTCCAGTGCCCCTGAGCAGCCTGATTCCAGGATCCAAGGCCGTGGTCCGGGAGGTTCGCATTCCAGTCCAGCACCGGGCCCGACTCCTGGAGATGGGACTGCTCGTGGGCACCCCCGTCGAAATCGTGCGGTTTGCCCCGATGGGCGACCCCATCGAGCTCAAGGTCCGCGGCTACCACCTGTCGCTCCGGCGCCACGAAGCCGACCAGATCCTCGTGACACCCGCCTGATCCACCCGTGCCCTCCTCACCGATCCAGATCGTCCTCACGGGCAATCCAAACTGCGGCAAGACCACCCTGTTCAACGCCCTTACCGGACTGCGGGCCAAGGTCGGCAACTACGCCGGAGTCACCGTCGAACGCAAGGAGGGCGCACTCCTGGAAGCCGACCCGAACCATCCGGTGACGGTCCTCGACCTTCCCGGGACCTACAGCCTCAGCCCACAGTCCCTCGACGAGCAGATCGCACGGGACGTGCTGTTCCATCGCCTCCCCGAGGTGGCCCCGCCGGATCTGGTCGTGGTGGTGGTCGACGCCTCGAATCTCCAAAGAAACCTCTACTACGCGACGCAGGTCATCGAGCTCGGTCATCCGACGGTGCTGGCGTTGAACATGGTCGACGTCGCCTCGGAGAATGGACTGGAGATCGACCAGAAGGGCCTTTCGGCGGCGCTTGGGGTGCCGGTGTTCCCGCTCGTGGCCAGCCAGGGGGAGGGCGTCGAAAATTTCCGACGTGCGCTGCGAGAATTTGCCGCCCGCCCGGGGACCAAGACGGTGATCCCGCGGGAATTCAATGAGCTTCCGGAGACCTTTGGCCGGGAGGCCCAGGCTCTGGAGCGACAGCTCGAGACCCTGTTCCCCAACCGACAACGTCTGGCCGCCGCCGAAGCCCTGCTGCTGCTGAGCGACGACCAGGTCCTCCAGAGCCATCAAGGACTCTACCCAACCCCGGTGGTCGAGACCGTCACCGCGGCGCGACAGCGGCTTGAACAGGCCGGGGTGGACTGGCGCAGCGCGGCCATCGAAGCCCGCTATGCCCGGGTCTTCGCCATCGCCGAACACGTCACCACCCAGACGGTCTCCAACGAGGAATCGGTTTCGGACCGGCTCGACCGGATTCTGACCCACCGGATCTGGGGCCTCGCCCTCTTCGTCGCGCTCATGGCCCTGATGTTCCAGGGCATCTTCACCCTGGCGGCGATCCCGATGGACCTGATCGAACAGGGGGTGGAAGGACTCGCGGGTCGGGTCGGCTCGGTGCTCGGGCCCGGGGACCTCCAGGACCTTATCTCCGTCGGCATGATCCAGGGGGTCGGAGCGGTCGTGGTCTTCCTGCCCCAGATCTGCCTGCTCTTCCTGTTCATCGCCCTGCTCGAGGACACCGGCTACATGTCACGGGCGGCGTTCCTGATGGACCGGTTGATGTCGCGGGGCGGTCTCCACGGGAAGAGCTTCATCCCCATGCTCTCCTCCTTCGCCTGCGCCATCCCAGGGATCATGGCGACACGGACGATTGAGAGCCGGCGCGATCGGCTGGTGACCATCCTCGTCGCTCCGCTGATGAGCTGTTCGGCCCGTCTGCCCGTCTACACGGTCCTGATCGCGGCCTGCATCCCCAACACCCGCTACCTGGGCTGGATCGGGCTGCCCGGCCTGACCCTGCTGGCGATGTACCTGCTTGGCATCGTCGGGGCGCTCGGGATGGCCTGGCTGTTCCGTCGGACCCTCGTGAAAGGGGAACCTCCCCCGCTGATCCTGGAGCTCCCTCCCTACAAGCGACCCGTTCTCAAGGTGCTGGTCCATCACATGTGGGACCGATCGAAGTTGTTCCTGCGGCGGGCCGGGACGGTGATCCTCGGGATCAACATCCTCCTCTGGTTCCTGTCGACCTACCCGAAGGACCCCTCCATCGCCGAGAAGGCCCAGGAAACACTCGCCGCCACGGCCCGGGACAAGGCACCTGCGGGCACTTTCCAGCCTGGGGCGACGCCATCCGCGATCCTGGAGCGGATCCGAACCCTGCAGGACCCGAAGGCCAGCACCGAGACGCCCGTGGATCTGACGGAATTCCTGAAGTCCTGGCCCGGGATCGAGACCGCCAGCGCCCAGGAGGTATCAGGGGCGGAGCTCCGACATAGCTTCGCCGGACGGTTGGGACGGGCCATCGAACCATTGATCCGTCCGCTGGGCTTCGACTGGAAGATCGGCATCGGCCTGGTGGCCTCGTTCGCCGCGCGGGAGGTCTTCGTGAGCACCATGTCGGTTGTCTACAACGTGGACGGCTATGACGAATCGGAGGAATCCACCGCGAGTCTGGCCGAGACCCTCCGCCAGCAGACCCGACCGGACGGGTCTCGGATCTACACCCCGCTGACCGGGATCACCCTCATGGTGTTCTACGTATTCGCCATGCAATGCGTCAGCACGGTGGCGGTCGTGCGCCGCGAGACCAACGGCTGGGGGTGGCCCCTCTTCCAGATCGCCTACATGACCGGCCTCGCCTGGATGCTCGCGCTCGTCGTCCATCAGGTCGGACGGCTGCTGGGATTGGAGTGAAAGCTCCGGGATGAATTCCGGCCTACCCGCGCCGGGGGACATCCGTCATCCAATTGGCGACCGTCACGCACAACAGCTCGAGGACACGGTGAGTTGAGGACCTGTCGAGCTCGCCAAGGGTCCTCAAATACGGAAGTCGCGCCACGGCAACTGGATGAACTTTCTTAAAAGCGACCATGGCATCAAAGTTGATTGATTGGGTACATCTAATTATTAACATAGAGTGGCAATTTCAAGGTGAAGAACAGGTATCGCGCAGACATTGATGGACTGCGGGCTCTCGCAGTGAGCTCGGTGGTATTGTTCCATGCCGAAATCCCAGGCTTCAAAGGAGGTTTCATCGGGGTAGACATTTTTTTTGTGATTTCGGGTTTCTTGATTACATCGATCATTAGTTGGGATCTCAAACGCGGTGAATTCTCAATTGCCGATTTCTACGAACGAAGAATCAAGCGCATATTTCCGGCATTCTTCGCGATGCTGATCGGAGTCACGCTCGTAGGGCTGTTGTTGCAAGACGCAGTCGACCTATCACGGTTGGGTTGGAATGCGACCGCCGCCACACTCTTTATCTCGAATTTTGCGTTCTGGTTTGAAATCGGTTATTTCGCTCCCTCCGCGGAGAAGAATCCGCTTCTCCACACGTGGTCACTTTCCGTCGAAGAACAGTTCTACGTCTTCTTTCCATTGTTTATGGCGCTTTTTTCCTCCCGGGCGCCAAAGGCTCTGAAGCCTTGTTTGGTTGCAGGCTCGGCCATTTCTCTTATCGCGGGAGGCTGGGGTGCATTCCACTTTCCTGGCGCCACGTTCTATCTGCTGCCAACTCGAGCGTGGGAGCTGGCTGTCGGCTCATTGCTTGCGCTCGGTATTGCAGCTCCTCCTAGAACCAGCAAGCAGGCATCATTGGCATCGGTTTTTGGAATATTGCTTATTGCGGGCTCCGTCCAGATCTACTCAAAGCGAACTCCGTTCCCTGGGCTTATGGCTCTGCCGCCGGTCCTCGGTACGGCATTGCTAATCTGGAGCGGAATGCTGAACCACAACACCTGGTGTCGGAGATTGCTGTCGTGGCGTCCGGTCGTTTTCGTCGGTCTCATCTCATACTCGCTCTATCTCTGGCATTGGCCGATTATTGCGTTTTGGAAGTATGTGGCATTCAGACCCATGGAATGGTTGGACTCTCTGTCTATTATTATTGTTTCACTCATGCTCGGCGTTGTGTCATGGCGTTTCGTAGAGCGGCCCTTCCGAGGTGAAGGCGGCATTGTGCATGAACGACGCACAGTCTTTATGATCGGCGGAGTTGGGATATTTATGGCCGTGATCATAGGGCTTTCCGTATGGGGATCGGGCGGTATCCCTTGGCGTTTCGACAACGCCGCTCCATATACTGCAATCGTAAAAAGGGCGCGCGACAACACGTGGTGGATCCAATACGCCAATTGGGAGGCTAAGAACGAATCGATGGGGGCCGCCCAACTAGCCCAGCCGCCAGTCGTAGGTTCACCCGGCGTCCAACCCACATTTGCACTCATTGGTGATTCCCACGCTCAGGCTATGATTCCAGCGATTGAACTCCAAGCGCTGAGGGTTGGGCAATCAGGCTACATTATCACCCGAGGCGGAACCCCTCCACTTCTGGACATAAATGTAAAACAGATTCCTCTCGGCGATGATGGCTTTGACGAAGCTCGGTACCATAATCGTTTGATCGAGTTCCTAAGAGAAAGACCCGAGTTGAAAACTATTATTTTAGTCGGAAGGTGGCCGACGTACATCCGTGACCACTATGTTGAACGGGGTGAAGAGCAGCTTTGCCTTGAACTCACGGAAGAAACCCAGACCGCCTCTGATATTTCAACTCGGTCCGCCATGGTCGAACGGGGTCTTGACCGCATGGTTGAGCGCCTCATCGGTATGAACCGAAATGTCATTCTTGTAGGCTGTGTTCCTGAAGTGGGATTTGACGTGCCAACTGCGTTTAGTATTTCCCGCAGATTGCCATGGATACTGGATTTGAAGAGGGTCGTCCCAACAAAGGCGGACTACGAACGCCGGCAACTCGAGTCCAATCTACTGCTTTCTCGTATCTCTAACCGATACCACGTAGATCTCATTGGGTCCGACTCCAGCATGTGGGATTCCAATGGAAGAGCGTTGGTGTTGATCGATGGAGAACTCCTCTACCGGGACGATGATCACCTGTCACAAGCCGGAGCCCTTCATTTTGCCCATCGTTTTGATGGAGTCTTCGATCAGTTAGGGCGTGTTGGGAGAGATTCCCGTTGAAGCCTTGGCTCCCTGCAGATGGATCCTGCGGATGCCATTCAGGTTCTTGGCGAAAACACCAATAGGCCCCGGCGGAAATCCCACCTCGCAGCACGGATCCTGTTCCGAAAGGAGGCAGGTTGCATGAACGCCGGCGACCGTCGGCTCGCCCGGATCCTTGCCCAGAACCCGGAAGCCACGAATCGGCTGATCCAACAGCCGGCTATTCGATCCGACACCACGGGCGCCGCATCCAAAATCCCCAAACAAACATCAGTTTGACCAAGACCTGGGACTGGTGGCGGGGTGACGCGATGACCTGAATCCCGCGATGGGGCGGGACGTCGAAGACGGCCCTGATCCGGGATTGGCGCTTCCCACCCCGAAAGGGATTTACCTAACCTGACGTTTTCCACGTCTCATTCATGAACCGAGTCCTCCCACTTTCCGCCCTCATTGCGGGCTGCCTGATCCAGCAGGGTCTGGCCGCGGCACCGCAGAGCCTCGACCTCAATCCCGGCAGCCACATCGCACTGGTTGGCAGCGCCCTGGCCGACCGGATGCAGCACGACGGCCATTTCGAGACCCTGCTCTATGCGCAGTTCCCGAAACAGAACATCGTCGTCCGCAATCTCGCCGTCTCCGGCGATGAAGTTGCGATCCGCCACCGCTCCGAGAACTTCGGGAGCCCCGACGAGTGGCTGAAGAAGGTCGGAGCCGACGTGATCCTGGCCTTCTTCGGGTTCAACGAATCCTTCAAGGGCCCCGAGGGCGTGGCGGCATTCAAGACGAACCTCGACCGCTGGGTGAAGGAGACCCAGGCCAAGAACTACTCCGGCAAGGGCGGACCACGGCTTGTGCTGGTGTCTCCGGTCGGCGCCGAACGCCACAAAGACCCCAACTTCCCGGACCCAGCCCCGCTCAACGCCAACCTGAAGCTGTACACTGAGGCGATGGCCGAGGTGGCGAAGGCGAACGACGTCCAGTTCGTCGACCTGTTCGACCCCTCCCGCAAGCTCTACGCGGATGCCGCTAAGAAGGGGCAATCCCTTACCATCAACGGATTTCTACTCAGCGACGCGGGTGATCGGGCGATCGCCCCCGTCCTGTTCCAGTCGTTGTTCGGAAAGACCGCGCCGGGCGGCAATCGGGAACGTCTCCGGGCCGCGATCAATGAGAAGAATGCCCAGTGGCACGCCCGGTATCGGACGGTCGACGGCTACAATGTCTACGGCGGACGTTCCGCCCTCGCCTACCAGGCCGAAAAGGGAGCGTTCATCTCGGATCGCAACGCGCCCTCACCCTATATCTCCAACTACAAGGTCATGCAGGAGGAGATGAGCGTCCGCGACACCCTGACGGCCAACCGCGACAAACGCGTCTGGGGTGTGGCGCAGGGCGAGAACCCGGAGATCGACGACTCCAACCTGCCGAAGGTCACCCCGGTGCCCAGCAACAAACCGGGCTCCAACCCGGACGGCTCCTACACCTTCCTCACCGGCGAAGGCGCCATCGAGAAGATGTCCCTCCACAAGGGGATGAAGATCAACCTGTTCGCCAGCGAGGAACAGTTCCCCGAGCTGGCCAACCCGGTGCAGATGGCCTGGGACACCAAGAACCGTCTCTGGATCGCGGCCTGGCCCAACTACCCGGAGCGCCGCCCGGAATCCAAGGTGGGTGACAGCCTGATCGTCCTCGAGGACACCGATGGCGACGGCAAGGCCGACAAATCGACCACCTTCATCGGAGACCTGAACTGCCCCACCGGATTCCAGTTCTACAAGGACGGCGTCCTGATCGTCCAGGCGCCCGACATCTGGTTCGTCCGCGACACCGACGGCGACGGCAAGGCCGACTGGAAGGAGCGCGTGCTGATGGGACTCGACTCTGCCGATTCCCACCACACTGCCAACGCCGTATGTCTCGACCCGGGCGGCTCCATCTACCTGAGCGACGGTGTCTTCCACCGCACCCAGATCGAGACTGCCAAGGGACCGCTCCGCAACGACGATGCCGGCATCTTCCGGTTCGATCCACGCACCGGCAGTCTGGAGACCTACATCGCCTACGGCTTCGCCAACCCGCACGGCAAGGTGTTTGACTACTGGGGCAACGACCTCGTCACGGACGCCACCGGCAACAACACCTACTTCGCGCCGGCGTTCAGCGGCCACATCGACTACCCCGCAAAGCACTCCGGGATGAACCAGTTCTGGGATCGGCCCTCCCGGCCCTGCCCCGGCACCGGAATCATCTCCAGCCGACACTTCCCCGAGTCGATGCAGGGGAATTTCCTGAACCTGAACGTCATCAGCTTCCTGGGCATCTACAACGTGAAGGTCACCGAGGACGGTTCCGGACTGAAGGGAGAGACCCTGCCCGACCTGGTCTCCTCGACCGACCCGAACTTCCGGCCGATCGCCGTGTCCATCGGACCGGACGGCGCCATCTACTTTGCCGACTGGCACAAGCCCCTGATTGGCCACATGCAGCACCATCTGCGGGATCCGAACCGCGACGACACCCACGGACGCGTCTACCGGATCACCTATGACGGGCGCCCGCTCCTCAAGCCCAAGAAGATCGACGGCCAGTCGATCGAGGCGCTGCTCGAACTCCTCAAGGAGCCTGAGAACGGCACACGGGAACTCGCCAAGATCGAACTCGGTGAACGTGATTCCGCCAAGGTCGTGGCCGCCGTGAAACGATGGGTGCAGAAGCTCGACCCCAAGGATCCGGCCTATCAACACCACGTCACGGAGGCCCTCTGGGTCCATCAGTGGCACAACATTGTGGACGTCGACCTCCTGGATCGGGTGCTGAAGTCGCCTGAACCTCGGGCCCGCGCCGCCGCAGCGCGTGTCCTGTGCTATTGGCGCGACCGCGTCCTAGGAGCCCTGACGCGCTTCGCGCAGCTCGCCGAGGACCCGGCGCCCCGGGTCCGGCTCGAGGCGGTCCGTGCCGCCAGCTTCTACCGGGATGCAGAGGCCATTCTGGCCACGGATGTCGCCCTCGCCATCCTGAAGAACCCCACCGACTACTATCTCGACTACTGCCTGCGCGAGACCCTGCGCCAGCTCCAGCCGTGGTGGCGGAAGGCCATCTCCGAGGGCAAGCCGGTCGCGGCGAACAACCCCGCCGGAATCAAGTATCTCATCAAGGGCGTGAGCACGGCGGACCTTTCCAAGCTCTCCCCCACCGCCGACGTGCTGGAGGCGATCATCCTCCGTACGGACGCCACCGACACCGACCGCGCCAACGCGCTGACCGGTCTCGCCAAGCTCCACGGCAAGACCCGGGTCGCGGAACTCCTATCGCTCCTTGACGGCCCTGTGAAGTCGGACGCCGTCGCCGCTGCGAGTCTTGCCCGACAGCTGCCGCTGCAGCCGGCTGGCGATCTGAAGTCCGTAGCTCCGCAATTGGTGGTACTGAGCACCCAGGGTTCGCTCCCGGTGCTGCGCCAGGCAGCCTGGGCCAGCCGCGCGATTGCCGATGGAGGGTTTGACGGCGTTTGGGCCGAGGCCTCCAGGTCTCCGGGGGCCCTCACGGACCTGCTCCAGGGCATCCTGCTTCTGAACGACGCCGACTTCCGGGCGAAGGCCTTCGACAAGGTGAAGCCCCTGTTGGGAGACCCCGCCCAGATCGCGAGCCTCGTGAATGCCGGTGGCGGCAAGCCATCCGGTGACGGACGCTTTGTGCGCATCGAGCTACCACGCCAGGGAACCCTGACCCTGGCGGAGGTCGAGATCCTGAGCGACGGCAAGAACATCGCCAAGGGTGGCAAGGCCACGCAGTCCAGCACCTCGAACGGCGGCGACGCCTCGAAGGCGGTCGATGGCCGAACCGACGGCGCCTGGGAGCGGGGGACGCAGACCCACTCGGCCGAGGGCGAAAAGAATCCCTGGTGGGAGGTCGACCTTGGCGGTGCCCGACCGATCGACTCCATCGTGGTGTGGAACCGCACGGACGGGGACCTGGGCCGGCGTCTCGAGGGCTACACGGTGACCGTGCTGGACGGCCAACGCCGCGAGGTCTTCCAGCAGACCGGGCTTTCCGCCCCGAACCCGAAGGGGACGGTGAAAGTCGGAGGCGACCCGGCGGGGTCCCTGAAGAGGGCCGCCATCGCAGCCGCGGTCAGCATGGGCACCCAGCCGGAAGCCCTCTTCCGGATGCTCACCGCGTTCATCGAGCGCGGCGATCAGGTCCCGTCCGCCGCCCGCGCCCTCCGGATGCTGCCCCCGGTCACCCGCCCTGCGGACGTCGCCGGTCAGGCCGCCCTCGCCCTGACTCGATGGGCCCAGGGGATTCCTGCATCCGATCGGACGTCCCAGGACTTCATCGAGACACTTCAGACGGCCAAGGACCTCGCGGGCTACCTCCCTGCCGCCCAGGCCGCGGCGGTCCGGAAGTCCCTCAAGGACCTCGGTGTCGAGGTGTTCGTGATCCGCACGGTCCGGGAGCAGATGCGCTATGACCTGCCCCGACTCGTCTTGGAACCCGGCAAACCCTTCGAGGTGATCCTCGAGAACGACGACTTCATGCCCCACAATATCGTGTTCGTGCAGCCGGGCACACGGGAGACCGTGGCCAATGCGGCATCGACCATGAAGCCCGAGCAGCTGGATGGTCAGGGCCGGGCCTACCTGCCCAGCGGCAAGGATGTGATCGCCGGCAGCCGACTTCTGGAGGCCGGTCAGCGTCAGACCCTGAAGCTGACTGCGCCCACCGCTCCGGGAGCCTACGAGTATGTCTGCACCTTCCCGGGACACTGGACCCTGATGTGGGGCACCTTGGTGGTCACGCCGGACGTCGAGGGCTACCTCGCCAAGAACCCGGTCGTGAAGCCGACAGCTCCTGCGCCAGACAAGGAATAGGGCGCCAGGCCAGAACCCGACGGGCCTCCCATCGAGGTTCGCGAAGGGTTAGTGCAACGACCCTGGCAAACTTTGCTTTGCCCGGGTCGTCCTGCATTCCCTAGCCTCGCTGGACCATGAAGGTCTTCGTGACCGGCGGCGCCGGGTACATCGGTTCGGTCTTTGTAGAAACCCTCTGCGACGCGGGCCATGAGGTCACCGTGTTCGACAACCTGTCCGAAGGCCATCGGGGGGCGGTCGATCCTCGGGCGAAGTTTGTCCTCGCGGATCTCAACGATCGGAATGCCGTCCTGGCGGCGGTCCGGGACTCCGGGGCCAAGGCGGTGGTCCATTTTGCCGCCAATGCTCTCGTCGGGGAGTCGATGACCAACCCCTCGAAGTACTTCCGGAACAACGTGGCGGGAGGACTCAACCTCGCCGATGCCGCCGTCGCGGCCGGAGTCCGAAAGTTCATCTTCAGCTCGACCTGCGCGACGTATGGTCCCCCGGACCGTGTTCCGATGGACGAGTCCCTGCCCCAGCGTCCGATCAATCCCTACGGGGAATCGAAGCTGATGTTCGAGTCGGTGCTCCGATGGTACCGCGAGTTGCACGGACTCGAGGTGGTGATCTTCCGCTATTTCAACGCGGCCGGCGCCAGCGAGCAGTTTGGGGAGCACCATCGGATCGAGACCCACCTCATTCCGAACGTGCTGAAGGTCGCCTTGGGACAGGCGAGCCACGTCAGCATCTTCGGCACGGACTACCCGACGCCGGACGGCACCTGCATCCGCGACTACATCCACATCGCGGACTTGGCCCAGGCGCACATGCTTGCGCTGCAGCGAGGTAAGTCGGGCGTGTTCAATCTCGGCAATGGCGAGGGATTCTCGGTCCGGGAGGTCATCGCCACCTGCGAACGCATCTCGGGAGCAAAGATTTCGGTTGTGGAACAACCGCGGCGCCCGGGCGATCCGCCCCGGCTGGTGGCTTCCGCCACGAAGGCACATCAGGAACTCGGATGGAAACCTCGGTTTCCGAGCCTGGAGGACATTGTCCGGACTGCGTGGTCGTGGCACCAGAAGCATCCGGGCGGCTACGCCTGAGCCCCGCCCCTTTTTGCGCTGGGGCGTTTCTGACTCTCCAACTCGGCATCGATGCCCCTGGACGTCACCCTGCAGCCGCAGCTCCCGCGGCGTCGACTCCGCCGACATCGGATCGGGGCGGCCCTGATCTCCATCGGGCTCCTCGGCTCCATCCTCTGGCGTCTCCAACCCGGCCGGCTGACGGAGGTCTTCAGCCATCTGCGCCCCCTGCCCCTGGTCGGGGCTTTGGGCTGCGTCGTGACGGCCGGTGCGCTGATGGCGTTGCGCTGGGGTTGGATGCTCCAGACCCAGGGCATCCGGGATGGGTTCATGGCAGCCTGGCGGGGAACCCTCGTGGGCAATGCCCTGAGCGCGGCCCTGTTGGGAGCCTTGTTGGGGGATGTCGCGAAGTCGGGCTGGTATGCCCGACGGGAGAGGCATTCCTACGGACGAGTGCTGCTGGCCTGCGGGCTCGACCGGGCCTGTGGTGGGGTCGGACTTGTCCTCTACGGGGGCCTCAGCCTGACAGCGGCTCTGGCTTGGGGCGGAGGATTGAACCTGGGGCTCCCTGAGGGGGCCCCTTGGAAGACTGGCGCACTGACCATCCTGATGCTCATCGTCATCATGGGCCTGCTGCTCCGATCCACACGTCGTCGTCTGGAAGCGCGATTCCAGACTGGGATGGCCCAATGGCGGGAAACGCGACGGGCCCTGGGAAACAGACCCTCGATCCTGGTCGGGGCAATCGGGGTCAGCGTCATCGCGAATCTGCTGGCGGGGGGAACACTGGCCTGTGCCCTCGCCGCGGCGGCCCCTGGTCCGCTGCCGTGGACCAGCCTGCTCTGGACCTTTCCTGTGATCGGTCTTGCGGCATCCATGCCCCTCACCCTCGCGGGAGCCGGGACCCGGGAGAGCGCGGCGATCGCGATCTGGGCGGCATTCCAGATCAGTCCTCCCGTCGCTGTCATGGCCTCGCTGGTCACACTGGCAGCCACGCTGGCCGGGGCACTGCCGGGAGGACTTCTGTTCTGGTTCCACCCGGATACCGGATCAGGAACCCGCACATGAACCAACCTGGGACCGATCCGGAGCCATTCCGGAGCCCCGAAAGTGGATTTGGAGATGGTCGTTGCCGGCCCGGTTCGCTTTTCTTGTCCGGTGAGCAAACGCAGAGCCTCCCTTCGTCGGACCACTTCCGAGACCGATATCCGTCTGACCTTGGTGATCGACGGATCCGGCAAATCGGACATCCAGACCGGGATCGGGTTCTTCGACCACATGCTAACGGCATTCACAAAACACTCCATCTGCGACCTGAAGCTGGCCTGCAAGGGGGACCTCCACATTGATGGCCACCACACGGTGGAGGATTGTGGTCTGGCACTGGGCATGGCGTTTCGGGAGGCCTTGGGGGACAAGAAGGGTCTGCGGCGCTACGGTACCGGTTTCGATCCCCGAAACCCCTTCACCGGTGAGGCCTATGTACCGATGGACGAGTGCCTGGCCCGCTGTGTGATCGACTTCAGTGGCCGTCCGTTCCTGGTCTGGAAAGGGCTGGATGAGCTGGCCCACAGGAAGATCACACCGGCCGAGCGGACGCAGGACATGTCATCCGCCTTCCGGTTCGGACTGGCACGGGAGTTCTTTCAAGGGTTCACGAACGAGGCGAAGTGCAATCTTCACCTCGAACTGATCGACGGCGGGGAGCCGCACCATGTCGTGGAGAGCCTCTTCAAAGCCTTCGCCCGGGCTGTGGATTTCGCCTGTCAGAGGGATCCAAGAATCGCGGGCCGGATCCCTAGTTCAAAAGGGAAACTCTGATTACAACCCACTATCCTCCAATGGATTGCAGCATAAATGACCCGGTTTTTCACCACCGGGTCATTTATCCTGATGAATTGTTGAAGCAGTCCTGAATATCCGGATCCTTGCGGCGTCCATGCCTGAGCCGTTAAAACGAGACTACCCGAAGACCCCCGACGACGGGTTGGTGGCGTGGGCCCAGGCGGGCGACACGGAAGCGTTTGAGGAGCTCGTTTTTCGGCATCGGGACAAGATCTATGCCCGCGCGTTCATGATGATGCGCCAGGAAGACGAGGCGTTGGACCTCTCGCAGGAGGCCTGGGTGAAAGCCTGGCAGCGTCTGCACCAGTTCCACGGCGAGTCGTCCTTCGCGACGTGGATGACACGGATCGTGATCAACCTGTGTCTCGACCAGATACGGCGACAGAAGAAGATCCGCTCCGAATCGATCGATCAGCTCGAGGAGGAGGCCGGGGGAGTCGAGCGCCTGATGCCGGCCGAGGAGATCAACCCAACGGAAGGACTTGAGAAGGGCGAGGTCCGTCGACGGATCGACGAGGCCATGGGCAAACTGACCCCTGCCCACCGCGCAGTCCTGGTCCTGCATGAATTCGAGGGCCTGCAGTACAAGGAGATCGCCGACCGAATCGGTGTCTCCATCGGCACCGTGATGTCGCGACTGTTCTACGCCCGACGCCGGCTTGCCTCCCTGCTGCAGGGACTCCGGCGCGAACGACAACCCTGAAGCCTTTCGTCCCTTTTTCGTCCAAACACCTGAAGCCATGAAAAAAGAACAGCTGCTGGAACTCCAAGCTTGCCTTGATGGGGAGCGGGACGCCCAGCGTTCCGCTGAAATGGAGGCGCATTGCGCCACGGACCCCAACCTGGGCGCGGTCCGCGAGGCGATCCTCAACTCCCGTCAACTGCTGCGACAGCACGATCCGGATCATCACGTACCTGTTTCGCGAGAATTCTACTGGCGGCAGATCGAACGCCAGATCACCCCGGAGCCCGGGAATCGCCCCACCCCGGAGTCATGGATCCCTTCGTGGAACCTCGTCCTGCGGTGGCTGGTACCCGTGGGCGGACTCGCCGCGGCCGTGGCCCTGTTCCAGCTCCCCGATTCCCCCAACACCCCGCCCCAAACCGCCAAGGTAACCTCCTCGACCCAGCTAGCTCTCAACACAGGCACCGCGGAGTCGACCTCCGTGGAGTACCGCTCGGAATCGGACGGCGTGACCATCCACTGGATCCATTGACGTCCCCTCGGCCACCATGCACTCCATCCAACCCCCTCATTCCCAAACCCGTTCAGGCGTCCTCGCCTTGGGTGCCGCCTGCCTGACCCTCTGGGGATCCTTTCATGCCGTCGCTGACGACCTGCAGGTTCAGGCACGTCTCGTCTGGGGCACGAACAACCCCAAGCCCGAGGGCTCCAAATACACCCCCCTGGATGCCAAGGGACGCGAGAAGCTGCGCCAGTTCAAGTGGCAGAACTACTGGGTGGTCAACCAGTCGGTCTCCAAGCTGGATAGCCAGAAGGCGTCCCGGATGTCCTTGAGCGAGAAGTGTGCGGTCGACGTCAAGGATCTCGGCAACGGCACAGCGGAAATCCGGCTCTTCGAGCTCAAGACCGGTACCGAGCCCAAGCTCGTGAAGCCCGTCCATCACTCCATTTCGGCCCTCAGAAAAGGCGAGTACTGCATCCTCGCGGGCGATGACAAGGCCGTCTGGGATGACGCCTGGTTTGTGATCGTGACGGCGTCCGAGCCAAAGCACTGACCACAACATATTCGGTGAACACCCTCGGAAAGGCCCTACCGGTGGGGCTTTCACCCCGGATTTCAGGACTTTCCAGTTGTGGCAACCTGCCACCTTGATAGGATTTTGGGAACCTGATGGTCCATCCCATGGACCGCATTTCCCACCATGGCTGAGAACAATTCCGGAGCAGAATACGACGCCTCAAAACTGGGCAAACTCGAAGGCCTGGAGGCCGTCCGGAAGAAGCCCGGAATGTACATCGGCGGCACCGACGAGCGGGCCCTCCACCACTGCGTCTCGGAGGTCCTGGACAACTCGGTCGACGAACACCTCGCCGGCCATTGCACCCGGATCGATGTCACCATCCACGTGGACGGGTCGATCTCGATCCGCGACAACGGCCGCGGGATCCCGGTCGACACCCATGTTCAGTCCAATATGCCCGGGGTGGAACTGGTGCTGACCACCCTGCACTCCGGCGGCAAATACGGTCAGGGCGGATACACCTTTTCCGGCGGCACCCACGGCGTGGGAGCGAAGTGCGTCAATGCCGTCTCCGAGTGGTTCGAGGTGGAGGTCAGCCGGAACGGCAAGATCCACCACATGGAGTTTGCGCAGGGCAAGACGGTCAAAAAGCTCGGCGTGATCGGCAAGGCCAAGGGCACCGGCACCCTGATCACCTTCAAGCCGGATCCCGAGATCTTCCGCGAGACGACCGAGTTCAAGCCCGAACGCATCATCCAGCGTCTGCGGGAGCTGGCGTTCCTGAACTCCGGACTCGAGATCGTCTTCCTTGACGAACGGCAAGCCGAGGCCAAGCCGGAGATCTACTACTACAAGGATGGTGTCGAAGAGTTCGTGAAGCAGCTCAACAAAAGCAAGGCGGTGCTCCATCCGAAGCCGTTCACAATCCGCAAGGAGTCGAAGATCAACACCCACGACAAGGAGGTGGAGATCCATCTGGAGCTGGTGGCGCAATACAACGATTCCTTCAACGACCAGGTCCTCTGCTACACAAACACCATCCACAACCCGGATGGAGGCACCCACCTTTCCGGATTCCGCAGCTCCCTAACGCGCGCGATCAACCAGTACGCCAAGAACAACAGCCTCCTGAAGGACAAGGATCCCCAGATCACCGGCGACGACGTCCGGGAGGGCCTGACCGCGGTCATCTCGATCAAGCACAGCGATCCGAAGTTCGAGTCCCAGACCAAGGTGAAGTTGATCTCGCCCGAAGTGGACAGCTTCGTGGGATCGGCAGCCTACGAGGGGCTGATGAACTACTTCGACGACAACCCGCCGACCGCGAAGAAGATCGTCGACAAGGCCCTGAATGCCGCCCGAGCCCGGGAAGCCGCCCGAAAGGCGCGCGAGGCCGTCCGGAAGACAGCACTGACCGGTGGTGGACTGCCCGGCAAGCTGGCCGATTGCTCGGACCGCGATCCCGCCAACACCGAGCTCTACATCGTCGAGGGTGATTCCGCAGGTGGGTCTGCCAAACAGGGTCGCGACCGGAAGTTCCAGGCGATCCTTCCGCTCCGCGGCAAGCTCATCAACGTCGAGAAGGCACGTCTCGACAAGGTCCTCCAGAACAACGAGATCCGCACGATGATCACCGCCGTCGGCACCGGGATCGGAACCGGCGAGGGCGAAGGGGCGTTCAACCTCAAGAAACTCCGCTACCACAAGATCATCATCATGACCGATGCGGATGTGGACGGCTCCCACATCCGGACCCTGCTGCTCACGTTCTTCTACCGGCAGATGACCGACCTGATCCAGCAGGGCTACGTCTACATCGCCCAACCGCCGCTGTATCAGATCGCCCGCAAGAAGCGGGTCGAGTATGTCGACGACGACGCCGCGCTGAATCGGATCCTGATCCAGCTCGGCACCGACGAGGTTCGCCTGAAGAACCTGTCGGACGGCAAGGAACTCCCGCCGAAGCAATTGGCGGAGATTCTTGAACTGCTCCAGTCCCTCGAGAAGCTGGCCACCTCGATCCAACGCAAGGGCGGTGATTTCGAGCAGTACATCAGCCACAGGGATTCCACGAGCGGGGAGTTTCCCCGGCACCTGGTCGTGATCCGCGAGGGCAATGACGAGTCGGCCCGGTATTTCGTCACGGACGAGGCGCTCGGGAAGTTCGCGTCCCAGAACCCGGATCTCGACCTGGGCTTCGGGCCAAAATCCGAGGCAACCGCCGAGGAACCTGTGAAGGAGGAGAAGGTGAAGAAGGAGGGCCCGAGCCGCCGAGCGCGTCACGAGTCGCTCTACGAGAGCCATGCGATCTCCGAGCTCCTCGGAAAACTCTCCAAGAAGGGATTCACGGTGGACCACTACTCGGCCCAGGACCACCCCTTGTTCGAACTGCTGGAGGGCGAGGGCGAGAAGCAGCAGGTGCGTCCCCTCTTCTCCATCGGCGAGATCCTCACGGCCATCAAGGAGGTCGGCAAACGCGGCATCGAGATCCGTCGATTCAAGGGACTGGGCGAGATGAACCCCGAGCAGCTGTTCGAGACCACCATGAATCCCGCGAAGCGGAAACTGCTTCGTATCGAGCTCACCGACGCCGTCGAGACCGAGGAGATGTTCACCAGGCTGATGGGCGACGAGGTCGACCCACGCCGACAGTTCATCGAGGACAACGCGCTCAACGTCCGCAACCTCGACGTCTGATCCCCACCAACCCCTTTCCGCAGCACGTCCATGGCCGACACCACAGAACCCCCAATTCCTCCAGCATCTGGCGGCGCGTACAGCAGCAACGAGAAACTCGGCAAGATCAACGTTGCCGAGGAGATCAAGAACTCGTTCCTGGACTACTCGATGTCGGTGATCATTTCCCGGGCACTCCCAGACGCCCGGGACGGACTCAAGCCCTCCCAGCGCCGCACGCTGTATGCGATGCACGAGCTGGGCATCTTCCCCAACAAGAAGCACCTCAAATGTGCCCGTATCGTCGGCGAGACGATCGGTAAGTTCCATCCCCACGGCGACCAGGCCGTCTACGCCACGCTGGTCCACATGGCCCAGCCATGGGCGATGCGGGAATGCCTCGTGGACGGACAGGGCAACTTCGGTTCCGTCGAAGGCGATCCCCCGGCCGCCATGCGGTACACCGAGGCCCGGCTGACCCATCTGGGAGCCGTCCTCATGGAGGACATGGAGCAGGATACCGTCGATTTCGTCCCGAATTACGACGAGTCGATGGTCGAGCCGGTCGTCTTCCCGGCCGCCTTCCCAAACCTCCTGGTCAACGGCGGCACCGGCATCGCGGTCGGCATGGCCACCAACATGCCGCCGCACAACCTCGGTGAGGTCATCGACGGCATCTGCGCGCAGATCGACAACCCGGAAATCACGATAGCGCAGCTGATGAAGCACATCAAGGGACCCGACTTCCCCACGGGCTGCACGCTCTGCGGGACGGATCCCATCAAGTCCTATTTCACCACTGGACGCGGCAGCGTGAAGGTCCGCGGCCGTGTCGGAGTCGAGCAGCTCAAGGGCAACCGCGAGCAGCTCGTCATCACCGAGATCCCCTACAACGTCAACCGGGCCACCCTTGTCGAGCGCATCTCCGATCTCGTCAACGAGAAGACCCCGGGATTCACCGAGATCACCGACATCCGCGACGAGTCCGACGAGAACACCCGCGTGGTGATCGAGCTCAAGCGGGATGCGATTCCGAAGGTGGTCATCAACAACCTCTACAAGCAGACCGCCCTCGAGAGTTCGTTCTCCGTCAATGCCCTGGCCATCGACCACGGGCGCCCGAAGACGCTGAACCTCAAGGAGCTGATCAACTGCTACATCGAGCACCGACGTGAAGTCATCTTGCGTCGGACCCGGTTCCAGCTGAAGAAGGCTGAGGAGCGGGCCGAACTGCTCGAGGGCTACATCTGCGCCCTCAGCAACCTCGACGATTTCATCCGGATCATCCGCAGCTCCAAGAGCCGCGACGAGGCCAAGGTCAAGCTGCTCGCCTTCGAGTGGACCCGGGCCCAGGTCGAACGCTGGGGCATCCTGATCCGCAGCGAGGCTCGCCTAAGCAGGTCTGGGCGCTATGCGCTCACAGAACGTCAGGTCGACTCCATCCTGGAGCTCCGTCTCTACCAGCTCACGGGACTCGAGATCGACAAGGTCAAGGGCGAGTACGGCGAACTCATCGAGCGGATCAAGGACCTGCTCGACATCATCGCGCGCGAATCCCGTGTGCTCTCCATCATCAAGAAGGAGCTCAAGGAGATCCGCGACAAGCATGCGAACCCCCGGCGGACCGAGATCGTGCCCGACGAGGGCGAAATGGCCATCGAGGATCTGATCGCGAACGAAGGAGTGATTGTCACGCTCACCCACAACGGTCTGATCAAGCGAACGAACATCTCCAGCTACCGAGCGCAGCGGCGCGGAGGCAAGGGCGTCATTGGCATGAGCACCCGGGAGGCCGAGAAGCCCGAGGATGCCGATTTCATCGAGCATCTCTTCACCTGCTCTACCCACGACTACCTGATGTTCTTCACAAACCTCGGTCGGGTCTACGTCGAGCGAGTCCATGAGATTCCGGACATGGGACGCGCCTCCAAGGGACGCTCCATTGCCAACATCCTGGAGCTGCGGAGCGGTGAACGAATCCAGACCCTGGTCCGGATCGAGGCCAAGTACGGTCAGAACAAGGAGGATCTCACCTGGCAGCAGCCGAACGAGCTCTTCTTCATCACCCGGCAGGGCACCTCCAAGCGCACCGCGCTCAGTGATTTTCAGAACGTCCGCAAGGGGGGCATCATTGCGATCACCCTCGACCAGGGAGACGGCCTGGTGGACGTGAAGCTTACCACCGGACAGAACCAGGTGGTCCTCATCACCAAGGAGGGCATGAGTATTCGGTTCGAGGAGGACCAGGTCCGGTCCATGGGAAGAGCCGCCGCCGGCGTCCGGGGCATCGAACTGGAAAAGACCGACGAAGTCGTCGCTGCAGCCCTTGTTATTCCTGGTGCCACACTCCTTGTCGCGGGCGAAAACGGCATCGGCAAGAGGACCGATTTCGAGGAGTACCGCCTCCAGAGCCGCGGCGGCAAGGGGATCATCACGATGAAGACCGGCGATAAGACCGGGCATGTGGTGGGGGCCTTGACCGTCCAGGACAGTGACGAGCTGATGCTCATCACCGTCGGCGGACAGATGGTCCGGATCCCGGTCCAAGGCATCCGCGAGGCGGGCCGGAACACGATGGGTGTGAAGCTCATCGACCTCGCCAAGAACGATCGCCTGCAGGCCATCGCTCCCGTCATCTCGGAAAAAGACGAGGAGGAGACACCGGGCGAGGAACCACCGAAGCCCTGAACTCGAAACCCGGAATGAACCACGCTCGGGATGTCCGGATCACCAGGGTCCGACTGTGGTTCCTTCCCGTCACCACGCGGGTTCCGCTGAAATTCGGGACCGAGACGCTGACGTCCGTCACCTGCGCACGGGTCCAAATCCGGGTGGTGCGTCGGGACGGAACGACAGCAGAGGGTTGGGGTGAGACTCCCTTGAGCGTCCAGTGGGTCTGGCCCAGTGCAGCACCCTACGGTCCACGACATGCGGCCCTGAAGCTCTTCTGCGAGGTCTTGGCTCATGCCTGGTCGAACCATCCTGACTGGGGACACGCGCTTGAGCTCGGTCACGACTTCACAGAACAGGCCCTGCCCCGCCTCCGGGACGACTTCAACCAGAGCCGACTCGGGGCAGGTCCGGGGACGGAGCTCCCCTGGCTGGCTGCGCTGGTCTGCAGCTCCGCCTTCGATCTGGCGCTGCACGATGCCTACGGTCAGGTCCACCGTGTCCCGACGTGGTCGACCTACACCCGGGAGTACCTCAACCGCGATCTCGCCGCGTACCTTGAACCAGCCTCGGGATCCAAGGCGTCCTTCCATGGGCGATTCCCCGTGGAGTTCCAACGCCCGCATCGTGCCGAGTCCCTCGTCGCCTGGCACCTGGTTGGAGGCCTCGACCCGATCGCTCCTGAGGAATTGACAGGAAACGAACCCGACGACGGCGTCCCGGTCCTGCTGGCCGACTGGATTCGCACAGATGGCTTACGGTGCCTCAAGGTGAAGCTTCGGGGAACGGATGCCGAGTGGGACTACCGTCGATTCATCCAGGTGGGCCGAATTGGGGAAGGCCTAGGAGTCCAGTGGCTGACGGCCGACTTCAACTGCACGGTGCAGGAACCCGACTACGTCGTCGGGTTTCTTGACCGCCTCCGCGATGAAGAGCCGCGACTCTACGGAATGCTTCTCTATGTGGAACAGCCGTTTCCGTACGAGCTATCCCAGCATCCCATTGACACTCACGCGGTGAGCGCTCGAAAGCCGTTGTTCCTCGATGAGAGTGCCCATGACTGGCGACAGGTCCGGCTAGGACGCGAACTCGGCTGGACCGGGGTCGCGTTGAAGACGTGCAAAACCCAGACCGGTGCCGTCCTGGCGGCCTGCTGGGCCCAGGCACACGGCATGACACTGATGGTGCAGGATCTGACCAACCCAATGCTGGCCCAGATCAGCCACTGTCAGCTGGCGGCCCACATACCGACGATCATGGGAGTCGAGACCAACTCCATGCAGTTCTATCCAGCAGCCAGTGGAATTGAGGCACAGATCCACCCAGACCTCTACAGGCGCCGGCATGGTCACATCGGACTGAGCTCGGTAACAGGATCCGGCCTCGGCTACCGGATCTGTGAAGTGAAGAGGGCCATGCCGCCGTGAGATCGATCCCATCTCTTCGCCTGGAAAAACGCGTCCGAAATTCATTGGAGTCATAGCCCCGCGAACAACAAAAGTGACTCCAGAGCGGGAATCAAAATACCCCAATTGATTATCCCGGTACGTCCAGGTCACATATCTGGGTCTGAACCATTTCGGTTTGGCGATGGGGTGTTAGCTCTTGTCCCGATAATCTTGAAGATTCGCGAAATCCTCGGCCACCTCTTGGGGAACAAGATGATGGACAGGCAGTCCTCTCCGAACCCGCCTTCGGATCTCTGATGAAGAAATATCCATAGGCCATCCTTTCAGATGGCGAAGCCTATAAGGCGAGGGAAGGGAAATGGATGGGTGGCCCGGGCGCGGTATGACAACAAACTGGACGAGGCACGCGAGAGACTCGGCCTCGCGCCAGCTGGGCAAGTGGGGAACCTGGTCCGATCCAATCAAAAGCAGAAGTTCAGAATCGGGATATCGTCTCCCGAAGTAACGTATAGTGTCGATCGTGTAGCTGACTCCGCCGCGTACCAACTCGATCGCATCCACCTTGCAACGCATTTGGCCAGCCAAAGCCAGCCTTAACCACCGAAGCCGCAAGCTCCCATCGGCGGGGCTGCGGTCGGGTTTGAATGGCGACCGGAGGGTCGGAATAAAAATCAACCAATCAAGCGCCAACTCCTCCAAGGCGGCCTCCGCCACCATCAAGTGACCTCGATGCACAGGATCAAAAGAGCCACCATAGAGGGCTATTCGCATGTTGCGAGACTACGGAATCGAGGTGACGGCGGCGAAAAACATTTTAAGCAAATTTGTTGGCTACAAAGGGTATGGGTTCGACGGTCCACAATCGAGTTATACCCGAGCCTCGATCCGAGGATTACTATCGCACGTCCCTTTTGTCCATCCGCACCACAAGGAATCAAGTCTTCAACGTCTTCCAAGAACACTCTCGATCCTTGAGAGACGGATTTTGACGTGACCGACTCCCGAACAAGCCTCAATTGATTTCGGGAATTCGCCTCATTGGATCGCCATTTAGTGTGCGCACGATCCACACGTTACTCAAAACGATCTATGCCTATCCAATCAATGTGATGAGCTAGAATTCCAATTTCTTATTTGCTATAGAGAAATTTTTTGGATGCGATTGGTTTCGTGCTATTGCTAGTCTCGCAAAAACCGAAAGAGGGCTTGCCAACCACTGAAGATCGAGTGGGAGGAATTGGATTTCTCGTATTTAATCGTGTAGATCCAAGTTTAAGATTTCGATACCGATCATCCCTCTTTCCGCTAGAACGGTTGTCGTAGATGCGGTTTAGACCCCCAAAATAGCACCAGATGATCGCTCCGGTCGGAACATGAAGAAACGGTGCCCCGGTAACGAAAGAAGGCACCGTGATAACCCAAAGCGCCACAGTGATAATTGCATCGGGCTCGGACGCTTCCCCTTTCAATGACTTTGCCCAAACCATGCTATCTTGAATGGCCCGTATTATCATTGCGAAATAAACAACCAAGCCAGCGAGACCAAGGTCGATTGCAGCATGACCCATATCCCCATCAATCAGTCTTGGACTATAGCGGGGCAATAGGTAGTAAAAAATTACCGGAACACCATGGGTTGAACGACCTAGGCCTCCACCTAACGGAAATTCCAGCAATGAAAAGAAGGTAGGCTCTATGACGATCCATACACGCCAAGCGAGCTCATTAACAGCGAAAGCCGTCTGCAGTCGACCTACATCAATTGATTTAGAATCTGCCAGAAATTGTGACCCGACAATCGCAAACACTGCGATCACCAAGAGCATTTTAACCAAAATCCCACGCATCCAAATGATCACAACTGTCCCCAAAATAGCAGTTATCATGGAAGAGCGACTTCCACTTATGAATACACCGTAGAGGCTCATTCCAATACCAGCTATCCAAAACAAGCGTTGGTAGAAACCCAACCCCGGTTGGGTAGCGTACCCCATGCCAATGATGATACCAAAAACCATTGTGGCGGCAAACGCACCAGCAGCCACAAAGCTCGAAAAGACACGGAAACCTGCAACTCCTTCTTCCTTCTTGTAGGTAGATCCGATGATCGTTTTCATCATTCCAGCATCTTCGCTTTGGATATTTAGGAAGTCTGCCGGATCTTGGAAGGCTCCATAAACAGAGACTGAAATGCACAAAATCAAAATAAGTGCTGAAAAAAGAAACATCTGCCTCGGGGTACCTATAATACGATAGCCTATAATGAAGACTAACGGAATGAATATCCAACCACGCAATGAGGCCAATCTAATGATCCAAGGAACATCTGTTGGTATTAGTGTGAAAATTATGCAAAAATATATGACAAACTTCAGCGCAATGGCTGTTCTGCTATTTGAGAACAGAGTTTGCCGTACCGGAAGACTCTTGAATGCAAAGATCAATCCAATGGCCAAAGGAATATCATATGCAAAAACGGCTATAGCTCCAGGAAAGGTACGCTTGAGCGAACCATGATAGAATCCAATGATGAGAGCTGCAACGATGCAAAGATTTCCAACCGGCGATATTGCAAAGCAGTCCTTTATATAGGACCAAACGGACATTTGCTCTGGCTCAGCAACCGTATGTAGGTCTCGGACCGAGTCGAAAGATTTCCCTTTAGGGCGAGCATCCCCATCAGTCTTGGGCCGGCCAAGTGATTCCATACCTTTTTTTGGAAACATGCTGGGCATACTGACATTTCGGTCGGCGCCACAATTGGGGTAGCCAATCCGATGTGATCGGTTCAAATCCCTCTACACTCAAATGTTTCGCAAGTCCCGTGGCTTGTCAGTGGACCTAGCGATTCCAATCCCATTCGACTCCGGTCACGGAGAACATGAGAACATTTTTTGAAGCTAACCCATCAAATTCCGGTCCCGTCCATCGATCCGTCCCAACCATGGAGGGAACCCCTGGTCGACCTTGTCTCTCATCGCCGAGAAAATACGTCCATACACTCATTGCAGTCGAAGGAAGCAAGAAACAAACCATCACTAAAACCAATTCCTTAGTCCGTTGAGAACCCCGACCGCCTTGTCACAGGTGATCGCCCAGATTGCTTGTCGCGATCAGTGCGCCCTGGAATTCCTCACCGAACCGCTGGAGGACTTCGTCCGAATGAAACATCGAGAGATAAAGCTTCGTACCCATGGGGTTCAGATAGATGCCACCACGAACCAGTTCGAGCATCACTCTTCGCCCCCTCGCCCGATCACTCGCAAGCCAGGTCTGCTGGTCGAAGACGGGGTGCGACGCAAACGCGACCTGCGCCAACGGTCCAAGGCCCAGCACCTGGCCTTGGGTTTCGGTGGACACGAGAACGGACTCGAGAATCGACCGAAAACGAGTCCCTGTTTCATGGAGCCGATCGTAGCAACCGGGCTCCGAATAGAGGTCCAACGCCGCCATCGCGGCCGCACATGAGATGGGGTTGCCACCGGTGGTCGAGGCAGACCACGCATAGTTGGGTCCGGGAAGACGCTGTTCGTTCACCACCTCCATGAGGTCGCTACGCCCTGCATAGGCACCGATCGGAAACCCACCCCCAAGAGCCTTTCCAAAGGCGGCAAGGTCCGGTGTCACCCCGAAATACCCCTGGGCACCTGACAGACCGAACCGAAACCCGGTGACCACTTCGTCAAACACCAACACGATACCCAGGCGTCGGGTCGCCTCTCGGAGTCCCTGGAGGAATCCGGGCAGCGGGGCGAGACACCGGTGGAGCGGCTCGACGATCACCGCAGCGAGCTCCTGGCAGTGGGATTCGAGAATCTTCACCGTAGTCGCCAGATCGTTGAAGGGGGCCACCAAAACATCCCGCTCCACCCAACCCGCACCGGCGCCGCTCGGATCCGACTGCGGCAGGGTGACCGACCGCCCGTTGAGCATGCTGGCGACCCCCACCGGATGCTGGCCGTGGTAGGCGCCCTCAAATTTGAGGACCTTTGACCGTTGGGTCACAGCCTGGGCGACACGGAGGCACATCAGCGTGGCCTCGGTTCCTGACGCCACGAACCGGACACGCTCCGCGCAGGGAACCAAGGACTGAAGCCGCTCCGCCAGTTCGACACCCCGGCGGTTTACACCGGCAAAATTGTAACCATCCGACAACGCACGAATCACCGCTTCACGTATTTTGGGATGGGCGTGTCCCATCAGAGCCGATCCCCATGCCATGGTCAGATCCCAGTACTCCCGTCCCGACGTATCCCACACCCGTGCCCCTTCTCCACGGGCTATGACCGGTGCCAGGCCGGGTGGGAATCCAAACTCGCCGTTCGATCCGTCGGGAAACACAGCCAGAGCACGACGTCCCCAGTCGACGGAACCTCCCGCCTGCTCCAGCCCTTCAGTAAGTTGGTCCATGGGGTCACCGGTCCCTTGGTTTCGTCAGCTCGAAGGTGTCGAACAACCGACCCTCCACATCGTAGGCCTTGAACTGGATGGTCCGATCCTGGACCACCGCAAAGCAGTAGTGGTACCCGCGCTGGACATGCAGGGAAAACCAAGCGCGCTGCGGCGCTGCCTGTTCCAGCGAGCCACCGCCACCGCCTGACACGACGTACCGTACGCCCCGACTCTGGTTGATCGTCATCTGCAGGATCGGCCACGTACGCTCATAACTGTGGATATGGCCCGCAAAGGCGATGTCGACTCCATGTCGTTCATAGAGGGGGACGAGGCGTGCCGCGTTGGAATCCCCATCCACCCACCGCTTCTCCGGCTTGCCGCGGAGTCGATCCCCATAGTCATCCTCGTCCGAACTGAAACACGGATGGTGATGCGCCGTAAACTTCCACGTCGCCGTCGATGCCGCCAGTTCGCGCTCGAGCCACTGATACTGGGGACTGCCCGGGCCGCAATCCTTGTTGGAGTCGATCATGAAGAACTGGGCATTGCCGATCTTCCATGTGTACCAATACTCCGGCTCAGGCAGATCGAAATAGTCGTAGTACCAATGCGCGTTCTTCTCGTGATTGCCGATCACCGGAAAGACCGGCACCTGGGAGAAGAGTCGGTTCGCCGGTACGAGGAGATCATTCACCCACTGGGACTTGGCAAACCCGTCGTCGACCACGTCTCCACAATGAATCACGGCATTCGGCCGCAGGGCGAAGAGTCCCTCCGCGCAGCGCCGGGTGATCTCGGGATTCCGTTGGGTGTCCCCCACCACACCGAAGGCCCACGCAGCGGAAGGTCCCGGCAGGGTCTGGAAGGACAGGATGTCGCTCCGGGCGACATGGTTCGAGGCATCTGTGGCGGTCAACCGGTAGAAATAGGTGGTGGCCGGCTTGAGACCCTCCAGACGAACCGAATTGAGGGTCGACACCGAGGCGCTGACAGCGTGATTGCGGAGAGGTTGCCGTTCCCCGTACTCGACCTTGAGGGACACCGGCCGTTCGGTTTCGGCCATCACCGTGATCCCATCCGCGGTCGCCCGCTGCAGATAGGGAGGCACTAGAAACGCCAGATCCCGGTTCACCCCGGATCGCCAGGCCAACATCGGAGCGTTTCTGCGCACGACGGATTCGATCTCGGCCGGGGTCAGGACCCGGTCATAGACCTTGGCCTCGTAGAAGGCTCCCTCCATCGGAAACAACTCGTTGGAATCGATGAACGCGCCGAGGGCAAATCGGCCCTCCGCCGGGTACAGGATGTCCCCGCTCTGCACCACCGATTCGGCTTCGGGACGACCATCGATATAGAGGCGCATCGTCTCACCGTCATAGGTCGCGGCCACATGATGCCATCGCCCCAACTCGATGGGGGTTTTCCCGGAGATCCGGGTGCTTCGACCATTCCCATCATCGGCACCCGTGGAGCTCAGACCAAATTGGAACGATCTGCGATTGTACCCCAGCACCCATCCCTTCTCGAGTGCCCCGTCGTCCTGAATGAATCCGATGAGGCCACCCTTTGGCCGCGTGTCCTCCAAGAGGACCCAGGCGGCTGCCGACAGGTCACGCTTCGGAAGCAGCGGCTTCGCAAGGGAGGCATTTGTCGCAATCAGCAGGTAGTCCGTGAATCCATCGAGGACCAGAGCCTCGGCCGGCCCGCGATTGGTCAACACCGGCTCGCCAACAACCCAGGCAGTGGCCTGACCGGTAAGGTCGGGCCAGCGACCAGATTCAATCGGCTTTGTGCCTGTCGCGAAATGGAGCCGCAATTGGGATTCAGCAACGCTTTGGTGGCCTTCCACGGTCCTAGGGATGAAGGCCAGCAGGACGACGAGCAGGATGGGAGCCATGTGACGGTGTCTGGATCGGTCGACCACCGGGGAGATCATTGGGGGCGGGTCGCAGGGGGCACATAGTCCCGATGCCAGAGCTGATCCCAGAGCTGGTCCAGCTTCACCGTGGAGGCATGTCCATCCATATAGACGAGGTTCACCGCACCAGTGAGGCGCTCGCCGAGAGCCACCTTGCGGGGTGCACTCTTGGCACTGCTCGAGCCATGACGCGCGATGCAATAGCGACCGATCCCACCTGAGACCCCATCCCCCTCGTAGAGATTGCGGGCAGGCCGATCCTTTGCCTGAGGCCAGGCATCGACCCACATCGCGTCTCCAAACCCCGGAGTCTGGACGGGGGAGGTGATGCTGGATTCCCCGCGGAACGCGAACTGCGTGGGCAACCCATCCGCCCCGCTGTAGAGCCATCCATTGAACGAGTAGCTGCCCTGGTATCCGTTGTTGGAGGATGCCGAGTTTGTCCTCCAGATCCAGGTCTCGTCCGACGTCCCGTAGTCGGGGTTCGCCGAGTTGCGGACGATCCGTTTGCGAGGCTCTGGTGCCGAAGGGCAATACCGGATCTTGTGCACACGGGCCTGGTTCTCCATCAACAGGGACATCCAGAGATGGGGATCCCCGGGACGCGAATAGGGAAGCATCTTGCCCGTGTCGTTCACGTAGTTGAATAGGGCGATTCCCATCTGGCGCAGATTGCCGGTGCACTGCACCTGCTGGGCCTTGGTCTTGGCCCGCGCGAGGGCGGGAAGGAGCATTCCGGCCAAGATCGCGATGATGGCAATCACGACCAGAAGCTCGATCAGGGTGAAGGCTCCGACTCGAGGACGATGGTTCATGGGACTGCTACGAGTGCCGGACCACGAAACCATCACCGGGCCGAGGTGCCATTCACAATGAAATCGAAGAGGTCAAAGTTACGAATATCCGCGCGGGCACGGGCTTCGTAGGCTGGCTTAAGGGGTTCGCTGAGAAACAGAGGAACCATCTCCTCGTAGCGGCCTCCATGGGACCGCAGCCCTCCTTCGATCGCTTTCAGGTCATGATATTCTGGCGTCCGCCCGAGAACGGAATCTCGCCCGGAACATACCACCAGGTCCCCCATGCGATCTGCAGGCAGCTCCATCCGTGCAGCTGCAATCAGACGCTCCAGAACCTCGGTCACCCCGGGGAGACTCGAAAGGAAGGAGATCACCTCTGCGACGAACGGGACATCTGTGCGCGGCAGATGCACCTGGGCAAACGATCCGAGGGCGCCATGGTGGACCACATAGGGATCGGTGATCGGCAGAATGACCCGAAACCCCGTCCCGAATCGTCCAACGAGCTCGCTTTCGAGATACACGACGTTGGGGGACCCGTCCGACCGCTGTTTGGCATTCATGCCGTGATCCGCCGTGATCCCCACGACCGCACCCATCTCGAGGAGTCGACCCAGGTATCCGTCGATGCCCGCGTAGAAGTCGAGGGCCTCGGGTGCCTCAGGCGCGAACTTGTGCTGCATGAAGTCCGTGGTGCTCAGGTAGAGGAAATCCGCACGACCCGCCTCCAGCAGCCGGACGCCCGCCCGGAGCACATAGAGCGACGCCTCTCCCGAATAGATCAGCGGGGTGGGACCCACGAGGGTCTCAACATCGTCGATGCCGTGGGACTCCAACCGTGCCTGGGATGCCTTCTCGGAAGAGAAGGCGATGCCGGGGTTGCGGGGGCCTACGAGTCCGTGGGCGAAGATGTCGCGCAGCTTTTCCTTGGCCGTGACCACCGCCACCCTCCGACCCGATTGCTGGGCCTTGGGGAAAAGCGTTTCTGCCCTGAGAAAACGCGAGGAGTTCATCATCACTTCCTGACCTGCGGCCGTGTCGTAGAAGAAGTTGCCTCCTATTCCATGAACCGATGGAGGAACCCCGGTGACGATGGAGGAGTTGTTGACGTTGGTGAAGCTGGGCATCGCCCCCCGGGCCATGCCGCGCCATCCCTGAAGGCTGATCCGTTGGAGATGGGGCATCCGGCCTCGAACCAAGGCCGCATCAAAGTAGTCATCCGCCGATCCATCGAGACAGATTCCCACCACCGGTCGAGCCGGTGGAGAGTACTGCCGCCCATTCACCGAGAAGGTTGCCGATGTCATGTTCATCGGGGAGATCCTGTCGTTTCCGTTCTCGGACACCAATCCCCAACTGATCTGGCCGGCGGGTCTGAGGCGCCTGACTCGAAAGTTTTCGGGGAAAGTTCCCCTTGCCGCACCCTGTTGCGGGCCCTGTCATCCAAGCCCGTCATGAAACGTCTCCAGACCTGGTTTCCAACACTGCTCTACACGGCCCGTTTGCAAAAAACCGGTGGCACCGCCCTCAACCGTGAGCTCGTGAGGGAATGCCATCAGCTCAGGGACTTCGATGACGTCGGCCGCCGTTGGTCCCAGAAGAACTATCCCGGCGGCTACACGAGCTACGGCTCGCTCGACAAACTCCATCGCTTCTCCTCGACCTTCAGCGATCTGGAGCGAGGTCTCGATCGCCACGTGCGCTCGTTCGGCCGATCCTTGGACTGGGACCTTGGCGGACGCCGGCTCGTGATGACCGACTGCTGGGTCAACATCATGCCATTCCACACCGCGCATAGCCTCCACCTGCATCCGAACTCGGTGGTGAGCGGAACCTACTACGTGTCGACCCCTCGCGGGTGTGCCGGACTGAAGTTCGAGGATCCCCGGCTCAGTCGCCTCATGGCCGCGCCTCCCCGCAGAGCAGGTGCGCGACCCGCCAACCAACTCTATGTGACCTACCCCGCAAAGGCCGGTGATCTGATCCTGTTTGAGAGCTGGTTGCGCCACGAGGTTGTGGCGAATCCCATCCGAAGCGAACGCATCAGCATCAGCTTCAACTACGACTGGGCTTGACCGCGGGCGACCCTTTGCGGGTCTTATAGGGAAAACGTCTTGAAACCCGACCCGATCGGCCTCCTGCACGCCACCAGCGAGCTCCATCCGTTCTCCAAAACGGGCGGCCTCGGGGACATGGTCGGCGCCCTCACCCAGGCCCTCGCTCGCGCCGGCCATCCGGTCCAGGTCGTCACCCCTCTGTATCGGGGCATCCATCAAAGGTTTCCCGCGATCCAATCCACGGAGTGGCGGTTCGAGGTCCGGATCGGCCCGGAACTCGTTCCGGGCCGTTTCCACCGGCTGGACCCAGAACCCAACCTCACTCTGTGGTTCGTCGACCAGCCCGGGTTCTTTGACCGCCCAGGGCTCTACAACGAGCGTCTTCACGACTACCCCGACAACGCCGCCCGCTTCTCGTTCTTCTCTCAAGCGGCCACTCTTCTGGCCCGTCACCTGCCGAACCCACCTGGCATTGTCCACGCCCATGACTGGCAGTCGGCCCTAGTGCCGATAAGGATCCAGTACGAGCGGGTTGCTACCGGTTGGACCTCGGCCCCCAAGACTCTCCTGACGCTCCACAACCTCGCGTACCAAGGGTCCTTCCCGCTCCGCGACTGGCCCTTGACGGGGTTGCCCGCCAAATGGCTTCACCTGGAGAGCGCCCTGCACCACGGCCAGGTGAATTTTCTCAAGGGTGGCATTGCATTGGCCGACGCCCTCTCAACGGTCAGCCCCACCTATGCCCGGGAAATCTGCACGCCGGAGTTTGGATGCGGCCTGGATGGCCTGCTCCGACGACGGGAATACGAACTCACCGGCATTCTAAATGGCGTGGACTACGGGGAATGGAACACCACCCGGAACCCATCCCTCGTCGCCTCCTACGATGCAAACCATCTCGAAGGAAAGCGGACCAACAAGGCTGCGCTGCAGGAGGAACTCGGCCTGCCAGTCGAAGGTTCGATTCCCCTTTTTGCGGATGTCACACGACTCGCAGACCAAAAGGGTGTCGCCCTTCTCCATGACGCTGTCCTCGACCTTCTTGGCAGCGGGGAACGTTTCCAGCTGGCCCTCCTAGGCTCTGGAGATCCACGACTGGAGGCAGCGATCGATCGCTTGGCGCGAACCTTTCCCAACGCTGTGGCGGCGCGCATTGGATTTGACCCAGCACTCGCCCACCGAATCGAGGCCGGAGCCGACTTCTTTGTGATGCCTTCCCGATTCGAGCCCTGCGGCTTGAACCAGCTCTACTCGCTCCGCTATGGAACCATCCCGATCGTGAGGGCCACCGGCGGACTTGCCGACTCGATCATCGACCCTCGGGAAAACCCAGAGGGGGCCACAGGGATCAAGTTCCACGAGCCAACACCTCAGGCACTGGCAAATGCGATGCGCAAAGGGGTCAGTCTATTCCAGCACCCGGAGGTCTTGGCGGCCTTCCGCCGGCGGGGAATGAGGATCGATGTCTCCTGGACCCGCCAAGCAACGGAATATCTCGATCTCTACGATGAGATCTACCACGGGGTCTGACAGCACCCTGACGTGGTGTGCCGGGTCTACGATCCACCCAAAACCAAGGCCAAGGTCATGTCAGCTTTCGCATTTGGCTCGTTCAAAAGAGTCTCATGGATTTGGATCCACATCATGCTCCTCTGGACCCAACTTGAAACGGGGCACTCCAGCGACTGGCCCCAGTTCCTCGGCCCCCAACGAAACGGGTCCACCCCGGAACGGATCACGTCGTGGCCCTCCACCGGTCCCAAGCACCTCTGGAAACAACCGATCGGAGCCGGGTTCAGCGGCCCGGTCATCCGAGGCGAACACGTCCTCACCTTCGATCGCGACGGCGACCAGGAACGGGTCCGGAGCCTGGACCCGGCCACCGGAAATACCCGATGGACCCACCAGGCACCGACCGCCTACGTGGACGGGTTTGGATTCGATGACGGCCCTCGGGGGACCCCGGCTACGACGACCAACCGGGTAATCACCTTTGGAGCTCAGGGCCGTCTGACCTGCCTGGACCTGGCTGACGGGAGGAAGATCTGGGCGATCGAGGCGGGACGCGACTTGGGTGCCGACAAGGGATTCTTCGGACCGGCCTGCTCTCCACTCATTGTTGGACAACGCATCTTCATGAACCTGGGCAACCGGAACGGGGGCGGCATCGCCGCCTTCGATCTCACCAGCGGGACGCTGCTGTGGAAGGCAACCGATCACGAGGCGGGCTATGCCTCGCCAGTCCCAGGTCCAGGCTCCGGTGACATCAGCTTTTTCACCCGTGAAGGCCTCGTCATCACCCGGATGGACGGCAAGGTCGGACCCGTCCACCGGTGGCGTTCGCGCCAGCACGCCTCGGTGAACGCCGCAAGCCCCCTTCTCAGTGGCACCGAGATCCTTCTCACGACCAGCTATGACACCGGAGCCATTCTGTTGCGTCGAACCGAGGAGAAGATCGAGGTGGTCTGGTCGGGTGACGAGTCCCTCTCGGCACACTACGCCACCCCCGTCCTGAGCGGTGGGTTCCTGTATGGGTTCCACGGGCGACAGGAGCGAGGTCCGGAGTTCCGGTGTGTCGAATGGGCCACCGGCAAGATGAGGTGGTCGGAAACAGGGTTGGGAGCCGGCACCGTCCTGCTTGCCGGAACCGATCTGGTGCTTCTGCTGGAATCCGGCGAACTCGTCGTGGCCGCGGCCAGTCCTGATCGGTTCCAGATCCGGTCCAGGGTCCAGATTCTAGGCAAGGGAACCCGGGCCCCCTTTGCCCTCGGTGGAGGCCATCTTGTGGCCCGGGATCCTCGAATCCTCGTCTGCCTCGGAAACTGATCGGTCCCAAGTCGCCCTGGGTTCAGTCGATACCCAGCAGCTCGACCTCGAAGACAAGCGTGGCATTCGGCGGGATCGCTCCCGGATAGCCGGAACGTCCATAGGCCAGCTCGGGCGGAATAGTCATCCGCACCTTGTCACCGACCTTCATCGAGGCGACTCCGATGTCCCATCCGGAAATCACCTCCCCGCGGCCGAGGGTGAAGGAGAAGGGCTCATTGCGGTCGACTGAGCTGTCGAACACGCGCCCATCGGTGAAGCGGCCCGTGTAATGGACGGTCACCCGGTTGCCCTTCCGGGGCGCAGCTCCGGTGCCGGTGTTCAAGGCCTCAATCTTCAGGTTGTTTTCAGACATCGACCAAGGTTCCCCGTGACACCCTATCAGGGTCAACTCCCGACCCAGTCTCGACCCAGTCGGCGCGACGGTCTTCTTTCGAGTTCCTTCCCTCTCCAGCAGACGCCATCTTCCTTGGATGATCCAGGTCGGCATCATAGGCACCGGCTTCATGGCCGCCCAGCACCTCAAGGCCTATCGGCAGGTCCCCGGCGTCCGCATCGCCGCGTTGTGCAACCCTAGCGGACGAAATCTCGATGGCGACTTCTCCAAGGTCGCTGGAAACGTGGGTGACGCTGATCCTCTCCGGCTCGATATGTCGGAGGTGAAGGCGTTCCGGGATCCTGCGGCCCTGCTCGCAGACCCGGACATCACACTGGTCGACATCTGCACACCGACGCGGACCCATCTCGACCTGGCCATCGCCGCGCTCGCCGCGGGAAAACACGTGCTGGTGGAAAAACCGCTCGCCAGAACATACGCCGAGGCATTGCGGATCGCTGAGGTAGCGGAGATCGCCGCCGCGCGCGGCGCGTTCCTGATGCCCGCACTGTGCATCCGGTTCTGGCCGGAGTACGTCTGGGTCCGTGAACGGATCCGCAGTCGCGAATACGGCAAGGTCCTCGACGCCCGATTCCGGCGGGTCGCCTCCGCTCCGGCTTGGGGCCATGCCCATTTCCTCAAGGGAGGAGACTCTGGCGGGGCCCTGCTGGACCTCCACATCCACGACCTCGACTTCATCCAACACTGCTTCGGAAGGCCCAGCGGACTCGTCGCATCAGGTTATTCGAAGGTGAGCGGAGCCATCGACCATGTGGTGGCTCTGCTCCAGTATTCGAACGGCCCTGTGGTCAGCGCGGAGGGAAGCTGGGGCATGGCCGAGGGCTTTCCCTTCACCATGGCCTTCACTGTGAACTTCGAGCGGGCGACCGTGGACTTTGATCTCGCACGCAGGGATCAACGCCTCCGGGTGAGCCGGGATGGAAAAACGGAAACCGTAACGCTGGACGGGCCCGATGGATATGTCGGGGAGATCCGTCACCTCGTCGAGGCCATCCAGTCCGGGCGCCCACCCACCGTGGTCACGCCCCACGACGCCGCGTCGGTCCTTGAGCTCTGCGAGGCGGAGGAACGATCCATCCGCGAGGGCCAGGTTGTGGGCATCGACTGACTGCCACACGTAGACTCTCTCCTTTCATGCAATCCACATCCCGATTCACCGGGCTCGTGGAATTCCGCCAGGGATTCCAGAAACGCACCGGTCTTACCCACATCCTCTTCGACTTCGATGGCACCCTGTCGCTGATCCGCCAGGGCTGGCCTGATATCATGGTTCCGCTCTTCACGGAAATACTCCCCCCTCTCCCCGACGAAACCGACGAGCAACGCCGTCAGCTGGCGTTCGAGGACATCATGCGACTCAACGGCAAGCAGACCATCTACCAGATGATCCAGCTCGCCGAACGCGTCCGGGAACGGGGCGGCACGCCCGGTGAGCCCCTCGACTACAAACACGAGTATCTGAGACGCCTCGACGAGCGAATCCGGCACCGGGTCGAGGGCATACAGGCCGGAACCATTCCGCGTGGCGAGTTCACCGTGTTCGGCACACGCGCGCTGCTCGAGGCCCTGTCCACAAGGGGGCTCAGCCTCTACCTGGCCAGCGGAACCGATGAGCAGTTCGTCAAGGCCGAGGCTGAGGCTCTGGGTCTCACACACTACTTCAAGGGCCATATCTATGGAGCCCAGGACGACTACAAGAAGTTCAGCAAGAAGATGATCATCGACCGCATTCTTGCCGAGAACCGGATTCCAGGGGATTCCCTGCTGGCCTTCGGAGACGGCTACGTGGAGATCGAGAACACCAAGCAGGTTGGAGGCTTCGCCGTCGCAGTCGCCAGCGACGAGGCGAACAACGGTTCCGGCCGCTTTGACCCTTGGAAGCACCAGCGGCTCATGGGTGTCGGGGCCGACCTCTGCATACCGGACTACCGCGAACTCGATGCCCTGATGGAGACATTGTTCCCCTGAGGACCAGAAACACCCCAAGACCGCCATGCGTTTCCCGCCTCTCGACCTCACCCGCCTACGAGTCCAACCCCTGGCGGAGCGCAAAAGCCTGTCGACCGTCGACTCGATCCTGGTAGCACCCGACGCCCCGTTGCGGCCGATCGACCCTGGCCTGAGGCCGGTGGTGGAGGAAGCGGCTGACCGGATCCAGCGCGCGAGAGATCGGGGAGGCTCGGTGATCCTGATGTACGGCGCGCATCTCCCTCGAAACGGCGCAACCCCGCTGATCGCGGGACTCATGGAGGATGGGTGGATCACCCATTTGGCCACCAACGGTGCAGGAACCATCCACGACTGGGAATTCGCCTGGCTCGGGCGCTCGACCGAGAGCGTGGAGGAAAATGTCGCGACGGGCACTTTCGGATTGTGGGACGAGACGGGCCGAAACATTCACCTCGCTCTGCTTGCAGGGGCCCTCGATCGGCTTGGGTACGGCCGGTCGCTCGGACGCTACATCGCCGAGGACGGTTGCGATTTCCCAGCACGGGAGACCCTGGTCCAGCTGATCCGTGAGTTCCCATCGGATCCTCTCGCCGGTGCCGCGGCCGACCTCCTCTCGGTCCTGGACCGATTCGACATCGCCTCCGGCCGTCACCCGATCACCCATCCCTGGAAACATGCCAGCATCCTTGCCGAGGCCTGGCGCAGGGGGGTACCCGTCACGGTCCACCCGGGCATCGGCTACGATATTATCTCCTGTCATCCCATGTTCCACGGAGCGGCAATCGGACGCGCCGCCGCGGAGGATTTTCGGTCTTTCGCTGGCGCAGTGGAGGGACTCGACGACGGTGTCGTGCTGTCGGTCGGCTCCGCCATCATGGCCCCGCAGGTCTTCGAGAAGAGCCTGAGCTGCGTCCACAACCTTCGTTTCCAGGACGGTCGCCGCGCGGTGTCTGGCCATTCGATCTATGTGGTCGACCTTCAGGACGGTGGCGGCTGGGACTGGACCCAGGGCGAGCCGCCGAAGACCAACCCAGCCTACTACCTCCGGTTCTGCAAGAGCTTCTCGCGGATGGGTGGAACGATGCGGTATCTGCAGTGCGACAACCTCGCCTTCGTACAGCACCTTCACCGTCGACTCGTGCCTGCCTGAACCCCACCACCCATGACACCGGAACGATTCGACGCCATTGCCTCCCGGTATCCCGGACTTCGAATGGCAGTGATCGGGGACTTCTGCCTCGACCGCTACTTCGACATCGATCCCGCCCTGCGCGAGGTCTCCATCGAGACCGGTCTTCCGGTCCACAACGTCAACCGGGTCCGCTGCCAGCCCGGAGCCGCCGGGACAATCCTCAACAACCTCGTTGCGCTCGGCGTCGGGACGCTCTTCCCAGTTGGGTTCTGCGGTGACGACGGGGAGGGATGGTCGCTTCGACACTCCTTGTCCAGGCTGCCGGGAGTCCGGATCGATGCGTTCGTCACGGCCCCGGACCGGAACACCTTCACCTACAGCAAACCCCTGGTACACCACGCAAACCGGCCGCCGGAGGAGCTGAGCCGTCTCGACCAGAAGAACTGGACGGCCACCCCACCCTCCCTCGGCCATCAGCTTGCCGATTCCGTGCTGCGGCTCACTGGCGAGGTCGACGGTTCGATTGTCATGGATCAGGTGGATCTCGAAGGTACGGGCACGGTCACCCGAGAGGTGGTCGGTGCCCTCGCTGAACGGTCGCGTTCGAGTCCCGATGCCCTGATTCTCGCCGACAGCCGTCGGGGTCTGGGTGGCTGGCCCTCCCTGCTGTTCAAGATGAACGCCGCGGAACTGGCGGCACTGACGGGACGATCTGTGGATTCACTGGAGGATATACGGAATGCCTGCATCGCGCTCGCCCGCTCCAGTGGACGATCCGCATTCATCACCCTTTCCGAGCGGGGCATCCTGGGGGCAACAGCGGCGGGGGAGTCTGCCCACGTCCCGAACCATCCCCTCCGTGGCCCCATCGACATTGTGGGTGCCGGCGATGCCGTGAGTGCCAATCTGACCGCAGCCCTCGCGGCCGGAGCCTCATTGGTCGAGGCCATGGAGATTGCCATGGCAGCAGCCCATCTCGTCATCCACCAGCTGGGCACCACGGGAACCGCCAGCGTCCCGGAGATTCGAAAACTCCTCCTGTGAATAACGAGACGCGTCCGAAAACCCTTCGGATTCTGTTCCTGTGGGCTGGGCTAGTGTTGGCCGGCTGCGCCACACCGTCCTCCGCAAAACATGACCGCCTTTTACGGTACGAGTTTGAACGTCCTCAGATGGGACTACCGTTCCGGCTGGTCCTGTATGCCACCAACCCAGCCTTGGCAACGAACGCGGCGGAGGCGGCCTGGTCACGGATCGCAGAACTGAACGCGATCCTGAGCGACTATGAGCCGGAATCCGAACTCAGCCGTCTGTCCCGGACCAGCGGATCAGGAGGGTGGGTTCCACTGGGGCATGACCTCTCTCGTGTTCTGATCGCTGCCAACACATTATCCAGAGACAGCAACGGGGCCTTCGATGTGACCGTGGGGCCCGAGGTTGCTCTCTGGAAGCGGACACGGCGTCAGCGAGAACTACCCTCAAAGGCCGCGATCGATGAGGCGCGCCGGCTGAGCGGTTGGACCCTGGTGGAACTCAGGCAACGCGATGGCCGTCACGAGGCCCTGTTGACACGATCCGGCATGCGACTCGATCTCGGCGCCATCGCCAAAGGCTATGCACTCGACGAAGCAGCACTCGTGCTACGGCAACAGGGAATCCAAAGATTTTTGCTTTCGGGCGGGGGCGACATGGTCATGGGTGATCCTCCACCCGGACAGATCGGATGGAGGATCGAGGCAGGGGTATTCGACACCCCGGAAGCTCCAAACCGCCGGTTTCTCCATCTCGCCAACACGGCCCTTGCCACGTCGGGTGACAGTTTCCAGCGCGTGGAGATCGGTGGCATCCGCTACTCCCACATCGTCGACCCCCGGACAGGGATCGGCATGACGGATCACAGCCTGGTCACCGTGATCAGCCCCTCGGCGATGCTTGCAGATGCCCTGTCGACCGCGGTCAGTGTGCTTGGGCCTACGGAAGGCCCTGACTTTGCAGCACGCCATGGCGCTAAGGTCTGGATACTCCGCAAACCCGTTTCCACAGTGGAGGAGACCTATTCGGTGGGTTTTCCGCGAGGAGCTTCCCCTGCCCCCTCCCGGTAGCCTTGGGACTCGGCAGGAACTTTCCCAAGATTCGACGGTCTATCGGGGTAGTTTTCCGTCCCGGACTAGGTCCACCGCGCGCCAGAGGTACCAGCTGGCCGTAGTTCGGTATGGACGCCAGCGCTCGCCGAATTCCAACAATTCCCAGCTCCGTGGCATCTCCGGAAGTTCGTGGATGAGCTGGAAGCCATTCCGCACCCCAAAGTCGTCCGCCGGGAGGACATCGGGGCGGGCCAGTGTGAACATCAGAAACATCTCGACGGTCCAGCGACCCACGCCACGGCACTGGACGAGCCGGTCGATGATGGCCTCATCGTCAAGGCGGGCGAGGACCCGGCGTTCCGGTACGACTCCCTCCCGGGCCTTGGATGCGATGTCCAGGATCGCACGCACCTTGGACCCCGAGAAGCCAGCTGAACGGATCCGATCCTCGGCCATCTGTTCCACCTCGGCTGGCGTTGGAAAGCGGCGGCCGGGAAAGAGTTCCAGGAAACGCCGCGTGATGGCGTCGGCCGCCTTGCCGTTGAGTTGCTGGTGAGCTACAGCACGGACAAGAGCCTCGAACGGAGACCTTCGCTGGGGGCGGATCGTGCAGGGGCCCACCGCACGGATGATCCGGGCCAGGGTCGGATCCACCACAATGAGGTGTCGGAGGGCTTCTGGAGTCATGAGGACCGATCGAAGAGTTCGGGAGACGGCAGGCAGATGCAATCGGTTCCGGGGACAGATCGGAGCCAGGGTGTTATCAGGGGCTCAGGCTTTTCCAGAAGTCCAATCCCACCCAGGCCCAAGCGCCACGACGGGACGAGCCTCCGGGGCGAGCCTCCAGTTTCCAATTCGAGGACGGTGTGCTTTCCTCCCGAGTCCGGATCCATTGGAAACGACCTGATTGTTACAGATCCTCCCCAATCGCGACGAATGCCGCTGAACCATGAGCTGTTCGACTTGGTGATTGTGGGCTCCGCCTTCGGCGGCTCCCTGCTGGCTTCGATCGCTCGCCAGCTTGGACGGAGCGTGGTGCTGATAGAACGAGGCTGTCATCCGCGCTTTGCGATCGGGGAGTCGTCAACGCCGCTGACCAATCTATTTCTCGAACAGCTTGCCGATCGGTACAATCTGCCCCGCATCCGTGCGTTCTCAAAGTGGGGCACGTGGCAGAAAAATCATCCGAGGGTCGCGGCCGGTCTCAAGCGGGGATTCAGCTTCTACCACCACGAGTTTTACAAGCCGTGGTGCCCGCAAGAGGACCGCAGCAACGAACTCCTGGTCGCAGCGAGTCCAAACGACGACGTTGCCGACACCCACTGGTATCGCCCTGATTTCGATGCGTTTTTTGTCGAGGAAGCGGTCTCACACGGAGCGGTCTACATTGACCAGACGAAACTGACTTCGTTTTCAGAACGACCCGATGAGGTTTACCTGCAGGGTGTCCGTCAGGGTGATCCAGTGGAGTTTAGAGGTCGCTTTCTCGTGGATGCCAGTGGGGCACGAGGATTCCTCTGGAAACAACTCAACCTCGGCGAGGAGCCTCTTGTGGCCTTCCCCGATCGAGAGGCTCTCTTCACTCACTTCTCCGGAGTCGGGCGCTGGGAATCCTGTATCGGCCCGACCGCCTCAGCGTCGGGAAATCTGCCTCAAACAGATCCGACGGCCAAATCAGTGCCTCCTTTCCCTCCTGATGACGCCGCGCTGCATCATGTGTTTCCGGGAGGATGGATGTGGCTGCTCCGCTTCAACAATGGGATCACCAGCGCTGGCGTCTCGATCGATCCGAAGATTGCGAGGGATCTTCATCTGGAGGCAGGAGCAGCCGGTTGGCGCCGGATGTTGGAACGGCTGCCGTCAGTCGCCGTCCAATTTGCCGAAGCCCACGCCGTCCACCCCTTCGTCCACCTGCCCTCGGTGGCCTTCTGCTGCACGCAATCTGTTGGCCGCCGGTGGGCATTGCTGCCCTCGGCCATGGGGTTCCTCGATCCGTTGCTGTCGACGGGTTTTCCGCTGACCCTGCTGGGGATTCGTCATCTGGCCGAACTGCTGGGGCAAGGCACGGTTCCAAGTCAAAAGGCACTGGTAACCTACGCATCCGAGAACCGCGCCAATCTCGAGGTCGCCGCGGAGTTAGTCGGCACTCTGCACCACAATCTCGGGCGGCCTGCCATCTTCCAAGCCCTGTCCATGTTGTACTTCGCAGCCGCCTCTTTTTCCGAGACGGCGCTTCGCCTGGGAAAGGCGGATCTTGCCCCGGGATTCCTTCTGCGTGGCCGGAATGGCTTTCGCGAAAGCCTGCGCACTCTGTGCCTCAGAGCCCGAGCGGATTCGTTGTCATCAACAGATTTCGTTTCCGCCATGACAGAGGCCATCGGTCCCATCAACGTGGCGGGACTAAACGATTCCTCGAGGCGGAACTGGTATCCGGTCGATTTGACCGATCTTCAAAACAGCCGCGGAAAACTAACCGCCTCAGGGCCCGACATCGATGCGATGCTGCATCGATGCGGGATGGCAATGCCCGTTTCGATTTCAGGAGTTGGGTGATTCGCCACTACGGCGCAAAACGGCATTCCAGAACTCCAAACCAACCGGAATCACCTCGGATCTGCAGGAATCTTGTGAGTTTCTGCAAGCAAGGTCCCGGAGATCGAGGTTGTGGCGACACCGGAGAACTGCCGCTTCGAACTGAATCGAACTCGGGGCCTCATCCAAGACTCGATCTTCCGAGAAGTCCTCGGTGCGTTCCTCTGGAGGTGGTCAATCCACGGCAAGCGCCGTGTCGATCAGACTCGGCAACTGATCGAGGATCGATGAATCGGCAGCCACCACTTGGGCACCCGCAGCAATGGCGCTTTCGCGAAGTCGACCGTTAGCAAGCGGACCATAGGCGAGTACGGCGATATGGGTCAGCCTGGCCTCCGCTCTCAGGTCTTGGATCAACCGGCAGACATCACCTCCACGGAGGTCCAGCTGAATCACAAGCAACATGGGCCTGTAGGAGTGCATCCACTCGAGGAGTCCATCGACCCCGCTCCGGGAATGCACCCGCCAGCCGCGATCCACCAGGCGATTGGCCAGAGCAGAGCCAGGCATCAATCGATCGTGGACGACGAGAGCCGTAGGCTGGGTCTTGGAAAAGGGGTTATCCATGAAAAACCCCGGCGGACCGAAAAACGGTCCCGACCGGGGTAGATCTTTGGAAAAAGGCTCTGAATCAGCCGACGACGTCGATACCCATGTTGCGTGCCGTTCCTGCGATCATGCTGACCGCAGCCGCCTCACTGTTGGCATTAAGGTCGGATCCCTTGAGCTTGACGATCTCGAGGATCTGTTTCCGGGTCACCTTACCAACCTTGTCCTTGTTTGGGGTCTTCGATCCGGAAGCAACCCCTGCCGCCTTCTTGAGAAGAACGGAGGCCGGTGGGCTTTTAAGGATGAAGGTGAACGACTTGTCTTGATACACCGTGATGACCACGGGGATCACGAGGCCGGCTTTGTCCTTGGTCGCTGCGTTGAACTCCTTGCAGAAAGCCATGATGTTGATGCCTTGGGAGCCGAGAGCCGGGCCGACCGGCGGCGCGGGGTTGGCCTGACCGGCCTGGATCTGCAAGCGGACTGTTCCTGTGACTTTCTTGGCCATGGTATGGAATTCCTGGGGGAAGCGGTTTCGGTTCGAACGGATCTTGAAAATGAAAACTGGTTAGGACTTCTCGACTTGCCAGTACTCAAGCTCAACGGGTGTCTTACGCCCGAAGATGTCGACGGTGACCTTGAGCTTACCCTTGTCGGGTTCAATCTCTTCAATAACGCCACTGAAGTTGAGGAAAGGTCCATCATTGATCTTGACCGTCTCTCCGAGGTCGAAGTTGACCTTGGGTTTCTCGATGTCTTCAGAGTCGATGACAGCCGCCTTGATGATGTTGATTTCATCAAGGTCCACCTCAGCGGGGCGTTCTCCCCCGATGAATCCGATGACCCCATCGATGCCCTTGATGAAGTACCAAGGCTTCTCGAGAAGACGACGATTGTCATCAAGAAGTGCCATATCCACGTAGAGGTAGCCTGGATGGAGCTTGCGATTGGTGACGGTTTTCTTGCCTCCACGGACCTCGACAACCTTCTCCATCGGGAGGAGGACCTCTCGGATATACGGCTCCATCTCGTCGATCTTGAGTCGACGATTGATGCTGTCTCTAACCTTTTGCTCCTTGCCCGCGAGGACGTGGAGAGCGAACCACTGGAATTTCATGGCATCTATGAACTACCGATCATGAAGCGGATGCCCCCGAGCAGGATCCAATCCACTACCATGAGAAAGACCCCGAAGATCGCAACGGTCACCAGAACCATCACCGTGGTCTCACGCAGTTCCTCACGGCTCGGCCAGGCACACTTTTTCAACTCCTCCTGGGTATCGCTGACGTAGGCGGCGAAGCGGGCGATATAGCCAAACTTCCAGAGCAGTCCAAAGGCGACGCCGATGACGGCGGCCCAGACTCCCAATTGGGTGTAGAAACTAGTCACAAATGATTGTTGGCGGAGGGGGAGGGATTCGAACCCCCGGTGGGTGTGACCCCACAGCGGTTTTCAAGACCGCCGCAATAGACCACTCTGCCACCCCTCCGCGAGGTTTTGGCAGGGCGTGAGGGACTCGAACCCCCAACCAACGGTTTTGGAGACCGCTACTCTACCAATTGAGCTAACGCCCTGTCTGTAACGAATCCTCCGACAAAAACAGGCAGGGAGGCCCGGACATGCCGGACCTCCCCACATGGATCAGGCGACCACTTCAGTCACGCGGCCTGCACCGATGGTACGGCCACCCTCACGGATGGCGAATCGAAGCCCCTTCTCCATGGCAACCGGAGCGAGGAGCTTGACCTCGACGCTGACGTTATCGCCAGGGACAACCATCTCAACGCCGGCAGGCAACGTGACGCTGCCGGTGACGTCGGAGGTGCGGAAGTAGAACTGCGGACGATAGTTGTTGAAGAACGGAGTGTGACGCCCACCCTCGTCCTTGGTGAGGACGTAGACCTCAGACTTGAAGTGGGTATGAGGCTTGATGGAACCCGGCTTTGCCAAGACCATGCCACGTTCCACATCCTCTTTCTTCACGCCACGGAGAAGGATTCCGGCGTTGTCGCCAGGCTGAACCTGCTCGAGCAGCTTCCGGAACATTTCCATGTCGGTCGCGGTGGTCTTGCGGGTGTCCTTGATCCCAACGATTTCGACTTCCTCCATCTTCTTGAGGATGCCGCGCTCGCAGCGACCGGTAACAACCGTTCCACGACCTTCGATGTTGAATACGTCCTCAATGCACATGAGGAACGGCTTCTCGGACTCGCGGACCGGCTCGGGCACGAAGGTGTCCAAGGCCTCCAGAAGGTTGGCGATCGCCTGCTCGCCCTCAGGCTTACCCGCAATGGCCGCCGTGGCGGAACCACGGATGATCGGCGTCGTATCGCCAGGGAAACCGTACTTGTTGAGCAGATCACGAATCTCCATCTCGATCAGTTCGAGAAGCTCGGCATCCGCCAGGTCGACCTTGTTCAGGAAGACGACGATGCTCGGCACGCCGACCTGACGGGCGAGGAGGATGTGCTCGCGGGTCTGGGGCATCGGACCATCGGCGGCGCTGACGACGAGGACCGCACCGTCCATCTGGGCGGCGCCGGTGATCATGTTCTTGACGTAGTCGGCATGGCCAGGGCAGTCGACGTGGGCGTAGTGCCGCTTGGGGCTCTCGTACTCGACGTGCGAGACCGCAATCGTGACCGTCTTGGTCTCATCACGGACCGTGCCACCCTTCGTGATGTCCTTGTACTCGATCATCGGGGCCAGACCCTTGCGGTTCTGGACCGCAACGAGGGCGGCGGTGAGAGTCGACTTGCCGTGATCGACGTGGCCGATGGTACCCACGTTGAGATGCGGCTTTGTACGCTGGAAGTTGTCTTTAGCCATGTGACTGACGAACGGTTTCTGGTTTTCGTTACTCTCAACTTGAGTTGCTAGCTGGAGCCCGCGATCGGGTTTGAACCGATGACCTCGTCCTTACCAAGGACGTGCTCTGCCAACTGAGCTACGCGGGCATCGCCTTCGGCCATTCATCGCCTCACAGCGATAAAAAATCAGTTCCCACGCTCATTGGAGCGAGGAAACCGATTCGGGCGCCTACAACTCAAAATTGAGAGGAAATTATTAGGAGTGAGGGTGGTGCGTGTCAACGGGTTTCTCGTGGAAATGCGGACACACACGGTCTTGGCTCCACACAAAATCTTGATCCGAGGACTTGACCTCCACTCCTTCCACATACCGAAGGTCAGTCCCAGATCAGTTCGGGAGATACTCCCTCGGGTCTGCGATCCGGCCCGCGATGGCGCTGGCGGCAACAGTCGCGGGGCTGGCAAGGAACACCTGGGATTCCTTGTGCCCCATGCGACCCGGAAAATTGCGGTTGGTCGCGCTGATGCACTTCATCCCGGCCTGGTTCATCCGACCGAAGGTGTCCACCGGACCGCCCAGACAGGCCGCGCAGCCTGCGTTCTCGGTGAGGCGCACCCCTGCATCCTCTAGGATCTGCCAGATGGTCTTCGCACCCCAACGCGTCGACTGCAGATCACGAACGATATCAGGCGTCGCTGGAACACCGAAGGTGTCGATCGACACGCGGCGCCCCTGCAGGACACGCGCGAACTCGATGAAGTCGCTGGTCTTCCCGCCTGTGCAGGAACCGAGATAGGCGCGGTCCAATTTCACGCTCGCGAGATCTTTCGCCTTCTGCCGCTGTCCCGGGTCGGGGTGGCAGGCCACCGTGGGCTCCAACGCCCCGAGGTCGACGACCGTGTCATAGACGAACCGCTGATCCGAATCAGGCTCCACCGGTTCGTAGGCGGCATGGGTCCCGTTCAGCCGGGTTCGGCTTTCCACATACTCGGCGGTCCGCGCGTCAAACGGGAAGATCCCGTTCTTGCCTCCGGCCTCGATCGCCATGTTCGCGATGGTCATCCGATCATCCATGGAGAGTGTTCCGATGCCGGACCCCTCGAACTGCATCGCCCGGTAGGTCGCTCCATCAAAACCAATCTCCCCGATGATGTGCAGGATGATGTCCTTCGCCATGACGCCCGGACGAAGCCGTCCCTCAAGGCGGAACCTCATCGTCTCTGGAACCTTGATCAGCAGCCTGCCGGTGCCCATCACGAAACCTGCATCGGTGTTTCCGATGCCTGTGGCGAACTGGTTGAACGCACCCGCCATGCAGGTGTGCGAATCGGTGCCGAAGAGCACCTCACCCGGACGCGTGTGCCCTTTGGCCGGAAGGGCGGCGTGGCAAACCCCCGCGTAGTTGGCTCCGTACTGCCGCTTTAGATTCCCCTTCCCCGCATCGAACACCCAATGACCTGACGGGTCGTCGATGACGTCGTAGAAATAGGGAAGCTCCTGTTCGCGGGCGAAATCCCGGAGGATATCGACGTTGCGGTTCGACTTGGAATCGGCAGTGAAAATGTAGTGGTCGGGGATGATCACCACCCGGCGGCGATCCCAGACCTTGGCATCCTTGCCAAACTCACGCTTGAACACCCCGATGGTCCCTGGGCCGCAGACATCGTGGGTCATCAGCACGTCGGCCTTCACCCAGATGTTGTCACCCGCCTCGACCTTCAACTTGCCCGCGGCGCGGGCCAGCAGTTTTTCTGTCAACGTCATCCAGCGGACGCTAATCGATCGCGGAAACCCGGTGCAAGTTCTCGGCGGACCACCAGAGTTCATCCACAGGGTCCGTCTCGATCCGGACCAAGGGGCTCATGAGGTCCGTCGAACCCGGTCACCCTTCAGAACGCCACTGCGAGCCCGACCAGGATATAGACGTCCGGAGTGACAGCGGTAAGCCCTGCCGCGGCATTGGTGAACGCCGCCAACCGGTCCCAAGGCACCCAGACGAACCCACCCCCGATCGCACAGGACGGAGGCCCATCGCCCAGGGAACCGTAGCCATTGACAAAGACGTCGACCGGGCCAAGCAGCTCGCGCTGGAAGGCCCAGGACAGCGCAGCGGGGAACTGGGCGGCCCCGTCGGCGTCGAGCCTTCTGAAGAAGCCGACATTGTATTCAAAGGCGATCCCCAGCGGGAATCCCTGGTCGAAATTGAACGACAGAGCCGGGTTCCACCCCTGACGCAGGGCCGGGCTCGCCCACTCGGTCTCGAGGGCGAACTCGACCCCGGCCGCTGGGAGATGCCGTTGGACATCCTCGTCCAACACATGCCACTTGAGGTCGAGGACCTGCGGGGACAGCTCTCGGGTGCCTTCGCTTCCACGAACCTCGGTATAACCCGACGAGAACAGCCGCAGCTCGAGGTCATCGATCAACCCGTATCGAAGCAGATAGCCAGCACTGTAGGATCCCGAGGATCCCGAGTTCGGCGTGCTGAGGTTGACGGGTGACAGTTCCACGTAGGCCCGCCCCTGCGGCAGCGTGAATGCGCTGTTTGGGAAATTGGCTGGGTCTGGTCCAGGGTTCCGGATCGAATACTCCTCAGCCAGCGCAGACATTGCTGGCTCCAACCAGAGTCCGAGCAAAAGGCCGGCACCTCATACTGGGCGATGCAAGACAGTCAACTGCATCGACCGGAATCTGGGTCTAGGCAAAAGCAACTCGCGGCGCCCGACGGTCTCAACAGCGCATTCGCGGGAAAATCCAGCGGTGGCGCTGGGCCTCAAGGGATGCATGATCGCAACGCTGATGATGAACCGAATCCCGACGCAAGGTCATCCTGCAGCAGCCGCTCGTTGACTTGGTCGAAGCCGTGCAGTACCTGAAAAGGCCAGTAATCCTTGTCCAATGAGCCTCGTACTGACCCAGCAGGTCCTCGTCCTAAACCGTCTCTGGCAGGCGGTGAACATCTGCTCGGTGCGACGTGCCCTATCGCTCCTGTTCGAAGGCCATGCCCAGGTCGTGCAGGACAACCTGCAGGGTGATTTCAAGACCTACACGTTCGATCAGTGGCGGGATCTGTCACGGCTGGGTCCTGATGGGGAATCCCTCGGTACCGTCTCCTTCCGGATGCGCATCCCGCGGGTGATCCTTCTCCAAGTGTTCGACAGGCTCCCAAAAAAGGAGGTCAAGTTCACCCGTCACAACATCTTCGAACGGGATGGCAACACCTGCCAGTACTGCGGTCGAATCTTCGACCGGAGGGATCTCAACCTCGACCACGTGGTACCCCGGGACCGCGGTGGACCGACGCAGTGGGACAACATCGTCTGCTCCTGCATCCCCTGTAACACAAGGAAGGCGAACCGGACGCCGGCCGAGGCAGGCATGCGCCTGATCCGCAAACCCAAGCGACCCAAGTGGCGGCCATTTGTGCAGGTGAACTTTGGCGCACCGATCCACGAGTCATGGCGCCACTTCCTCGATCTTGCGTATTGGAACGTCGAGCTCGGGCAGGAGATGAATTGACGTCGGGGAGGGACTGACTGAGCCGCTCGGGATTTCGGTAGCGGCAATGAGGAGAATGAACCGGATCCACCTTGGGTGGAGACTTTCCAGGAGGCAGTCGTGCGCTCCGGTCCGCTTTTCAGCTAGGCTCCATGGAGCGCCCCGTGCCCGTCACCCCGCCTCACGCGCGCTGTTGCCGGGCCTGTGATTGTTGTTCCGGCTGATCCGCCGGAGGAACCTCAACCTCCGCATCTGCCCTGCTTCCCCATCTCCCTCCGCGTCTCCGCGTCCCCGTGTGAGTCTCCCCTCTTCCACCCCGCGTGCCATCCAGCGGACATGGGACCTCGGCTCGAAACAAA